>CAYGSG010000018.1:0-34252 GCA_964352615.1 uncultured Phycisphaeraceae bacterium
CATCGCCAACCCCACGAGCCTGCTGCTCAGCGGCTTGATGCTCCTTCGCCACATCGGTCTTACCAACGCTGCGGGCGTGATCGAGAACGCGCTCATCGCCACGCTCGAATCCGGCGCGCACACGGTCTACTTCGTTTCTTGCAACACCACCGAGATCAACACCCAGGACTACGCCTCGGCCATCATCAAGCACCTCGGCAAGAAGCCGAGTTCCATCGAGCCCGTGGCCGAGCCCGATGGCAAATCCATCACCTTTGTGAAGCCGACCCCGCCGACGAGCAACGAACTGATGCGCACGTTCGAGCAGTTCAAGTCCGTCAACACCGGCTGCGACATCTACCTCGACACCATCCTCAAGCCCACCGAGTTGGCTGAGGCCCTGTCGGCCATCTGCGCCGCCACGCCCTTCAAGCTCACGATGATGAGCAACCGAGGCACGCAGGTCTGGCCCAACGGCACACCCTACACCAACATCGTTGACTACTACCGCGCGCGATTCGAACTGCGCGACATGGCCAACGCCTCATCGATGGGCCAGGGGCCGACCATCTCGCTGCTCGACCGCATCGCTGAGAAGTTCGGCGTCACCGACTTCCAGCCGCTCAAGCATTACGACGGCAAGCCAGGGTACTCCCTCGCACAAGGGCAGTGATCGCGCGAGCGATGAGGGGTTCCGCTCATAGGGAATCCGTCCGCTTGTAGCGTGCGCAGGCAAATTCTTCTCAGTGCCGGAACACTCTGAGGCGTCGGGCGTTTAGCTGGGCACGAAGTGTGCCGGTGCGCGTCATACGAGGAGAGGTGTTGAGCGCGGCCGGCGGATCGAGAAACCCCTTGTAGTGGAGTATGAATATGCAACGTCTTTCAACAGTGTTGAGCGCGATCGGTCTGCTTGCAGTCGCGGGTTCGGCCGCGGCCCAGGCCGACGGCGACATCAGGGTCAGTGTTACCAACGAGGGCAACACCGACTTCTTCCTTACGCCCGTGTGGTTCGCATTCCAGAATGGCGGCTTTGACTTCTTCGATGCCGGCAGCGCCGCGTCGTCGTCCCTCGAAGCCATCGCGGAAGACGGCGTCGTCGATGGGCTCGTTGCCGATTTCGCCGCTTCGGGACAGCCCGGCAACCGGCAGGGTGTCGCGGCCAACGCGGCGGGCTTCGGCGGCGCTCCGATCATCGATCCCGGCGAGACCGCCGATGCCTTTATCACGCCCATCAACCCCGCCAACTACCAGTACTTCAGCTTCGCCTCGATGGTGATCCCATCCAACGACGCGTTCATCGGCAACGACAACCCGCTCGCCTACCGCGTGTTCGATGCCGCCGGCAACATCAACGACGCCAGCGGCACGTTCACCATCCAGATCTTCGGCTCCGATGTCTACGACGCGGGAACCGAGCAGAACCTGGGCGCCGGCGCTGCTTTCTCGACGATCGGCGGCGCTGGCACCGATGAGGGCGGCGTGGTCACAGCAGGGTCCGATTTGTCGGCGCTGCTCGGCAGCACCACGCCCGCGGGCACCACCATCAACAGCCTTATCGGGTCAGCCGACCTGCTCGCCACGATCGAGATCTCGATCGTTCCTGCACCCAGCGCTGCAGCGGTCATGGGGCTTGCGGGCTTGGGGCTCGTCCGTCGCCGCCGCTGAGGCTTTGCCAACGCCACAACGCTCGACCCGCTGCCTCTATCGCAGGAGCAGCGGGTTGTTCATTTTTGAGTGTGCTCGTGATAGTAATCACTAATCCAAAGCGTTCCGAATCGGTTTGGCTAAGAGTCAGCTAGGGAGTACCCTTTGACCTCGTAGCATGGCTAGCGAGGGACGGCTGTTCCAATGGTGACGGAGAGAGAATGAAACAGATCATCTTTGTAGCCGCCGGTGTATTGGCTCTCGGGCCAGCTGTGTACGCACAGCCGGAATGGGTCTCTTTGGATCCAACGGCTGAGCAGTGGTTAGCCTCGGCGCAAGACAGCCGATCAGACATGCTCATTCTTGGTGACAGCGTCGTCTTGTTCGGCGGCCACGGGTGGGACGATGGCTTCAACCGAGCGCTGGCCGACCGTGTGGGGCTGGCAGGAACCGGTCTGCTTCATGACACAGCGTCGGGCGACGGGTTCCGGTTGATCGCGCAGTTCGGATGGGTGCCGGATGTCGCGGCCGCACCCGAGGCCGTGCGCACCTACTCGGTGCAGAACAAGATGTACACCACCGGCACGGGCTCGCAGCGCCGGCTGGGCGTTCTAGTTGAGTCGAGTTCGGCGCTAGCCGGTCGGGCGATGACGCTCACCGGATGGGGCGGCAGCGCCTCAGGCGCCGACATCTTGCAAGGCGCTGCGAGACGAAGCACATCGCCGTACAACGTGTACTTTCAGAGCGATACAGACACACTGGGTCTGCTACTAACTGGGCTCGACAGCGTGTCGTTCGGAATTCCCTCGGGCTTATCGACACCGGTTGTCACCACGGACTACTACATCAACGGCTCGGACGACAGCAGCTATACCTACCTTCGCTTGCTCGATGAACAATCTACGGGTGCCACCGTGACCAGCATTGGGTACGGCGGGCAGAGCACCCGGTCGTTCTATCAGGACATATGGACAGGTGGAAGCTGGGACGCGCAGGGGCGAGCCACGTATCTGGCCAACATCGTCGAGGGCGGTTCGGGCAAGCTGTTGGTCCCCCTCTTTGAGGGCTTCAACGACCGCAATGAAACCGATCCGAGCCTTACCTTGGGTATCACGCCGGGCGATTCAGCGGCGGCGTTTACCGACAACATCGACACGCTCATCGAACAGATCCGCGCCGACTGGGCGTTTGCAGGTCTCCCTGCCGAGGATATCGGATTCGTTGTGTTCGGAATGTACGACATTCAAGGAGAGCCTGATGCAGAGCTTGACTCCTATCGCGATGCGATGCGGCAATACGCGAGCGACAGCGGAGGCGTCTCGTTCGTCGATCTGAATGCTGTGGGTCTTGACTACACCCAGGCTCAGCCGTTGGGGCTGTTCTCCGATACGCTCCACCTGTCGCGCACCGGAACTCACTTCTACGCGGGTCGCGTGATGGACGTTTTGCAGTTTGCTAGTTGCCCGGGCGACATAGCGGACGACTTTGGTTCGGGCGGCGCCGATGGCCAGGTGAGCTTCGGCGACTTTCTCGCCTTGCTCTCACTCATCGGTCCGTGTGATGCAGGCGGCATCGCCTGCCGGGGCGACATCGCCGACGACTTTGGTACGCCGGGACCCGACGGCCAAGTGAGCTTTGGTGACTTCTTGGCGAAGCTCGGACGCATCGGACCCTGCGATTGAAACGGGCCTGCCTCAGCTCTCGCGCGCCATCCGTTCGACCACTCCCTTGCGATCAACGATGATCTCGTCGGCTTCGCGCAGGAAGAGGCCGTGGTCGATGATCCCGGGCACGTCGTTGAGCGAAGCCGCGAGTTCTTCCAGATCGTGCTCCGGCCCGAGTGAGACATCGATGATCAGGTTGCCGTTGTCCGTCAAGAACGGCTTGCCCTCGATCGTGTGCCGAAGGCTGCCGCGCAGACCCAGCTCTGCTATGTGCGACTGGATCGAGGCCAGCCCGAAGTACATCACCGCGACCGGCAGCGTGCGGTGCGTGCCAAGGTGGTCGACGAGCTTGTCGGCGTTGACCATGTAGACGCACCGCTTGGAAGCCCACGCCACCACGCGCTCGCGCGTGAACGCCCCGCCCGCGCCCTTGAGCATGCGCAGCTCGGGATCGACCTCGTCGGCGCCGTCAAACAGAAAATCGACTTCTTTCACATCTGCAAATTCGATCACCGGCAGCGAGTGGAACTTGGCCAGCGTCTCGGTCTCGTGGCTCGTGCACACGCAGCGGAGGTCCTTGAGCCCGTCCTCACGCACCCTGCGCGCAAGCGCGACGACCCCGCGCGAAGCCGTCCGACCCGTGCCAAGGCCCACGGTCATGCCGGATTCGATCGTCTCGACCGCTGCTTCGGCCAGGGCATCGATGGTCTGCTGCTCGGTCATCGCCAGTCCTCCGCGCCCGGCTGGGCAGCCCGCTCGCCAAGCCCCGGTGGACCTCGCTGACCAAGCCGCGCCCGCGAGCGCTACCGCCGATCGTTCGCACGCGATCGGCTTCAGGCCAGCCGATGCGCTGACTTCGCACGCAGATGGCCCTGCGCCCTACCGTCGGCGATGACCGATCCCGCTGCGCCGCTCAACGAAATTGTCGTCGCCACAGGCAACCCGCACAAGGTCCGCGAGCTCAACGCCATGCTCCTAAGCGGCCAAGGCCCAGCAGGATTGCGGTTTCGTTCGCTCGCCGAGCTGCCTGGCGGGCCTTGGACCGAGCCCGTCGAAGACGGCGGCACGTTCGAGGCCAACGCTTCCATCAAGGCCAGGTCGTACGCCCAGCAGACGGGCATGGCCTGCCTCGCGGACGATTCGGGCCTGATGGTCGATGCCCTTAGCGGCGCGCCCGGCGTGATCTCAAGCCACTACGCTACCGACGGCAAGGAGACCGGCCTCAGCCGAGATGAGCGGGATGCCGCCAACAACAAACGACTGATAGCCGATCTCGCCCAAGTAGCCGAACCCGATCGCACGGCCCGCTTCGTGTGCGTCATGGTGCTGGTGCTGCCCAGCGAGGGTGGCGGTGGAGGGGCCGACATCCTCGCGCAAACCCGCGGCGAGTTCGTCGGGCGCATCGGCATGCCCGGCCCGTCGTCGCAGGGAGGGGTTCCGCGAGGCACCCACGGCTTCGGCTACGACCCGCTGTTTCTCGTGGCGCCGAGCTTTGAGCACTCAAGCGCCCAACTCGACCCGGCCATCAAGAACGCGGTCAGCCACCGGGCCAAAGCCGCCAAGGCGATGATCGAACGCATCGTGGCGTTGCGCGCCGCCGAGTGACTCAGAAAAAACAAGACGGCCCAGGCATTGCTACCGGGGCCGTCTGGAGGAGAGAGAGTCGGGATTATCAAGACCGTCCGCAGCGGTATTACGAGCCCCGTCAAGGCCGGGTTCGGACCCACTTGCCGAATTTTTTCGCAGCCTGCCGTAGCCGTTCCGGGTACGAAAAAAGGCCGCCCGCGAGGGGCGACCCTTGGTAGAGCGAAGTTGAGCCGGTCGGCTTACTTCTTGTCTTCCTTGACCTCGAACTCGGCGTCGATCACGTCGCTGTCGGCCGATTCGGAGCCGCCATCTGGGGCCTCCCCGCCCGCTGCCTGAGCTTGGGCAGCCTGCTCGTACATGATCTTGCCTAGTTCGCTCGCGGACGACTCGAGCTCGGTGATGGCCGCCTGAATCGGGGCCGCCTCGTCGCCCTTGAGCTTGTCTTCGAGGTTGCTGATCGACGACTCGATCTTGCTGCGAACCTCGCCCTCGACCTTGTCGCCGTGCTCGTCCAGGGCCTTGCGGGTCTGGCCGACGATGCTCTCGGCGCGGTTCTTGAGATCGACGACCTCGCGCCGCTTCTTGTCTTCCTCGGCGTGGGCCTCAGCGTCGGCCTTCATCTTCTCGATGTCCGCAGCCGACAGCCCGCCCGAGTTGCTGATCTCGATGTTGTTGCTCTTGCCCGTGGCCTTGTCGGTCGCGGTGACCTTCAGAATGCCGTTGGCATCGAGCGCGAACTCCACCTCGATCTGCGGCGTGCCCTTGGGCGACGGCGGGATGTCCTTGAGCTCGAACTGGCCGAGTGTGCGGTTATCGCGCGCGAACTCCCGTTCGCCTTGCAGCACATGAATCTGCACGCTGGGCTGGTTGTCGCTCGCGGTCGAGAACGTCTCGCTCTTGGAGGTCGGGATCGTGGTGTTACGCTCGATGAGCTTGGTGGTCACGCCGCCGAGGGTCTCGACGCCCAGACTCAGCGGGGTCACATCGAGCAGCAGCACGTCCTTCACATCGCCCGACAGCACGCCGCCCTGGATGGCCGCGCCCACCGCGACGACTTCGTCGGGGTTCACACTGCGGTTGGGCTCCTTGCGGAAGATCTCCTTGGCCATCTCCTGCACCTTGGGCATGCGGGTCGAGCCGCCCACCAGCACGATCTCGTCGATCTTGGCCGGGTCGATCTTGGCATCCTTGAGCGCTGATTCGCACGGCCCGCGCAGCCGGTCGAACAGGTCGCTGCACAGGCTCTCGAACTTCGACCGCGTCAGCGTGATGGTCAGGTGCTTGGGACCGTCCTGGTTCGCCGTGATGAACGGCAGGTTGATCGTGGACTCGTGCATCTGGCTGAGCTCGATCTTGGCCTTCTCCGCAGCCTCCTTGAGCCGCTGCATCGCCATCGCGTCTTTTGAGAGGTCGATGCCTTCTTGCTTCTTGAACTCGCCGAGCAGGTGGTCGATGAGGCGCTGGTCCCAGTCGTCGCCGCCGAGGTGCGTGTCGCCGTTGGTGCTCAGCACCTCGAACACGCCGTCGCCCACATCGAGGATCGAAACGTCGAACGTGCCGCCGCCAAGGTCAAAGACCGCGACCTTCTCGTTCGTCTTCTTCTCGAGGCCGTAAGCCAGAGCCGCCGCTGTGGGCTCGTTGATGATGCGCTCGACCTTGAGGCCAGCGATCTCGCCCGCGTCCTTGGTGGCCTGCCGCTGGGCGTCGTTGAAGTACGCCGGCACGGTGATGACCGCGCGGTCGACCTTCTCGCCCAGGTAGTCCTCTGCAACTTTCTTCAACTCCTGAAGAATGAACGCGCTGAGCTGCTGGGGCGTGTAGTCGTTGTCCTTGATCTTGACCGAGACGTACTCGCCCGGGGCTCCGATGACCTCGTACGGCACGTTCTTCTCTTCCGACGACACCTCTTCGTGTCGCCGACCCATGAACCGCTTGATCGAGTAGACCGTGTTCTTGGGGTTGGTCACCTGCTGGTGCTTGGCCGGCTGGCCCACCAGCCGCTCGCCCTTGGCGGTGAACGCGACCACCGAGGGCGTGGTGCGGTTGCCCGATGCGTTGATGAGCACCTTGGGCGTGGTGCCTTCCATAATGGCGACGACCGAGTTGGTCGTGCCCAGGTCGATGCCGATGATCTTGGACATGTTGATACCTCCGATTGCAGCAGCCGTAAGCCGGGCTCAAGCCGCGGGATGAATGTGTTCGCTCCCCGGACCAGTTGCAAGCCCGGTGCCAGTGGCAGGGGCACGCCCTAGGGCAGCCAAACGCCCTCGGTAGGTGTGAAATCAGCGGTCGGGTCGGGCGATCTCTGCCAGTCTGGCAGCCGTAGGCTTTGGGAGCATGACCCTAACAGCGTCCCGAGAAGGAAGCCGCAGCACCACCGTCGTCCTCGGCGGGACGGGCATGCTGTGGCCGTTGTGCCTGAGGCTCGCTGCCGCTCGCGAAGAAGTCCACGCCGTTGGCCGCCAACCAAGGCCCAAAACCTCAGAGCCATCGGTCACGTGCCACGCCGCCGACTGGCACGACCGGCCGAGCTACCTCACGCTGCTGGAACAACTCGCTGCGCTCGCCCCGGACCACGTCGTCGCGTGGCTCCACAGCGACTCGGGCGTCCAGCACAACCAGGCGCTGACCATTCTCATGCCCAAGGTCTATATCGAGGTCGTCGGCTCAGCCGCGATCCGCCGAGGCGATGCTGGGCTCCTCGAACTGCCATCGAGTTCAACCAGTACCCGCCGACAGCGCGTCATCCTCGGCGAGCACCGCGGCCAAGCAGGCCGACGCTGGCTCACCCACAGCGAAATCAGCGATGGCGTCCTCGACGCGCTCCAGTGCGGCTGCCCCGTAAGCGTGGTGGGGGAACTGCCGGACTGACTTGTCTGCGTTGCATTTCTGGGCGTGTTCGTACCATGCTCTTGTGAACTGGCTGATGCAGGTCATCACGGGCGTTCTCTACCTGACTGCACTGACGCTCGCGGTGGTGTTCAGCACGGGGGGCTGGCTGCACCGGGCTGTCTGGGCAGCGGTCATCACCGCAGGGTGGTTCGCCCTGACGGTGTACGCAACCCGCCGAGCCGAGACCGAACGCAGGCGAAGGCAGTTCCAATCGTGGTCCATCCGGGGCCTCTGCCCCGGCTGCGGCTACGACATCCACGCGACACCCGCTGCATGCCCTGAATGCGGGTTCGAGCGCCCTACGCTGCGATAGGTCGGCTCAGCGGAAGCTTGTTTTCATTTATTATTGAAATCTCAGCCGGGCGAGCGAACAATTCAGCATGATCGCCGCCCAGAGCCGAACCAACTCCGATCCAACGCTCGACTCCATTCGCGAGGCCGTCGTCGCGGGCGATCGGCTCACGCTCGAACAGGGCGATGCGCTGTACCGCACAGGTGACATCTGGACGGTCATCGAGCTGGCCGACATCGTCCGCCGACGCCTCCACGGCCGCGCCGGTTACTACAACGTCAACCGCCACCTCAACTACTCCAACGTGTGCGCGCTCTCATGCTCGTTCTGCGAGTTCCGCCGAAGCAAGGGCGAGGACGGCGCGTACACCCGCGACCTCGACTACGTCCGCCAGCAAGCCATCGAAGCAGTCGAACTCGGCGCCACGGAGATGCACATCGTCGGCGGCCTCCACCCGTACCTGCCATGGTCGTACTACCCCGAGATGCTGTCGGCGATTCGCGAGGTTGCGCCCACGCTGCACCTCAAGGCGTTCACAGCCGTCGAGGTCGTACACCTTGCCAAGATTGCCAAGGTCTACAAGAGCGCCGACCGTCAGGCTGGCATCCGCTGGGTGCTCAGTGAACTTAAGCAGGCCGGTCTCGGCTCGCTGCCCGGCGGCGGTGCCGAGGTCTTCGACGATCGTGTTCACGACGCAGCCTACAAAGGCAAGATCCGTTCGGATGTGTGGCTTGATGTCCACCTGGTTGCGCACGAACTGGGCCTCAACACCAACGCGACCATTCTCTATGGCCACGTTGACCAGCGCCGCGAACGCCTCGTGCATATGGAGATTCTCCGCCGCGCACAAGACCAGGCCCTCGCACGCATGGGCTACGCGGGCGAAGCGAACGGCTTCACCGAGCCCGGCCTCGCTGCGACCACCGGCATCAGCGCCCCGGTCATCACGCTGACCCGCCCCGGCTCCATGCTGCCCACGCCCGAGATGGCCCAGCAGACCGCGGGCTACTTCCAGACCATCACGCCGCTGCCGTTCTTCCCCGATGGATCGCCGCTTGAAGCCCTGCCCGGACCGACCGGGCTCGAGAACCTGCGCACGCTCGCCATCGCCCGGCTCATGCTCGACAACTTCCCGCACGTCAAGGCCTTCTGGATCATGCAGACCCTCGCGATGGCCCAACTCATGCTCCAGTCCGGGGCCGACGACATCGACGGCACGGTCGTGTGGTACGACATCACCAAAGTCGGCGGCGCCAGCACCCACCAGGAAACCACCGCGTGGCAGCTCACACAGGCCATCCGCGAGGCGGGCTACGAACCCATCGAGCGCGACACGTTGTATCGACCTGTCACGCGTGATGGCAACCAGTGGTCGGTCGCTGAAACGGCTACGCCCGTCTGAAACCAGCTTGCTCAACCAGCCTTTGTGGCCACAAAGTCCGCAGGGGGACCGATTTGCGTTCAGTCGCAATGTAGCCTAAGCTACGTTGAGCGTGATTTCGCTCCAATCAAGGAATCTCTTATGCGCATGCCTGCGGGTATCGCCCTGCTATTTACCGTAATAGTCACTCTCTTTGGCTGCGGCAAGCCAACACAGCCAGCGCCGTCTCAAGCAACCAAGCCCGATTTCGTTTGCACCGTCGGCATGATCGCCGACATCGTGACCGAGGTCGCTGGCGACCGGGCGAACGTCACGGGCCTGCTCGGCCCCGGGGTCGACCCGCACCTCTATAAGCCCACCCGCTCGGACATTCAGCGGCTGATGGGCGCCGATGTGATCTTCTACAACGGCTTGCTGCTCGAGGGCAAGATGACCGACACGCTCGTCCGCGCCGCCGCATCCGGCAAGCGTGTGACCGCTGTCACCGAACAGCTCGATGAGCAGTATCTGCTCGAACCTGATGCCTTCGCCGGCCACTACGACCCGCACGTCTGGATGGACCCAGCCGCGTGGGCCAAGGCGGTCGAAGTCGTGCGCGCAGCGCTCACCGAGCACGACCCCAATGGCGCAGCGGAGTACCAAGCCAACGCCGACGCGTACCTGTCCCAGCTCGCAGAACTCGATGCATACGCCGCCAGTGTGCTCGCCAGCGTGCCCGAGTCGAGCCGGGTGCTGGTGACCGCGCACGACGCGTTCAACTACTTCGGAAACCGATTCGGGTACGAGGTCGTGGGCATCCAGGGGCTCTCTACAGAATCCGAAGCCGCGGTCCGTGATATCGAGCGCCTCGTCGATCTGCTCGTCGATCGGCAGATCGGCGCTGTATTCGTGGAATCGACCGTTTCCGAGCGCAGCATCAAGGCCCTCATCGCAGGCGCTGAATCGCGCGGCCACACGGTGAAAATCGGAGGCACGCTGTTCAGCGATGCGATGGGTGAGCCCGGCACCTACGAGGGCACCTACATCGGCATGATCGACCACAATGCCACGACCATCGCCCGTGCGCTCGGCGGTGATGCACCCGAGCGCGGCTTGCACGGGAAACTCTCGCCGTGACGCCCCCCCCATCCCAGTTGCCCCGCGCCCAGCCACTCAGCGTTCGCCCCGAGCACTCAGAAAACAGCCCGCTCTCGATCCACGCGATGACTGTTGCGTACCACCGCAGGCCCGTGCTGTGGGATGTTGATTACGACGCGCCGCCCAATCGGCTCATCGCGATCGTCGGCCCCAACGGCGCGGGCAAAAGCACGCTCATCAAGGCGTGCCTCGGGCTCATCCCGCCGGCCTCGGGCCAGGTCGAGTTCTGGGGTCAGCCCTACAAGAAGGCCCGCGCGCGCATCGGGTACGTGCCTCAGCGAGAGAGTGTGGACTGGGACTTTCCCGTTTCAGCGCTCGATGTTGTTTGCATGGGCCGGTACCGCATGCTCGGCTGGTGCAGGCCCGTGACCCGTGCGCACAAAGCCGCCGCGATGGAATGCCTCGAACGCGTCGGCATGGCCCCGCTCGCCAAGCGACAGATCAGCCAACTCTCGGGCGGCCAGCAGCAGCGGGTGTTCCTCGCTCGTGCGCTCGCGCAGGAAGCCGACTTGTATTTCATGGACGAGCCGTTCGCCGGGGTCGATGCAGCCACCGAGCGTGCCATTGTTGAGGTGCTCCGCGACCTGCGAAGCTCGGGCAAGACCGTATTGACGGTGCACCACGACCTGCAAACCGTCGAGCAATACTTCGATGATGTGATCCTGCTCAACATGCGTGTCGTGGCGAGCGGGCCCGTCGCGGACGTGTTCACGCAGGAGAATCTGCAACGCACTTACGGCGGCCGGCTGACGCTCCTGGCGGCGGCATCCGAGGCGATCGCACGGGCCGAGTCCGGTGAGGGCCTTGGCAAGTGAGCCAGTCGCTCGCACCACTATCGGTTGGAGATAGCGTGCTTTTCGCGGAGGCATTCGAGGTGCTCACGCTCCAAGGCGGGCACAACACGACCGTCGTGGTGCTGGGCACCGCGATGCTCGGGCTCGCAGCGGGCGTGGTGGGGGTGTTCGCGCTGCTCCGCAAGCGGGCACTCATGGCCGACGCGTTGTCGCACGCGGCTCTGCCAGGCGTGGCGGGCGCTTTTCTTGCTGCGTCGGCGCTTGGCATGAGCGGGCGCACGCTGCCGGTGCTTCTGCTCGGGGCGACTGTTACGGGCGTGCTGGGCGTGCTGAGCATCCAGTGGCTTGTGCGCGCCACGCGGCTGCGGGAAGACGCCGCGATCGGGATCGTGCTCAGCGTGTTCTTCGGCGCGGGCATCGTGCTGCTGAGCTACATCCAGAAGAACGCGCCCGAGGGCGCAGCGGGGCTCAGCCACTTTATCTACGGCCAGACCGCGGCCATGAGCGCCGCCGATGCCCAGCTCATGGCCGCGCTCGCAGCGTTGTCGATCATCGCGGCGGGGCTGCTGCTCAAAGAGTTCACGCTTGTTTGTTTCAACGATGCCTTCGCGGCGGTTGACGGCTGGCCCGTGTCGCTGATCGACCTGCTGATGATGGCGCTGGTGGTGGTCGTAACGGTCGCGGGGCTGCAAGCGGTCGGGCTCATCATGGTGGTGGCGATGCTCATCATCCCGCCCGTGGCGGCCCGCTTCTGGACGGACCGAGCAGCCGTGCTGATCGCGCTGTCGGGTGCGATCGGCGCGCTGAGCGGCTACCTCGGGGCGTCCGCGTCGGCGGTGCTGCCCGATGCCCCCGCGGGCTCGGTCATCGTGCTGACGGCTGGTGCGGTATTCGCCATCAGTTTGCTGGTGGCTCCCAAGAGAGGCGTCATCGCCAGTGTCCACCGCCATCTCAGACTGCGACTGCGCATCGCGTGTGACCACGTGCTCGAACGGGCGTTCATGCAACACGCCCACCAACACGCCCAACTCGGAGCACCCGAACTCGCAGCCGTCGCCAGGCACCAGGGCTGGCCCGCGTGGTTCGCGGTAGTGATCCGGTGGTCTTTGCGCGCGCGCGGACTGGCGCGAGCGAAGAAGGGCGGCGGCGTCGAGGTGCTGGCCTCGGGTCTGGCGCGGGGCGCCACCGTTCGGCGCAACCACCGTCTGTGGGAGCAGTACCTCGTTAGCTACGCCGACATCGCCCCGAGCCACGTTGACTGGTCGGTCGATCAGGTCGAGCACGTGCTGAGCGAGCCGCTGATTACCGAGCTCGAATCGCTCTTGCGCGCGCGCGGCATCGCGGTGCCCGGCGCGGCAGTCGATGGAGCCAGCGCGTGATGGGGCTCAGCATCGATCTTGATCTGTTCCCGCTGACCGCGGCCCTGCTCGCTGCGATCAGTTGCGGCCTGCTTGGCAACTTCCTCGTATTGCGACGGCTAAGCCTGATGGGCGACGCCATCAGCCACAGCGTGCTGCCCGGACTCGTGATCGCGTTTGTACTGACCGCCTCGCGCAGCCCGCTGGCCATGTTCACCGGCGCGCTCGCAGCGGGGGTGTCCACCGTGCTGCTCGTGGAACTGGTCAAGAGGCTTGGCCGGGTCGAGCCGGGCGCTGCGATGGGTGTGGTCTTTAGCGTGCTGTTCGCGCTTGGCGTGCTGTTGCTCGAAGTCTCGGACACCAGCGGCGTGGACCTGGACGCCGAGTGCGTGCTGCACGGCCAGCTTGAAACACTCGTCTGGTACGGCGCCCCAAAATCATGGGGCGAGTTCTGGCAGCCCGGCTCGCTGCGCGCCGTGCCCCAGCAGGTATGGACGCTCGCGATCATGCTCGTGCTCGCGGCTGGCTTTGTTGGAGCGCTGTTCAAGGAGCTGCGCATCGCGGCTTTCGACCCGGCGCTGTCGACCACGCTCGGGTTCAGCGCGACCGGCCTGCACCTGGCGCTGATGGTGTTTGTCGCAGGGGCCACCGTCGCGTCGTTCGAGGCGGTCGGCTCCATCCTCGTCATCGCGATGCTCATCTGCCCCGCAGCGACCGCCCGCCTGCTGACGGATCGGCTGCGCAGCCAGCTCCTCGTCAGTGTGCTGGTGGCGGTCGTGAGCTGCGCGGCCGGGTACATCGCGGCCACTGCGGTGCCCGCGTGGTTCGGGCTCGACTCGGTAAACGCTGCGGGCTCAATGGCGGTGATGGCTGGCGCGGTGCTCACGCTCGCGGTCTTTGCCTCTCCGCGCCACGGCGTGATTGCGCGCCGGTGGAGGCTCCATGCGATGGGCCGATCGATCGCACGCGACGACCTGCTCGCCTCGCTCTACCGCGAGGCGGAGGCTTCATCCGCAATGCCCCAGCGCCCGCGTGCGCACGCCTCGGCCAAGCGCTCGCTGGTGCGCGATGGGCTCATCGACGATGCCACCGATTCACTCACCGCTGCGGGCAAAGCCGAGGCTCAGCGAGTCATCCGCAGACACCGGCTATGGGAGAGCTACCTCGCGGACCAGGTCGGCCTCGCGCCCGACCATGTGCACGAGACCGCTGAAAGGCTCGAACACCTGAGGCTTGCGCCCACGGGCGAGCCGCCCACGGATCCGCACGGCAAACCCATCCCGCCCGAGCCGCCTGCTTGAGGCCGAGTTTCCTGCGGTCAGTCGGCGGCGGGCACGCGCACATCAAGCCACACCGGGAAGTGGTCGCTCGGGAACCTGCCGTTCCACAGCGCACTCGGGTGACGCCAGATGCCCGTGGCCTTGGGCGTGAGGTTCGCCGAGGGCAGCACATAGTCCACGCGAAGCCCGAAGTCGGCGGTATCGGTCGCATCGAGGGCCTTGCCATCGATGGTCACCGCAACATCCGAGCTTGGCTTGATGCCTTGATGGACCACGCGCGAGCCGAGCAGCAGGTTGTCGATCGGATCCTTGAACGAGCTTCCATCATTCGGGTCAGCGTTGAGATCGCCCAGAATCACGAACGCCTCGCCACGCCTGAGGCTGCCCGGCTTGTTGGTGTCGTCCACGATCCAGGTCTCGCCCGAGACGTAGTCCGCCCAGAACCGGATCTCGTCGTGATTGCGTTTCTGGTTGCGCTGCTCGTCGCCATCGAACGCGGGCGGCGTGGGGTGGCTCGCGAGCACGTGCAAATCCCGGCCGTTGGGCAACCGCACTGGCACGTCCCAGTGGCTCTTGGACGACAGCCGAACGTACTGAAGCTCCTCAACGGAGAACCAGCTTTCGCCATCGGCCTTGGTGGGCATCTGAGCGCCGGGCATGTAGTCCCAGGGCAGCGTTCGGAACGTGCGCACACCATCCACGAGCACGGTCAGCCGTTCATCGACCAAGAGCGCCATGCCGTACTGGCCCGGGAACGTACCGAACCCCCAGCAGTCGTTGCCGTAAGCACGGCCTTCGGGCGTTGACGGCCCGGGCGTGCCGTCGGCGTTGGTTGGCGGCGGATACGGGAACTCGGTAGTGGCCTTGCCGTCGTTGTCGAGGTCGAACCCGCTGGGCAGACCGGTGTTGGTGGGCCACATGAACGCGACGTACCTGATGGGCTTGAGCCCGTCGGCCTGAGGCACGCTCAGGTAGTGGTCGACGAACCGCTGGGCGTTGAGGCCCTCGGCATCGCCCTGGTCTTGGCCCACGTCCGGCCCGCCGGGCATGTCGTAGGCGATCTCGTTGAGCAGCAGAATGTTCGGCCGCATCCGCTGAACCACCTCGGCGATGGCCTTGAGCCTGGGCTGATCGGGCGTCAGCAGGTCCGCGGTGCGCACGTCCCAGATGTTGAAGGTGGCGATGCGGAGATCGACCGCCTGAGCCGAAGCGCCCAAAGCCGCGCAGCCAAGCGAGAGCACGCTGATGATTCGTCGAAGCATGTGGCTGATGCTACACGGGCTTCGCGGCACGGGCATCCTGCTGCGGCGCATGGCCGTGGGCACCGGCGCTGGGTTGATCCAGGCGGGTAGACTCTGGCTGCCTGCCCCCGTAGCTCAGCTGGATAGAGCACTGGACTTCTAATCCAACGGTCGGAGGTTCGAATCCTCCCGGGGGTGTTTTTTCAGCAGCGAGCAGCGGCTCTCGCCGGGCTACCGCTGCGAGTCGGCGCTGGCCTCGCGGAGAATCTTCTTCTCCTTGTCGCTCAGGCTCGCCAGCCCGTGCTGGCTGACCTTGGCGAGGATGCGGTCCACATCCGATCGGCTCGCGCTGCCGCCCGCCTTGCGACGGCTGGCGCGCCCGGGCTTGGCCGGCTTCTTCGAGTTGTTCAGCACATCGAAGAAGTCCGTGAGCAGGTGGCTTCGGCGGATGAAGAAGTACCCCGCCGCAGCCCCGCCGAGGTGGGCCGCGTCGCCGCCCGCGTTGTGACCGCCCGTGATCAGGTTCCAGGCAGCCAGCGCGACGTAGCCGTACGCGAAGAACTTCATCTTCAGCGGGATCGGCGGGAAGATGAGCTGAACGACGGTGTCGGGCGCGATGTACGCGCACGCCAGGATCACGCCGAACACACCCGCCGAGGCTCCGATCAACGGCATGCGCGGATCGGTCACGAGAATGCCGGTGACGCCCATGAGCACGTACAGCAGGGCTCCGAAGATGCCGCACACGAGGTAGAACGCCAGGTACTTCTTCGAGCCGAGGTACTGCTCGACGGTGCGCCCGAAGATGTAGAGCCCGAGCATGTTCAGCAACAGGTGCCAGATGGTGTTGGGGTCGTGCAGGAACTGGAACGTAATGAGCCGCCAGACTTGAAAGTTGAGCGTGAGCGTGCCGCCTGATAGGTAGAAGAAGGCTTTCTCAGTCGAGAAATACCCGAACTGGTGCAGCCAGGACCATGCGCCAGGCAGCCCCGTCGGTGGCTGCGTCGCGAACATCCCCAGCCCGATCACATGGATCGCGATGTTGATAATGATGAGCCACGTCGTCACACTGAGCCCGCGCGCGGCACCAAGGCCCGATGGGGGCGGTCTTCGTCGGGCGTATTCGCGGTCGGCTAGTCCCATGGTCGGTTCGGTCTCTCTGAATGGTCTCTGCGATCGAGCGGTCCGCCAAGCCTACGGCCGGCGCGTATCAGGTGTTCTTTCGGCGTGTTTCGGAAGCCTTCGCCAGCGTTTTCCGTTCCTTGGTGTTGAGCGAGCCCATGCCCTCGTCGCTGATCTTGGCGAGGATCCGGTCCATCTCCGCTTCCAGCGACTCGCGCTTGGCCTGCTCCTTGAGTTCGCGCTTGCTCGGCAGGTCGTCGTCGGTATCGAGGTCCCTCATCGAGGCGGAGGCCATGATCGGATCGGCCTCGAACCGCATCACGCGGAGTTCCTGCCAGCACAGCAGCCCGCCGAACAGCCCAATGAACGCGAGCGTCACGTTGTTGGCAATCAACCCGCCCGCGATCAGCAGCACCGCGAAGACCAGGCCCACCCTTGCAGTGATGGCCATCGCTTCGTAGCGGTCGCGTTTTTTCCAGAGCAGCGCGTGCAGCACCCGCCCCGCGTCCATCGGGAACATCGCGACCAGCATGTTGAACGCCAGCAGGTACAGATTCATCTGGTGGGCGGCGACCAGGATCATTTTGCCCATTACCCAGCCGCCCGCGAGGCTCGGGCTGGCCATCGAAAGCTGCGGCTGGAGCGGGTTGAACAGAATCAGCCCTGCGTCGCCCGTCGCCAGCACAATCGCCAGCGCGAACACCGGCAGCAGCGCCACGTTCACCGCTGGCCCCGCCAGCGCCACGATCAGGTTGTCTTTCCAGTGGTCGGGCACCTCGCACATCGCAAGCCCGCCGAGCGGCCAGAGCACGATCTCGTTGGCAGCGCCCCCGACGCGCCTTGCTGCAAAGCAGTGCCCGTACTCGTGCAGCAGCACGAGCAGCCACAGCGAGCCCATCCAGCCGAGCATCGCCCCGACCGAGGAGCCGTCCCACAATGCCCAAACGACGCGGCCAAGCGTGAACAGCACCAGCACGATGTGGACCCGCACCCGGATGCCCCAGAGCGTGTACAGCGGAAGCGCCCAGGTGAGCGGGTTCTCCCCATCGCCAAAGACTCGGCGGAGAAAGCCGCCCCGGCGGTCGTCGTAGGAATCAGCCGGGTTTGAATCGCGCCAGCTCACGTCTTGAAGTCACTCCGCTCGGGCACCTTGGCGTATGCAGAATCCGATTCTTGCCAGCGTAGCGGCCCCAGCGGGCGAACAATCCCGCTGTGCCTACCCCTCCGCCCAAGCCAGCCCCGCCTTCAACGCCCCTGCCCGCAGGCCAGCCGCTGGCGTTCGAGATCGAGGCCAAGTCGGCATCGACCTCGGCCCGCGTGGGCCGGGTCACCACGCCCCACGGCTCGTTCCAGACGCCAGCCTTCATGACCGTCGGCACCAAGGCCACCGTCAAGGGCATCTACCCCGCCCAGCTTCGGGCCGTCGGCGCCGAGGTCCTGCTCGCCAACACCTACCACCTGCTGCTGCGGCCCGGTCCCGATACCGCCAGGGCCCTCGGCGGGCTGCACGCGATGATGGGCTGGGACGGGCCGATCCTCACCGACTCGGGTGGCTACCAGGCGTACTCGATGGCCGACATCAACGCGGTCGACGATCAGGGTGTCACCTTCAAGTCCGTGGTCGATGGTGCGATGATCCGCATGACGCCCGAATCGTCCATGCAGATCCAGAACGCGCTGGGCGCGGACATCATCATGGCGTTCGACGACTGCCCGCCCTCGATTGACCCCTCAGCAGGCCCCGTCAACCAGACCCGCATCCGCCTGGCCCAGCAGCGCGACGCCCAAGGCCCCGGCTCGTACAACCACGCTGCGAGGCTCCAAGCTGCCAACGAGCGGACGGTGCGCTGGCTCGAACGCTGCGTGCGCGCGCACGAGCGGCACGCCGACCAGGCCCTGTTTGGGATCGTGCAGGGCGGGACCGATCCCGATCGGCGCGCGTGGTGCGCCGAGCAGATCGCCGCCATCGACCTTCCCGGGTACGCCATCGGGGGCGTGGCAGTGGGGGAACTGACGGCGGACATCCGCCGGGTCACCGAACTGACTGCGGCCCTGCTCCCCGAGGCCAAGCCACGCTACCTGATGGGTGTGGGCTACGAGCACGACATTGTCTCGGCGGTCCGCGCAGGCGTGGACATGTTCGACTGCGTGCTGCCGACCCGCAACGGTCGGAACGCCAACGCCTTCACCCGCTCGGGGCAGATCCGCCTGCGCAACGCCCGGTTCGCTGAAGATCTTCGGCCGCTGGAAGAGGGCTGCGACTGCCCGGCCTGCGACCCCAGCCAGCACGGGGTGGTGAGCCCGGGCGGCGGGCCTATGAGCCGAGGAACCATCCGCCACCTGTTCCACGCGCAGGAGATGCTCGGGCCGATTCTGGTGAGCCTGCACAACCTCAGGCACTTCCAGCGGCTCATGGACGATCTTCGCCAAACCATCCGCAGCGACCAATGGGACGGCCCGGGCGGGTTCTACGACCGCTGGCCCGTGGCTTCGGAGGCGTTTGATGGCGGCTCAGGGGCCCGTCGGCAGGCCCCCGAGGCCTAGAGTGACCGTCTGCCAGCGAGCGCGGCGATCCGCCCCGGTGGCCCTGCAACCAACCTTGTGAGTTCCCGAGAGGAATCCGCGCCGTGAACACCTCTATCGCATCGCCGACCCTCGCCTCGACCTTCTGGCAGGACCAAGCCGCTGGCCCCGCAGCCCGTGTGCCCGGCCAGGCTGGCGCCCCGTCAACCGGGTCGATCGCAGCGCCTGCTGGCGAAGGCGCCGCCCTCGTGCCGGGCGGTGCGACCGCTGCTCAGGCCGCGCCCCCTGGCTCAAACATGATGCTGTTCATCATGATGGGCGTGTTCGCGTTCATGATTATCTCGATGATGATGAACTCACGCAAGCAGCGCAAGCAGACCCAGCAGTTGCTCGCGAGCCTCTCGCGGGGTGACACGGTGCAGACCGCAGCGGGCATCATCGGCGTGATCGGTGAGGTCCGCGACGACGTGGTCGTGCTCAAGATCGACGATTCCACGCACACCAAGATGAAGGTCACCAAGGCCTCGGTGGTGCGGGTCATCAAGCAGGCCGCCGACAAGGCCGGTGCCTCGGATGTGGTTGAGGCCGAAGCAGCCTGAGGCAGAATCCCAACGACCCGCCGGGCCGATGCCCGCAGCGGCGATCCATGCAGTTCTGAGACCATGAACCACAGCCCCCGGCCTCCGCCGGGGTGACAGGTGAGAGTGCGATGCGAAACCCCGGGCTGAAGCTGGCAATGGTCGGCGTGCTGCTGCTGCTGGCAATCGTGACGATCATCCCGCCGGAGAAGACGCTCCGGCTGGGCAAGGATCTTTCGGGCGGCGTGAGCCTCGTCTACACGGTCGAGATCAAGCAGGACGAGAACTCGCGCGAGGTCATGGGCAACCTGATCAGCGTGCTCAAGGACCGCGTCGACCCCAACGGCTTGTACGACATCTCGATGGTGCCTCAGGGCCGTGACCGGCTCGAGATCACCATGCCGTTGCCCGGCCCGCAGGTGAAGGCCGCTCGGGTGTTGTACGACGACGCGCTCGATGCCATCGAGGCGCGCCGGCTGACCACCGACCAGATCGACGCAGCCATGCGGCTCGAAGGCGTTCAGCGCACCCAAGCGTTCGCCGATCTGGCGGGAGGGGACGCTGCCCGCGAGCAGGCGCTCAACGACCTTGCCGAGGCCTACGCCAACGCCCGCGAGGCCCGCCAACTGCTGGATGCCACCGATCCCAATGCCGAGGGTGTGCTGACGATCGCGGAGCGGGCGGCTCAACTCGAACTCGCCTACGACCTGGCCCGCGACAGCATCGCCAACGCCTCGCCCTCGGCCGAACGTGTGCGAGCCGCTCTTGATCGTTCGCCACGCCAGCAGCGCCTCAAGGCGAGCCAGACCGACCGCGACTTGGTCACGCTGCCCAGCCCACGTGAGCTGGCGATCAGCGCGCTGCTCGAAGAATTCCCGGCTGAGAGCGGGCTCATCGCCACCGCGATCGAGAAGTACGACGGGTATCAAGAAGTACGCACCACGCTCGATGACCCCTCGGACCTCATCCGCATGCTCCGAGCATCGGGTGTGCTGAGCTTCCGCATCACCGTCGATCCGGGCACGCAGTCCGACGAACAGGAACTCCGCGCAGCGTTCCGCGAGCGCGGCCCAGATGGCGTTCGTGTGCGTGACCGCGGCTGGTACAAAATCAACCGCATCGAGAACTGGTACGACGACGTGGCTGGCTACGAGGCGCTGCTGGCTAACCCGCCGGGCTTCTTCCAGGGCCGGGGCTACATCGTCGAGGAGTGGGACGGCGAGTACTACATGCTCGCTTGGGACCGCCGGGGCGACCGCTTGCTGCAAGACGGCACATGGCAGGTCGCCAGCTCGTTCGCGGGCCAGGACGACATCGGCCGCCGCGCCATCAACTTCCGCATGGACGCGCGCGGCTCCGTGCTGCTCGGCCAGCTCACCGAGAACCACATCAACGACAGCATGGCGGTGCTGCTCGATGACCAGATCTACACCGCGCCCAACCTCATCGGCCGCATCGCAAGCCAGGGGCAGATCACCGGTCAGTTCCCACCCGAAGAACTCCGCTACATCATCCGCGTGCTCAACTCGGGCGCCCTTCAGAGCAAGCTCTCGTCGAGCCCGCTGAGCCAGAGTACCGTCGGCCCCGAGCTTGGCCTCGACAACCTACGCCAAGGCTTGGCTGCGGGCGTGATCTCGCTGATTGTCGTCGGCGGGTTCATGATTCTGTACTACTTCCGCTGCGGGTTCATCTCGGTTATTGCGCTGGGCTGCAACGCTCTGTTGCTCGTTGGCGCGATGGCCGCGAACAGCGCGACCTTCAGCCTGCCGGGCATCGCGGGCATCGTGCTCACCTTCGGCATGGCGGTGGATGCCAACGTGCTGATCTTCGAGCGCATCCGCGAGGAACTCCGCGCTGGCCAGGAAGTCAAAGCGGCGGTCCGGCTCGGGTTCAGCAAGGCCCTTTCGTCGATTGTCGACGGCAACGTGACGAACCTCATCGTCACGGTCGTGCTTGCCAACCTTGGCACGCAAGAGATCAAGGGCTTCGCCATCACGCTGGGCATCGGCGTGGTGACGACCATGTTCAGCGCGCTGGTCATTACCCGGCTGTTATTTGCGATCCTCGTGGACAACAACCTGTGGAAAGACATCAAGATGCTGCCTTCGTCGGTGCCGGTCATCGACAGGGTGCTCGAGCCGAAGATTCAGTGGCTCAAGCTCCGGCCCGTGTTCATCATCATCTCGACGTTCTTTGTCGGCCTCGGCATGTGGATGGTCTACACCCAGCGCGGCGAGATGCTCGACACCGAATTCCGAGGCGGCACCCAGGTCACCCTCCAGTTCAAAGAGCTGCCCGATGGCCAGCGGCTCAGCCTCACCCGGCAAGAGGTCCAGGACAAGGTGACCGAGGTCGCCGAGAGCTTCCCCACCGACGACCCGATGAGGAAGCTCGGCACCGCGGACGTGCTGCCAATCGATCCAGCCTCCGACGGCGTTTCGAGCGATCTGTTCATGATCAAGACCACCGTCACCGACTCTCAGAAGGTTGTTGACGAGCTTGCCACCGCGTTCCGCGATCAGATCGATACCCGGCCCCCGGTCACGTTCGACGGCACCGATGTCAACGAGGTCCGCCTCGCGCCGATCTATCCGCTGCTCAGCGTGACCGGTGTGCTCGGCGAGGACATCGATCGCCCTAGCTTCCGAGACAACGTGAGCGGGTACCTCGGCGGCGTCGCGATCGTCATCGACAACATCAACCCGCCCCGCCCGCTCGAAGAAATCGAAGCCCGCATCGAGAACATGCGAGCCTCGCCCGAGTACACCGACACGATCTCCCGCCAATGGGAGGTCCGCGTGCTCGAGGGCAGCCCCGGATCGGTCTCATCGGCCGTGCTGCTCGTGCTCGACCAGACCGCTCGCTACCAGGACAGCCCAGAGCGGTGGGAGCGTGTGCTCGCCGCCGAGGAATGGGACTTGGTCCGTAACGCACTGACCACCACCACCACCCTCGCCAGCGTGCAGTCCTTTAGCCCCGCGATCGCCGAGACATTCCGCGCTCAGGCGCTCGTCGCGGTCACGCTCTCGCTGCTGCTCATTACGATCTACATCTGGGTCCGCTTCGGCTCGGTGCGGTACTCGCTGGCCGCGATCATCTGCCTCATCCACGACGTGCTCATCTGCATCGGTCTGATCGCGCTGGCCGAGAAAATGTACCAACACCCGACCATCGAGCCCGCCGCACGGGCGATGCTCATTCTGCCGTTCAAGATCGACTTGAACCTCGTTGCGGCGCTGCTCACCATCATCGGTTACTCGCTCAACGACTCCATCATCGTGATGGACCGCATCCGCGAGAACCGTGGCCGGCTGCCGTTCGCCTCGGCGAAGATCATCAACCTCTCCATCAACCAGACGATCAGCCGAACCGTCATCACCTCGGGCACCACCCTGCTCGCGGTGCTCATCCTCTACGTCTTTGGCGGCGAGGGCGTGCGGGGCTTCGCGTACGCCATGCTCACCGGCATTGTCGTTGGCACCTACTCGTCCATCGCGATCGCGGCCCCGCTTGTGTGGAGCCGGGGCAAGCACGGCGACTCGACCGATGAGCCGCTGCCCTCGGGCGCTGACAACGTGATCGACGTGGAACCGATTGCATGACCGCCGCGCGGGGTCCAAGGCTGGCCGGCGGGGTCGCGCTGCTGGTGTGCCTGTGGATCGCGGTGTACTGGGCATGGGAGCCGCGGAGTCAGCGTGTGACGCTCCACCGAGACGCTGGCTCGCTGCCCCCACCGGGCGCCCTCACCGAGCCGCCGATTGAACTCCCCGAGTTGGATGCATCCCAGGTCGCGGGCCTGATCGCTGCCAGTGACCAAGCCGCGAACCCACGGCCCATCGAGCCGGCCGAGGCAGTTGATGAACAACAAGGCTTCGACTACATCGTTCGCCAGGGCGATACTTTCGAGTCCATCGCGAGCGAGTTCTTGGGTGATGCCGCGCTGTGGACCGTGCTGGCGCGTGAGAACCCGTTCGTGAGCCCCGACCGGCTGTCGCCTGGTGCCGTGCTCCGCGTGCCCGGCGACCGCGATGCCAGGCCCGAGCCCGCGATGCCGCCGGTAGTGCCCCGCGATGCGGAGTATGTCGTTGTCTCGGGCGATTCACTCAGCCGCATCAGCCAGCGTGTGTACGGCTCGGCCCGTTACACCGACGCCCTGTTCCAGGCCAACCGCGATCGGCTCGCCAGCCCCAACGCGCTGCGTGTGGGTCAGATTCTTACCATTCCGCCCGTCGAGTCGCTCGGCGGTGGAGGTCCATGATGACAGACCAGCCCTGCTACATCGTCACCGGCGGCGCCGGCTTCGTGGGCTCCAACCTGTGCGCGCAGCTCGTTCGCAGAACACCCGACGCGCGCATCGTCGTCGTCGATGACTGCTCAAGCGGCAGCTTCGAGAACCTGGTGCTCGCACACGACCGCGCCGCCATCGGCCCCTTTACCGGCGAGATGGTCGCCATGACCTCCGCCGAGGTCGAGTGGGCGTGGCTCATCAACGAGACAGGCCCATCGGCGATCTTTCACCTCGGGGCGCAGACCGACACCACCGTCGCCGACGAACGCGCGATGATCGAACGCAACGTCAACGGCTTCGGCGAGATGCTCGAAGTCGCCCACGAAGCCGGCATCCCGCTTGTCTATGCATCCAGCGCCGCGACCTACGGCTCGCCAGCGATAGCGCTCGACCGCAAAGCTTTCGAAGAACACCACGCCGGTCGGCCCAACAACGTCTACGGCTTCAGCAAGTGGCTCATGGAGTGTGAGCACCGCCGCTTCGCCCAGCGTGTACAGGGCGAGCGTGGCGAGGCCCCGAACGTCGTGGGCCTGCGCTACTTCAACGTCTTCGGACCCGGCGAGGGCCACAAGGCCAAGATGGCCTCGATGGTCCTCCAACTCGCGACCCAGCTTCTTGCGGGCAAGACGCCCCGACTGTTCGCCGACGGCGCGCAGGCACGCGACCAGGTCTTCGTTGATGACGTCGTGGCATGCACCCTCGCTGCGGCGGGCATCGGGACCGATCAGCAGCCAACGCCCGGCGTCTACAACTGCGGCAGCGGCGTCGCAACCAGCTTCAACCAGATTGTCGAGTCGCTCCGAGATGCACTCGGCATCCCCCAAGGTGAGCAAGAGGTCGAGTACTTCGAGATGCCTGCCAGCATCCGCGCGTTCTACCAGGACTTCACCCTCGCGGACCTGTCCTCGACCACCAAGGCGCTCGGCTGGACGCCCAAGATTGGACCGGTCGACGGCATCGCGGCGTACGCCCACTGGCTGCGGGACCAGCACCTCCCCGCAGCGTTGCACTAAATGGTCTCCACACCAGTGATGCCCGAATGGTAAGCTGAGAAGCGAGCATGACGACGAACGCGATGGTTCTCTGTGACGGCGGGCTGGCGTCCCTGGTGGCGCTGGCGATGGCCGCCGAAGAAACCGTCGCGGTCGGCAAGGCGGGTTCAGAGTCGAGCCCCATCTCGGCGGTCGGTGCTGTCAGAGCCCGCTGCTGGGAGCCGACGCATGGCGTGCAGACCGCAGCCGTCGAGCTTCAGACCAAAGCGATGGGCGTGCCGATCGTGGGCGGTTCGCTCGCGCCGCTGCCGGTCGATGCCGACCCTTCGCGCGGCGAGTCGGCAACCAACGAACTGGTGACCGTTGCCTATTACGCGCTTCGAACCGGGTGCTCCAGGCTCGTGTGGCCTGTCCATGTGGATCGCGCCGTTGGCGACCGCGAGGCGCTCGACCACGCCGCCGAGGCCTGCGACCGCGCGCTGCTCGTAAGCCGGCTGGTGCTGCTTGATGCTGCGGGCGCCGATGTACCAGAAGTCACGATTGCACTGCCGATGGTGGACTACGAGGACGACCAACTCGCTGAACTCGCCATAGACCTCGCGGTGCCCCTGCACACGCTGTGGTGGTGGGATACCGCGTGCGCCCACGAGCGAGCAGAGTACGAGCGGCAGCGATGGCTGCCCACGCTGCGAGCCGCCGGATACGCAATGCCCGAGAAGGCGACCGCCGGTCGTTAGCGCCTCCGCCGCATCGCGGCCAGACCGCCGAGCGTTGCGATCACAGCAACACTGCTGGGCGTCGGGATCATGTTGGGCATCCGCGAGCTGTCGTCAAAATCCGGCGGGCCATCGAGAATGTCTTCGGTCGGGAAGGTCGGCTCACCCGTTGACAAGGGAGAACCTCCGCCTCCGCCTCCGCCACCACCGCTGACTCCGCCGCCTCCGCGGCCCCCGAACGGCCGGTTGAAAGCGGCTTCCATGATCCGGCCCGTCTGCACCGGCGGGTCGATCGCGATCGAGATGTCGTCGATCAACTGAACCGTCGCGGGCTCTTCACTCGAGCCCATCACCCGGCTGGAGAGCACGATCGACTCGCCGTCGTTGACGGTCACGTCGTGCAGGCTCACTGGGATGACCATGCCGGCTTCGCCCATCGAGCGGAGTTCGGCGCTGTTGATGCGGGCGCGGTGAAGCTCGTGGAATGAGCCGTCGGCGGCCCGCTTGGCCACCACGAACTCGACGGTGTCGTCAGGCCCGGTGGGCGCACTCGATGAGGTCTGGACACGGACCTTGCCTTTGATGTCGACACTGGTCCCATCGCCCGCCGGGTTGTTCCACCCGATCCAAGGCGCTGAGCCGTCGGAGGCAGCGGTCATGCCCGAGCGGTTGAATACAGCCCGGTCGCCGTGCGACCAGTTGCCGCCGGAGGGGCTGTCACCACCCGACCACGTGAGCGGCTGCACGGAGTCGCTGGCGTACCAAGCGTCACCCGATGAAGCGTCGGCGATGCCGTACTCCCAGATCGTGCCACGCGGGCCAGTCTCGGTGTCCGACTGCCAGTCCACGTACCGGTTCCAGAGTCCAAAGTCGACGAACTGTGCAGCCGCGCTTCCCGCGACTCCCCCAAGCCCCCCGACTACCGCCAACACGCACAGAAGATATCGTCTCATGGCAGAGCCCTTTCGGCTCTCCCCTTCTCGGCTCCCTGTCCGGAGCACACAGCTCCATTACTAAGTGTGCGATTCACCGATCGTTCGTGCCACAAAATGGCCTTGTAACTTGCACCCGCATTTACGGAACCGGTCGCCAGCTACGGGCGTACGGATAGGTTCGGTTATTCGGCCGGGGCGTCCGAGAAACCCGCCCTTGCCGGCTCTACTCCCGGCGTATCGGTTTCAGATCGTTGACCCCGGCGATCACATTCTGCGCGATGCTCACCGCGATCAAGATCAGGAAGATCGGGTGCGTCAGGTTGACCACGAAGTACAGCACCGCGCCCACGATCACCCACGTCGCGGCACCCAAGAAGTACCGCATCGGGCTCGGCGGCAGGTGGCTCAGCAAGATCGCCCCGACAATCACGAAGTTCACCCACGCGTCAATCGGCCTAAACCAGCCCATCGCCCAGATGACCGCGTACAGAGCGACCCAGAACAGAGCCTGACCGACGCGGGATTTGAGCGAGCTGTCCATAAGCCATAAGCCTTTCTTCGGGTCGCTATGGTTCCGCAGAGCGTACCCGAATCGCTGGGATCGGCTGCGGGCTTACACTCACCCGCCATGAACACCGCCGCCACCAACGCTGTCTCAGCCGCCTCTTCTCTCGCCCACCGGGCCGGGCACATCTGCCGGTGGACGCGGACGCTGATCCCGACGCTCCGCGAGGCGCCCTCCGATGCCACCGTCCCGAGCCACCAGCTCATGCTGCGGGCCGGGCTCATGCGCCAGGTCGCGGCGGGCGTGTACGACTACCTGCCCCTCGGTTGGCGGTCGATCACCAAGGTCGCCAACATCGTCCGCGAAGAGATGGACGCCGCCGGCAGCGCCGAGATCTTCCTGCCCGTGCTCGTGCCGATGGAGCTCTACGCCGGCACCAAACGCGACGAGGCCTACGGCGACCTGCTCTTCCAGCTCGAAGACCGCCACGGACGACGCGCCGCCCTCGGCCCCACGCACGAGGAAACCATCACCGAGCTGTGCAAGAGCGCCATCACCAGCTACAAGCAGTTCCCGCTCACGCTCTACCAGATCCAGACCAAGTTCCGCGATGAGTTCCGCCCCCGCGCCGGCCTGCTGCGTGGACGCGAGTTCCTTATGAAGGACGCCTACTCCTTCCACCTCGCCCAAGAGGGCGAGGGCGGGCTCAACGAGACCTACGACCGGCTGCACGCGGCGTACACCAACATGTTCCTCCGCTGCGGGCTCGACTTCACCATCGTTGAAGCAGAGAGCGGTCCCATCGGCGGCAGCGCCAGCCACGAGTTCATGGTCAACGCCGAGACCGGCGAAGACACCATCCTCATCTGCGAGCAAACCGGCTACGCCGCCAACGTCGAGAAGTGCGAAATCGGCGAACGCCCGTGGAAGTTCACGCCCCACACCCAGCCGCTCACCGACCACCACACGCCCGGCATGCCC
Source organism: uncultured Phycisphaeraceae bacterium (assembly GCA_964352615.1). Classification (GTDB taxonomy): domain Bacteria; phylum Planctomycetota; class Phycisphaerae; order Phycisphaerales; family UBA1924; genus OFTM382. The sequence continues at coordinate 27,890 of CAYGSG010000018.1, forward strand.
GGCATCGACAAAGTCGTCGAGCACCTCGGCATCCAGGCCTCGGGCATGCTCAAGAGCGTCGTCTTCTCTAATGCCGATGGCGGCGACCGCAAGTGGGTCGTCGCGGTCGTGCGCGGCGACCACGATGTCAACGAGGCCAAGGTTCGCGACGCGGTGGGTTTCGCGGTGCAACTCGCCGATGAGAAAGAGGCCAGGCAGGCCGGCTTTGCCATCGGCTACGTCAGCCCGCGCGTGATCGCGACCATCGCGAACACCACGCTGCTCATCGATCCCGATGCCGCCACCGGCCTTGCCACCGGCGTGTGGGCCACCGGCGCCGACACCAAGGACCACCACGTCACGGGCTTCGACTGGGCCCGAGATCTCGGTGCACCCCTGCCCGTTGATCAAATCGCTACCGATGCCGGCCGCGGCTGCTCGGTCCGTGTCGTCGGCGTGCGCAACGCCGAGCCGGGTGACCCCTCGCCCAAGGTCGCGGGCTCGAGGCTCGTCGCCCGCAGGGGCATCGAGGTGGCGCACATCTTCAAGCTCGGCACCAAGTATTCCGACGCCTTCGACTTCGCCATGATGGACAAAGCCCAACAGCGCCAGCCCGTCACGATGGGCTGCTACGGCATAGGCGTGAGCCGAACCGTCGCCGCCGCCATCGAGCAGAACCACGACGAAGCCGGCATCCGCTGGCCCATGGCCATCGCGCCCTACCACGTGCTCATCGTGCTCATGAAGCCCGAGGATGCCGACCATGCAGCGCACGCCGAACGCATCGCCGCAGAGCTGTCCGCTGCGGGCATCGATGTGCTGATCGACGACCGCGCCGAACGGCCCGGCGTGAAGTTCAAGGACTCTGACCTCATCGGCCTTCCCATCCGTCTCACGCTCGGGGCCAAGTCGCTCGAAGAAGGAGCCGTCGAATTCAAGCTCCGCATCGATGATTCCAAGGGCGACCTCGTGCCCATCGCCGAGGTCGTCGCCAGGTGCGTGAGCGAGGTCGAGCGGGGCCTCGCCGCCAAGGCGTGAGCCGATGCGCCTCGCGCACGCAAGCACGCCCGCTGAACTCGATGCGGTGCGTTCGCTCTGGCGGTACTACCAAGCCGAGCTCGATGAGAGCCTCGCCCATCAGGGCTTCGAGGCCGAGCTTGCCTCCTTGCCCGGCGTGTACGCCCCGCCCGCAGGCGCGCTGCTGCTCGCGTGGAACGCCAACAAAGAGCCCGTCGGCACCGCTGCCATGCGCCCACTCAAAGCGCCCGGCGAATGCGAACTCAAGCGCATGGTCGTGCGGCCCGAGGCGCGCGGCCAAGGCATCGGCAGGGCACTCGTCGAGGCGATCTGCGATCTTGCACGCCCGCACTACACCGTCATCAAGCTGGATACCTCATCTCGCTGGATCGCGGCCAACGCGCTCTACCGCGCCTGCGGCTTCACCGAGTGCGCTCGCTACAACGATGACCCCGATCCCGATACGGTGTTCATGCAGCGGATGCTGTAGCCTGTGTCCTGGCCGGTGGCACAGGCGTCCCGCCTGTGCTAAACACCCACCGCCGGCTCAACAATACCCCGGCACTCGCCAAAGCCGATCCGCCGATAGCCCTCCCGCTCGCAGTAGCCCTTGAGGATCACCTCGTCGCCGTCGGCCAGGAACTTGCGTTCCTCGCCCGTGGGAAGCTTGATGGGTGTCCGCTGCGTGCCCGGCAACGGCTTGGGCGGGTTCGAGAACGGGTCGCCGTCCCACGTCAGTTCGAGCAGGCTGCCCCGGTTCTCGCGCAGCGGGCCAGAGACCGTGCCCGAGCCGAGCAGGTCGCCCGGCTGCATGTTGCATCCGCCCGAAGCATGGTGCGTGAGCATCTGGCTCAGCGTCCAGTACATGTCCTTGAAGCTGCCCTTGCTCAGGCGGATCGGCTTCATGCCCTTGTCGCGCATCTGCTGGCTGCTCAGGTGGACTTCGAGCGTGATGTCGATCCCACCGAGCCTCTGGTCGCGCTCATCAAACAAGTGCGGCAGCGGCTTGGGGTCGCCCTCGGGCCGCGGGTACGCCGGGCAGCGGAACGGCGCGAGCGCTTCCATCGTCACGATGTACGGGCTCACGCTCGTCGCGAAGCTCTTGGCCAGGAACGGCCCGAGCGGCACGTACTCCCACTTCTGCATGTCACGCGCCGACCAGTCGTTCAGCAGGCACACACCCAAGATGTGCTCCTCCGCCTCGGCGATCGAGATCGGCTGGCCCAGATCGTTGCCGCGCCCGACGACCATGCCCAGTTCAAGCTCGTAATCCAGCAACTTGCAAGGCCCAAACGTGGGACGGGCATCTTGCCCGTCTTCTGTAGGAGCGAGCTGCCCGCTCGGCCGAACGATCGGAGTCCCGCTGGCCACCACGCTCGAAGCCCGGCCGTGGTACCCCACCGGAATCCACTTGTAATTTGGCAGCAGCGGGTTGTCCGGGCGGAACATCGTGCCCACGTTCGTCGCGTGATGCACCGAAGCGTAGAAGTCGGTGTAGTCGCCTAGACGCAGCACATTCCGGCCAGATGGAAAAACACAGATGTCGAACAAGCACCTTGACTTGGCGAGCAATTCCTTCGCCTCAGAGTTAGAGACTCTGAACAGTCGCGACAGGCCTTGCCTCAAGTCAGAGAGGCTGATGTAGTCAATGTCGTCGACAAGTTCATCAATCGCTCTGTCGTTCTCGGGTGGAAGGCTAAGTTGACGGTTCCACAAGTCAGGAAATTCACGCCTCATAAGGTTGATATCAAAGAACAGGTCACCGATACGCGTCGCAAAGCAATCGTATTTGTAGTCAGTTCTGTGACACCGAATTAGCGGCAGGTTCTGAATCGGGAAGTCCGTCTCGGGGTCGTTCGCGCTCTCCACCCAGCTCTCGAGCTTCGGGTCGTGCGTTTCATCAATGTCGTAAGGCATGGCAACGGTCTCCGTTTCAGGTCTCCTCCCCCGTCGCCGACGGGGGAGGTGTCCGCGAAGCGGACGGAGGGGGTATAGCTGACTCTTGTTCCACCAACCGCCGGGCATCTCGCTCGATCGTTCGCAACACGCCTTCGATGTCTGACATCACATCGCTGACTCTGAACCGTATCACCGTGAGCCGCCGCTGACACATCCATCGGTCCCGAACGCGGTCGTGGGCACGCCGATCTCCTTCGTGCGACGAGCCATCGACCTCGACGACGAGACCGATTCGAGCACAGTAGAAGTCTGCGATGTACGGACCGAGCGGGTGCTGACGGCGAAAGCGAAGGCCAAGCATCTGGTTCGATCGCAGATGCGTCCATAACAGGCGTTCGGGCGGCGTTGAATCGCGACGCAACTGGCTTGCACGCTCGGTTGACTGTGTCGTCGCCTGAACGGGCTTGTGATACGGCCCGCTGTTCATGCCTTGCCCCCTCCCCCTGCTGGCGCAGGAACCTCCCCCGTCGCCGACGGGGGAGGTGTCCGCGAAGCGGACGGAGGGGGTATAGCTGACTCTTGTTCCACCAACCGCCGGGCATCTCGCTCGATCGTTCGCAACACGCCTTCGATGTCTGACATCACATCGCTGACTCTGAACCGTATCACCGTGAGCCGCCGCTGACACATCCATCGGTCCCGAACGCGGTCGTGGGCACGCCGATCTCCTTCGTGCGACGAGCCATCGACCTCGACGACGAGACCGATTCGAGCACAGTAGAAGTCTGCGATGTACGGACCGAGCGGGTGCTGACGGCGAAAGCGAAGGCCAAGCATCTGGTTCGATCGCAGATGCGTCCATAACAGGCGTTCAGGCGGCGTTGAATCGCGACGCAACTGGCTTGCACGCTCGGTTGACTGCGTCGTCGCTTGAACGGCTTTGTGATACGGCCGGCTGTTCATGCCTTACCCCCTCCCCCTGCTGGCGCAGGAACCTCCCCCGTCGGCGACGGGGGAGGGGTCGGAAAGCGCGTGAGAGATCATGGTACCGGCGGCGGATCCACTTCATCTCTCTCCGGCGTCCGGTCCGGCTCAATTGGCGGCGAAGGCGGCCGCAAGAACAACGACGCAATCGCCAGCGGCACGCCGCTCACCGCGAATACCGCCAGAATCGGCGTGAAGTCATCGCCCGCCAGCTTGAACGCCTTGCCCGCGAGCCAAGGCCCAACACCCGTCGCCGCCACCGATGCGAGTTGGATGCTGCCGCGAATCGCCCCGTGGTGCGTTCGGCCAAAGTACCGGGCGATCGCCGGGTTGCCCACCGCGACCGATACCGCCATCGACAGTCCGAACACACCCATGCCCAGGCCCATCACGCCCACCACGTGCTCGGGGTCCACCCAACCGATCGAGGGCGATAAGCAGATCACGCACGCAATCAGCATCATGACCGGCCCGAAGGGCATCAGGTGCCGGGGCCTGAAGCGGTCGACCATCCATCCGACGATCAACATGCCCACGCCAAAGCAAATCGGCCAGGGCTGAATCGCCGCCGCTGTTTGAAGCTCCGTTCCTTCAAGCCCGACGCTTCGCAGCATCGCCTGCATGTGAAAGAGCAACGCTGTTCCGATGAGCCCGTTGGCGCACATGATCGGCACCAAGATCCAAAACGCCCGCGTGCGCATGGCCTGGGCGCGTGTGAACGCCGGGTCTTTCAGCGGTGGGGGCCCGCCGTGAAGCGTGTCGTGCGTCGTGTGCTCGCCCGCGTCTCCATCGAGGTGCTGACCGACGTCCTCGGGCTTGTTGCGAAACACAACCAGCACCGCGGGCACGACCAGCAGCAGCACAAAGCCCGCGAGCAGCATCATCGTGAATGCCCAGCCGCGCGTCTCGATCAGGTGTGCCGTTGGGGCCGGCATCAGCGCCGAGCCGCCGGCAAAGCCCACGACCGCCAAGATCGCGTGCGCGCGCCCGAGCTTGCGCTCGAACCACATCGCGATGACATGCCCCGACAGCATGCCCAGCGAGCCCTGCCCGAGGAACCGCATCAGAAAGAAGCACCCTGTCAGTTGCCACAGCGACGTGACCCGCGTGAGCAGCAGCAGCGAACCGGCGCACGCAACCGCCACAATCGCGGTAACGATCCGCAGCCCGAACCGGTCGGCCATCCGCCCGACCCACGGCAGCGGTAGAGCCGCCAGGATCGTCCCGATCGTGTAAGCCCGGCTCAGTTCCTCGATGTTCAGGCTGACCGCGGTTCGCAGCGAGTCGTTGAACAGCGAGATCACAACCGTCTGCGTGGGCATCGTCGCCACCGCCATCAGCAACGCCACCCCCAGCATCACCCAGCCATAGAAAAACCCGCGCTTGGCCATCGTCTACCGCAACCCAAGCTGCTTGAGATCCGCGACCGGTTCCTCGAAGCTGCACGAGCCGTACGACAACGCGAACGACTCCCGGCTGCGCGCGAGATCAATCAGGCTGACCTCTCGGTCTCGCCACATCGCTCTGTTCTCCTCGAACGTAAACGCAGTTGCGTCAGTCTCGTCGAGCAGTTCGATGGTGTCATCGAGCGAGAGCTTCGCGTATTTGACCAGCGCCGCCGCCATGAACACATTGATGAACCCGTGCATCACCGCTCGCGGCGCATAATCCTCGTAGCTCAGTGCGTGCTCAGCCCGCACCGGGTGGTGCAGGCCCGCCGTCGCCTTGAACATCACCCCGCCGCGCGCGCACGCGTGGATGAACGCCGCCACCTCGGCGCTGGGCGGGATGGCATCGGGCGTGACCCCGCCGCACCGGATCTTGGCCGCCGCCCCGCCCTGGCTGCTCTCGCCCGCGATCGCCGCGATCATGCCCCGCACGTCGATCCCGCCGGGCACCTCGAAGAACGGCATCAGGTCCTCGGGAATCTCCTCGATCAATTCATCGATCGCGGCGCTGTCCGCAGCCTTCACCTCGATCGCATCCACCCGCGCGAGCCCGTGGTCTTCCTCGCTGTGGTACTGCTCGAACGTCTCGATCGCCGCGAGCGTGTCGTCCATCGGCAGGTCCGCGACCACGCTGATGCGCCACGGCTCGCCCGCGGCTGCCATCTCGCGGTAGCCACTGGTGCCGGCCGTACCGGGCATCAAGAGCCCCGCGTGCGTGCTCAGTTCTTCGAGCCTGCTCGCCGAGCAGATAAACCGCCCGAGCATCGGGGCCTCTTCCGTGTGCTGGTACCGCGCGTACCGCTCGACAGCGCTGGCCATGTCCAGCTTGGCTGGCGGGAACAAGCCCGCGTAGTCGATCAGGTCCGCCGTCAGCGTGCGAAGGGTCTGCGTTGCCATGCCCGAGCGTAGGGGAGCAAGCGGTCTCCGTGGCATGGGCGTCCCGCCCGTGTGGTTGCTCTTGGTGGCACAGGCGTCCCGCCTGTGTGGTTGCTCTTGGTGGCACAGGCGTCCCGCCTGTGTGGTTGCTCTTGGTGGC
>CAYGSG010000018.1:34352-45134 GCA_964352615.1 uncultured Phycisphaeraceae bacterium
ACAGGCGTCCCGCCTGTGGTTGGCCTACTTCGCAAGCTTGGCCACCAGCCGCCAGACCTCGTGCGCCCCAAGCGAAAGCCCCGCCGAATCATTGAACGCCGAGACGATCCCATCGAACTCGGGCGAATAAGGCAGCCGGTCGCGCAGCGAGAGCTTGCCCAAAGCGCCGACGACCAACGCTGCCAGCGACGCCTCGTCCTCATCGCTGATCGCTGGCGGCCGCGATGCTGCCCGCCCAAGCCTCGGCAGCTTGCCCGCCTTGCGCAGCGCCTGAAGCCTGTGCAGCACCTCGTGGCGGCTCGGTCTGCCGCCCTCGGTTACCGCTTCATACAGCGAATCAAACTCAGCCGTGTACGGCAAGTCGTCGAGCGTTCGGCCCGCCGCCTCGTACGCCGCGATCAGCGAGGCGGTCTCGTTCTCCGCGCCCGCACCCTCACCAAACAGCGTGCTCTCCGTGACCGGCTCGGTTTCTTCTCCGCCAAACCAGCGCTTCATCCCGGCCTGCGGCGGCTGAGATGGATCCAGAAAGTCCAGCGCGCACTTCTCGAACTCCGCATGCCGACGCGCGTTGGCCATGTCGCCCTCGCTGTGCCCCATCGGCACCACGAACCGCCACTTGTGGCCCGTGTCCGCGCCGATCGCGTTGAACACGGCAGCCGCGGCGGGCGCGGGCACCACAGGGTCACTCGTCGCCAGCTTGCAGAGCGTCGCCAAGTGCAGCTTGGGGGCTGCAAGCGCTGCGTCAACCAGCCTCAGCGAGTTGTAAAGCTCTGTACGTCTCGCTGGGAATCGGCTCGCGTACTCCAAAAGCCCGCCGCCAACGCCTTCCATCGAGCCAGCCCTGCCACCGCGAAGGCTCGCCTTGGCCGCCTGCGCCCAGCGCCATTTCCAGTCGCCAAGCCCGGGCAGTTCGAGCACCAGCCGATCGATGCGCGACATCCCCGTCATGCCCGTAAGCCCAGCCAGCGCCAGCACCATCAGCCCGCCGCCAAGCGATCGACCGCGCGCGAACACAGGCATCCCCAGCTTCGCGGCGCCCTGCACCGCTGTCGCCACATCGCCCGCTGCGCGCACCACGCGCCAAACGATCGCCTCTTGACCCTTGTCGAACCCCTCGCCCAAACCATCGCACGCCCAGTCGCGATTGGGCCGCTCGCCCGCGTTGCAGCCTCGAAGCCCGATCTGCACCACGCCGATGCCGCGTTCGACCAGCACTCGAACATCACGCCACTGGTTGTCCCCGTCCGGCGCCCATACCAGCACCGCGCGCAGCGCCCCGCTCGGCAGGTCCACCTTGCAGGGCACACTCTCGCCCCCGAAGCCCGCCATCGCCCGGGCACCCGCTACGGGTGCCTCAGCCGGGTAGTCCTCGAGCACATCGCGCCACTCGGCCCACGCTCGCGCGTAGATATCCGGCACCGCCATGTCCGCCACGTGCGAAAGAGCAACCGCCGCGAGACCCTGACCAGCGCCAGCCTCTGGGCCGCTCGCTACGCCAGATTCCCCCCGGCTCCTCTCGTGCATCGCATCAGTTCCCGTCGTCCGCAGGCATCACAGGCTTAGGCGGCTCTGGCATCAGCCTACCGCGAAGCACCGGCGTGTTGAACCGGCCTATCCAGATTTGGCTCGAACCGCCTTCTCCGCGCTGCGACGTCCACATCATCCACTTGCCGTCGGGGCTAAAGACGCTCAGCCCATCAAACCCCGCAGCCTCGGTCACCCGAGCCTGCTTCAGCTCGCCCGCAGCCTTATCCGGGTCAAACTCGACCGCCAGCACCTCGTAGTTGAAGTGCCCGTGCGCGCTGGAGGTGTAGAGCAGCGCCTCGCCCGATGGGTGCCAGAACGGCGCCCAATTCACATCCCCGTTGTCGCTCAGCACGACCTCGCGCTGAATGCCCGTGATCGCCCCCGTGTCGTCATAAGCCAGCTCCGCTGCGAACAGTTGCAGCAGGTCGTCGCCCTTGCGGTCGCTCCGGTAGCAGATCCACTTGTCGCCCGGCCCAAAGAACGGCCCGCCGTCGTACCCCACAGCGGTTACCAGCGGCGTGCGCACCTTGGTCTCGCGGTCGTACACCCACAGGTCCGCATCGCCCCGGCCGAGCTGCTCGCTGCGCGCATCGTCCACGTTCGCGTACAGAATAAACCGCCCGTCCGACGACCACGAACCCTCGGCGGTGTAGCCCGGCTGCTCAAAGATCGGCTTGGGGGGCAGCTTGGAACCAATGCTCGCGCTGACGATCTCCATCTCCGTTGGGAACGCCCACGAGTAGCTGCTCTTGTCCCGCTGGTACCCCGGCACGTTGTCCTCGCTCGGCGGGGCCAGCGTCGATCCGAACAGCACGACCCCGGCCTCGGTCGGGTGGAACCAGCCGCAGGTGTTCGCCGAGCCAGGGGCACTCAGCAGCACGGGCTCACCGATGCTCGCGGCCTCACCGCCCGAGCCCAGCTTGAGCGGGGCGGCGTACATCGAGTAGTGCTCGTCAGGTTCGCCGCCCTCAGCGGGCACCGGGATCGCCTGAAAGACAATCCAGTCCATCTTCGGGCTGAAGTACGCCTCGCCCGCCTTCACGAACATCGAAGCGCTCGTGAGCTGGGCGTGGTTGCTCAGCATCGGCTCCGCATCGGACTGCCATTCCTGCGCGCACGCCATCGAGGCAGCGCAGCAGAGGGCGGCCGCTGCGAAACGAGAGACCCGGTAGTTGATCCTGTCAGCCATGCCCCGAGGATACGCTCGCCCTATGGACGCCGGCCCCACAACCCCTGAGCTGCGCATTATCGACGACAACGACCAGTTCGTTGTGCTCGTCAAGCCGCCGGGCCTGCTCAGCGTCCCCGGGCGCGGCGAGGACAAGCAGGACTGCGTCGCCAGCCGAATCCAGGCCCTCTACCCGCTCGCCACAGGCTCCATCACCGTCCATCGGCTTGATTTCGACACCTCGGGCGTCATGGTCTACGCCCTCAATCCCTCCGCCCACCGGGCATTGAGCCGCCAATTCATGCACCGCAAGGTCGGCAAGTCCTACGACGCCCTGCTCGCCGGCGACCTCCAAGGCGACGAGGGCGAGGTCGACCTGCCGCTCATCGTCGATTGGCCCAATCGCCCCCGACAGATGGTCTGCTACGACCACGGCAAACCCGCCAAGACGCTCTGGCGCGTGACCGATCGGACCCAGGGCCGAACCCGCGTCGAGTTCAGGCCCGTCACTGGCCGAACCCACCAACTCCGCGTGCATGCGGTCACCCCTACCGAAAAAGGCGGCATGGGCGCGCCCATCCTCGGAGACCCGCTCTACGGCGATCCCACAGCCCATCCGCGCATGTGCCTGCACGCCAAGATGCTCAGCTTCTGGCACCCGACCACCGGCAAGTGGGTCGTCTACGAGCAAGACGCCGAGTTCTAGCAACCAGTCATTCGATCAGCCGACGTATGCCGAGCCGAACTCAACCTCGTCGCACAAGCCCGCGCGATGCGCTGCGTGCAGCAGCCCGTGCGCATCGTGTTCATCGAACGCGCCCACCGCGAAGCTGTCCACGTCCAGCACGCCCCAGCACCTGCCGCCTGAAAGCATCGGCACAACTACTTCGCTCAGGTCGCGCGGGTCGCACGCGATGTACGAGCCGCCGCTCAGCGTGCGCACGTCCCGCACGATCAGCGATTCTCGGCGAGTGAGCGATTGCCCGCAGATGCCGTTGAGCCCGATCGGTGAGCACGCCGGCTTGGGCTGGCGGGCCGCCAGAATCATTTCGTCAGCACCCGCATCACGCACATAGAACCCGCACCACGAGTAGCCCGCGTCGTCCCCGCCGAACGCGGCCCACAGCGCATCGCACAGCGTGCGCATGCGCAGGTACCTGCCGGCATCAGCAGGCAGATCAACCGAGAGGCCTTGGTAGTCGCGTTTGAGGTCAGCCATCGGGGCCTTGGTGGGCCTCGGGCTCAGACCGTCGCCGAGGTGAACGGCAGCAGGCCCATGAACCGTGCCCGCTTGATCGCTTGGGCGATCAGCTTCTGCTCGCGGGCGGTGCTGCCCAGACGCTTGCGGCCGTAGATCTTGCCGTTGGGGCTCATCATGCGGCGGAGCGGCTCGATGTCCTTGTAGTCCACCCACATCAGCCCGTCGGCGGATTCGCGGATGATGGTCGGCTTGCTGGGGGGGCTGAAGCGGTCGTTGCCGCGGTCGTTTCGGCCGTTGCTCATGGCAGGGGCTCCGTCTCGGTCATTTCGGCCCGCGATGTGCCCACACGGGCAATCCACCACGGGCGACGGGGGGGTTGGGCCACGATGGTAGGCCGCAAACGATGGCTCAAACATGATGGCTCAAACAACCCAGCCGATCGGCTTCAGTCGTCCAGGCCGTCCGCTTCGGGGCTCTTGGGCCTGCCGCCGGGCTCATCCACCGACAGATACCCCGGCCCCCAGAACAGCACCACCACGCACGCGGCTGCCAGCAGGCAGTTCTGAAGCACGTTGCACCAGCCGATCAGACCGGGCTCGCACAGCAGCCCGTACTCGCCGAAGCACCCGCACTTGAGCACCAGGCCCCGGTACAGCGTCGAGACAATCGCTCCGATAAAAACAATCAGCGTGCCCCAGAGCACCAGTGACGCGGCCCGCGCCCGCCACCCGATGAGCAGCAATGCCGCGCACAGCATCTCGGTCCAGGGCATAAAGAACGCCGCGAACTTGGTCACGTGCTCGGGCACCAGACCGAACGCATCGATGCTCAGCATGAACGCCTGCGGGTCTGCGATCTTGACGTACGCAGCAAAGCCAAAGACCACCGCGAGTGCAAGCCGAAGCACCAACGCGGAGAAGTTCATGAACACGTTCATGGCGTCTCCTGCGTGAAGTCAGGCCCCGACTGCGTCGGGTGGCCCGCAGCCTTCCACGCCGGGTAGCCGCCGTCGTCGATGTGCACCATCGCCGGGTCGAAGCCTGCTTCCAGCAGCGCACGCACCACGAACTTGCTCTCGTTGCACAGCCCGCCGATGCAGTACACCACCACCCGCTTGCTGGGCGAGATCCACCCGTCAGCGACGAGTTGGATTACCCGCTGGGCCGCCTCCTCGTAGGGCACCGAGAAAGCCCCCTCGATATGCCCCGCCTCGTAGTCCTCGGCGTAACGCGCATCCAGAAAGTCCGCCTCGCCCGAAACAAACAGCGCGAACGCCTGCTCGCCCGAGATGTTCGCGCCGAGAACGTCGCTCTCGGGATCGGTCGATTCAACCGGGTCGGCCAAAGCCTCGGGGTCCAGTTGGGAGTCGATCGTGGGGTCCATCACGGGGTCCACCGCGGGATCAGCAAGCCCGACGTTGTTGGCTATCGATGCGCGCACCGGGATGCCCTCAGCAGGGTCGATCCAGACCTCGCTCTCGGGCGTGACAATCGCGTGCCCCGTGGCCACGATCGCGGCAAGCCCGATGATGCTCAGCGCCTGCGTGACGATGCCGCCCGTTGGCCCAAACCGCAGCGGCCCAAACCATGATTCAGCCATTTACCCGCCCGCCGGCTTGGTGGCCGTGGTGGGCTGCCTGGCCGTGGTGGGTTGCTTTACGGTGGTGGGCTGCATGGGCGTAAGGTTTGCAGCTCTCGTGGGCATCACTGCGCCGACGTAGCTGTAGTTGATGATCTCTTCATCTTTCACGTTCGTGTGGATGCGGAACTGGCCACGAATGGCGCCCTGGTCCGCGATGCCGTCACTCTTGAGCGTGAGTTTGTACGCCGCGCCTTCGGAGCCGCTGATCGGCTCAAGGAAGTGCTCGATGCCCTGACCCGATGTGGTGAGGTGCTCGAGCTTGGTGATCTCGAACGGCGTGTTCGTCGACGAACGGATGATGACCACCTTCTCGAACGGTGCGTCGGGGGTAACCCGGCCGAGGCTCAGCCTCGCGGGCGTCATCGTCACATCGCCAAGCTGGGTCGCCAGAATCGGAAGCTCGAACCGCTTGGCCTGCCCGTCGTTGTGCTCGACGACCAAACGCACATTGCGGAGCAGCCCGATCGGCGCATCCTTGGCCATCGTCACTTGCACGAGGCGCTCTTGGTACATCCGTCCATCAACAGCCTTGGGCGCTCGCTCGCCGATCGTCACTGTGAACACCTTGGCGGGGTCCCAATCGGGAAGCTGGTCCTGCATCGAATCCGGCACGGGTGTCAGCTCGACCCACGCCTTGGTGACATCAAAGTCCTCTTGGATACCCGACACGGTCACGTCCATCGTCGGGCCCAGGCCCTTGGCGACGAAGCCGAACGACATCGACTGCGGGTTGACCATCGTCCGCGGCTGCACCTCGGCCTTGACCGAGAGACGGATGACCGGCTGCTTGGGGTCGTTCGTCTGCACCGTGATGGTCTGGTTCTGTGTGCCTCTGCGGTGCGCAGGGTTGAAATACACTTGCAGCGTGCCGCTCTCGCCCGGTGCGTACGTCTTCTTGGCGAGCGTGGGCACGGTGCAGCCGCAGCTGCCGCGCGCTTCGCGGATCACCAGATCGCCCTTGCCGACGTTCGTGAACTCGAAGTTGTGCTCGACGCGGTTCTCGTCACCGATCTTGCCGAAGTCCACGCCGCTCTCGGTGAACACCACCGATGGAGGCGCCGCGTTGTTCACCATCAGCGGTGGGGTCGTGTCCTGGAGCACCTGCCCCGAGGCAGTCCCGCCAACAAGGCCAACCAGTCCCAGCACAACACACGCGGTGATTCGTCGATGCACAGCTAATCCTCCCGGGTTCATTCTCGACAACGCCCCAACAGCAGCGCCTCGGTGGCGTGAGAAGGGCGGCTGTCCGCCCTCTCTGTTAAATCGATGCACGTTCCGACTTGGCAAAGTCCCCCTCGCCCCAATGGCCGAGGGTTCGCACTACCACTCCTTACCATACGGACGCTCATCGGCTGCGGATCGGCTCGGATCAAGGTGCTCGTTTGATTTGCAAGGGATTTCCCTTGTCAGGTCGCGGGTCTCGAGGGCGTGTCTGGTATCAGACCCGTTCTCGGCACCGGCTGGCCACATCCTCGGCGTGCTGATCGGGCCAGGCATCCAGCGCCGTCAGCACCTCTGCCGGGCTCTTGGCCAGCCGAATCCCGTCCTTCAGCGGCCTGCTGTGCCCCTCCCTCTCCCCCCGGCCCATCGACTTACCCAGCCAGGCAATTTTCGACCGCATCACATGCATGGCGTGGTGGTCGCCCCGGTACTCACGCAGCAGGCCAAAAAACCGCCTCAGAAACGCCGCCTTGTCCTGCTCGGTCATCGGCTCGGGCATCTCGCCCGTGGTCTGGAGCGTCCACGCCTCGTGGAATACCCACGGCCTGGCGAAAGAACCCCGCCCGATCATCACGCCTGCGCAGCCCGTCTCGGTCATCATGTCGATGGCATCGCGTGCCGAGCGCACATCGCCGTTGCCCAACACCGGCACGCCGCCCTGGCTCGGGTGGCCCGTGGCCTCACCAACGGCTTCCACCACTCGGCGGATGCCCTCACGCTGGCACTCGCCCTTGAACCGCTGCTCGGTCGTCCGACCGTGCACCGTGATCCCCGCGACGCCCTCGCTCACAAGCTCGCACGCGAGCCTCGCGGCGCACCCATCGGCGCTCGCCTGTTCGTCCCAGCCAAGCCGCATTTTCGCAGTGAGCGGGATCGAGTCGGGCAATGCGTCGCGCACGGCATGGGCGATCTTCGCGGCCCGGCTCACATCGCACATCAGCTTGGATCCGCCGTCTTTTTTGGTGACCTTGTCGACCGGGCACCCCATGTTGATATCGACGACGGTGGCCCCGTGGTCGGCGGCCCAGATGGCTCCCTCGGCCATCAACGCAGGGTCCGAGCCGTAGAGCTGCATCCCCACGGGCCGATCAAGCTCGTTCGTGCGCGCGATGTCGCTGCTGGCCATCGAGCCTCTCAGCAGGCCCTCGGGGCTCAATAGGTCCGTGCACGCCAGCCCCACGCCCCCCAGCTCGCGCACGCTGACGCGCCACGCCAACTCGCACCACCCCGCGATGGGCGCGAGCAGCAGGTTGGACGCGAGCGTCACTGGGCCGAATGTCAAAGGCACGCCGAGCATGGTGGTCTCAGGATAAGAGCGCAAGGCTCCGGCTCCAAGCAACCTCTGCCAGCGGGTGCTCTACACTCCCCGCGTGTACCAGACCCTGCTGACCCGCCGATACCTGACCACCAAGATCATGCCACTGCTGGCATCGCTCGGCGTGGGGCTCAGCACCGCGATGGTGCTCATCACCTGGTCGGTCATGGGCGGGTTTCTCAAAACCCTCAGCGAGTCGGGCCGGTCGCTCATCGGCGATGTCCGCATCGCATGGCCCAACACGGGTTTCCCGCATTATCAGGACCTGATCGATCGGCTCGAAGCCGAAGGCGACATCCGCGCCGCCACCCCCGTGATTGACTCGTTCGGGGCGATCCGCCTGCCCGATGGACGCACCGAGGGCGTGCAGATACGCGGCATCGATGGGCCTTCGTTCGCACGGGTCACGACGTTCGCCGACACGCTCTGGTGGAAGCCCCTCGCTGAGCCCCTGCCGAGGGACAAAGAGAAGATGGACCCCCGCCTGCGCGCGCGCGCGGCAGGCGATATCCCGCCCGGATGGAAGGACCTCGAGCACAACGGCCTCACGCTCTCGCGGCCTGACTTTCTGACGGGCGAGCCCGAAGCCGCGATGGTGCTGGGCATCGGCGTGACGATGTTCAATCGGCGCGAGCGGGGGGGGTACTACTCGCCGCTGATGATCCCCGAGCAGGGCGCCAACGGGGAGGTCACCTACCTCGACCAATTCCTGCCGATCAACGGCGAACTCGTGCTCCGGGTCTTCCCGCTCGACAGCCAGGGCCGGCCCCGCGACTCGGTCGCCCGGCTCATGCCCATCGCCAACGAGTTCGAGACCGGGCTGTTCGATATCGACCGCTCCAACGTGCTCGTTCGGCTCGATGCGTTGCAGCAGATGCTCTCGATGGGCGAGGGCAAGCGGCTCTCTGCGGAGTATGACCCGAGTTCGGGCGACCCACTCCCGCCGCTGATCGTGGACCCCGCTCGCGTAACGACCGTGCTCGTGCGCCATGCCGAGGACGACGGCGACGTGCTCGCGCTGCGAGAGCTGTGCAAGCGTGTCTACGCGGAGTTCGCGTCCGACCACAAGGGCGAAGTGCCCGCCGCCGAGCTGATGCTGATCGAGACATGGGAGCAGGCCAACGCGACCATGATCGCAGCGATCAAGAAGGAGACGATGCTCGTCCTCTTCATCTTCACGTTCATCTCGATGACAGCGGTGTTCTTGGTCGTCTCGATCTTTTGGTCGATGATCTCCGAGAAAACCCGCGATATCGGCGTGCTCCGCGCCATCGGCGCAGGGCGAAGCGGCATCGCCTGCGTGTGGCTCGCCTACGGCTCGGCCATCGGCGCGATCGGCTCGGCACTCGGCGGGGTCATCGCCTACTCGGTCGTCAGCAACATCAACGCCATCCACGACTGGATGGGTGAATCGCTCGGGCTGTACGTCTGGGACCCGAGCGTGTACGTCTTCAAAAGCATCCCCGACGAGATCGACCCGGTGCATGCTGCGTACGTGCTCGCGGGCGGCGTGCTGAGCTGCCTTGTTGGTGCGCTGGTCCCGGCTGTGCGCGCAGCGTGGATGGACCCCGTGCGAGCGCTGCGATTCGAATGACCAACGCCGAAAGTTCCAACACGACCGGTTCTGATAGCACGCCCGTGCTGCGCGCTGTGGACATTCGCAAGACGTACCGCATGGGCAAGGTCAAGGTGCCGGTGCTCAAGGGCGTTTCGCTGGATGTCACGCCCGGCGAGTGGATGACGATTCTCGGCGCTTCGGGCTCGGGCAAGAGCACCCTGTTGCACCTGCTCGGCGGGCTCGATAAGCCCGATCGGCGAGAAGGCGGGCGGATCGAGTTCCGTGGCACTTCGCTCGCCTCGATGCCCGAACGCGACCGCAACGCGTTCCGCTCGGGCTCGGTCGGGTTCGTGTTTCAGTTCTACCACCTGCTGCCGGAGCTGAGCGTGGTGGAGAACGTGCTGCTGGCATCAAGGGTCAAGGCCGGGCCTGTTTCGGGCGTGCCCAGCGCCACCAGGGATCGCGCCCGCTCACTGCTCGACCGCTTCGGGCTCGGGCACAGGCTCCGGCACAAGCCCAGCCAGCTCTCGGGCGGTGAACGCCAGCGGGTGGCGATCGCGCGGGCGCTGGTCAACGAGCCCGTCGTGCTGCTCGCCGATGAACCGACAGGCAACCTCGACCAGAAAACGGGCAGCGAGATCATCGGCGTGCTCGAAGAACTGCGGGCCTCGACGGGTCAGACGCTGGTGATGGTCACGCACGATGCCTCGATCGCGGCCCGTGCCGACCGGGTTGTGCGGCTGGTGGACGGCCTCGTAGCCGACCAAGTGGGCGACCAAGTGGGCGAGGGTTCGGGCCGATCGGCCCAAGGCGGCTCAGTCTCCGCAGCGACAGGGCCAGCGGCCGATCCCTAACAGGCTGTTGGTTCGGCCTGAAGCGGAAGTCAGCTTCCTGCTTTCGGGCTGGAAGCTTGTGCGTACTATCATCGAATCCGAGCCCTGTACCACTGAACGTATTGCAGAGGACGTTCTCGCTTTGAGCCTGACCCAGCCTGCCCATGCCCAGCGACCCACCGAAGCCCCAGGCGGCTGTGCCGGTGCGCTCACGCTGCACGGGGAAGACGGCAAGGCGATCGAGTGCAAGGTCGTGGACATCGGCACCGGCACCCCGATCGTGTTCCTGCACGGGCTCGTCGGGCTCAACGACCACTG
>CAYGSG010000019.1:0-30020 GCA_964352615.1 uncultured Phycisphaeraceae bacterium
CCCCCCCCATTGGCACCCTTTGCCCAGGCCTGCGCAATGCGCGCATCGGCACCCGGATAGTTCGCGTTGTGCAGCGTCCACTGGCGATCGAACATCGGCTCGTCGTCCGCTGGCGCCGCTTGCAGGCTTCGCTCGGCCCAGGGCGGCGCAGCGTTGAGGTACGCGGCCTCGATGCCGTCTCGCTCGGCAAGCTCAGCCGCCATCACAACCGCCTGAGCGATGGACGGCGCCGCGAGCACCCACACGCGGTCAAGGCCATTGACTCGATCCGGTACCAGATCGAAGCCTTCGAACCAAGCGTCGCCATCGGCGACCACGATCACGTCGCTCGTGAGCGTGTAGCCACTCGTGGATGGCGGGACATGGCCCTGCTTGTCGGCGAGGTCAATGCCCAGCCGCGAAGCGGAAGAACGAGCCGCAGCCGGGTCTTCGACGACGTATCGGCCTCGGTCCCAGCCGAGATCAACGTCGAACGCAGCCGATTGCCCCACAGCACGCGCAGACAAGCAGCCGAGCAAGAGCATCGCGATCGACCATCGTGCATACATCAGACAACGGTACGGCCTGCGTGCGCAACGGGCGCAGAAAAACGCCCCGGCCGAAGTTGGCCGGGGCGCGGGATGATGGGTTTGCGAGCTTGGCTTACGGGCAGGGACCGATGAGGCCGAGCAGGGCGAGGAAGTCGCCGAAGCTGACCATGCCGTCGCCGCCGTTCAGCGTGCCGAAGTCGTCGGCGATGTCGCCCGTGCAGCCGGGCGTTCCGCCGGGGCAGGGGCCGATCAAGCCAAGCAAGGCGAGGAAGTCGCCGAAGCTGACCATGCCATCGCCGCCGGGCGTTCCGAAATCGTCGGCAATGTCACCGGTGCAGGCAGGAGGCACGACAATGACTTCGTCACCGACCTGCACGTTATCGACCAGATAGCGGGCACCGGCGACGATCGTGCCCTCGGTGCGAAGTCGAATCTGCATGCCATTGGTCTGTGAAGGCAGCGGGATCTGTGCCTGCAGCGTCTCGGGACCCGCTGAGCCGGCACCACCCGCTGTGACCGCAAGCAGTTCGGTCCAGCCAGCGCCGCCATCGGAAACCTCAGCGATGAAGTCGAAGCCAGCGGGCGTGCTGAGCTGCTCGATGTCAAGACTCAGGAACATGGGCCGCGAGTCGTTCAACCAGTAGTCGCCTTGGATGGGCAGCGAGCGGATGTCATCGAAGATGGACAGCTCCATCTGACCGCCAGAGGCCGAGGCGAGCGTCGGGAGCTCCCAGTGCGCCGCCGAGAGATCATCGCCGGTGATGGGATCGATGAAGGGCAACCCCGCGAGTTCGACATCGCCGATGCGCATCGAATCCAGGAACCACTGGGTCCCACCGGTCGAGCGGATGCGGAAGCGGGCGTCATCGCCATAAGAAGAAACTGGCAACTGGACGACCTTGTACTCGAAGAGCGTGTCGACTTGACCGTTCTGTGTCGCCTCGAAACGGATGATCTCTTCGAATTGGCCAGACCCAAAGTCAAAGTACTCGAACAGCACAGGCTGGCCAGGATCGACGTTGTTGGCAGCGCCCCAGAGGCCGACGTAGATGGGATCCGGTCCAGCAAACGTCGCGGAAACGGAGCTAACGGAGCCAACACCGAAGAGCGTCAACGAGCGATCGCCACTCGGCTCGAAAGCCGGGAGGATGGTGTTGACAGCCGAGACAGCAGTCTCCCAGATGAACGAATCGGGAGTCGCCCCTCCATCAAAGTTGTCCGCGATCGGCACTACAAGGTTATCTGGAATCTCATCGAGGCAGGTGCGTGATGCGGCATGCGCTGTGATGAAGTCGATGCTCTGCGGCCCGAAGTTGGGCAGGCCGACGCCGTTGCACCCACCCAGACCCGAGCACATGATGTTGCAGGGGTTGGAGACATTGGGGCTCTGGTTGCAGTGCCAGGCGCCGTAGAGGTGCCCGATCTCGTGCGCGGTCAGCGCGACGCGAGCGGCGAAGTTCCCGGTGAAGCGTGATTGGCTCAGGCAGTAGGCCGAACTCGTGCAGATACCGCCGATGGTCCAAGCGATGCCGATGGTCGAGCCGTTGACGGTCCGTCCGGTCCAGAGGTGAGCGACATCGCGCTGGACCGAAGAATGCTGCGTGAGCCACTGGGTTCGGAACTGGCTGAGCAGCGTCTGCGCGGCGTTGGATGTGTAAGGGTTCGTAGCGGACGAGGTGCGGATAATGATTTCCGTCGTCTCGTAGGTGACCTCGGCGTCGCGCTCGTAGATCGCGGTGACGGTCGCCATCACGTTCTCGATGTCATTGACGGTGTTCGGCTCGCTCGAGCCATTGAGAGAGTAAAACTGGAAGTCCGCGTCGTGCGCGATCTCGGTGAGCAGGAGAGCACGGCCGTTGACCTCGCCCTGATCGCCCCCATCGGCATCGTGGTGCTGGTGGTCGGCGGCGTTGGGATCGTTGCCGCAGAAGCCCGTCGCCAGGCTCTCGTCGGTGCGGTACACAACGTGGTCAGCCCGGTCGGCCGTTGGGTCAACCGACAGCATCGGCTCGATGCCCCAAGTGACCTGCTCGGCGTTCATGCGCGTCACAACAACCTTGAGCCCTTCGGGCAGCAGCGAACCGGCGACGATGATCGTCGGGTCCTGAAGGGAGCCGCCGCGAACGGTCAGCGGGGCACCGATCTCGTAGGGCGTCGGGATGCCGTCGTCGCCGATGGTCGTCACGCGGAACTTATCGGACCGCAGATTCCACGACCCGAGAAGCAGCGTGTGGGCCTCGCCCTCGATGACCACGTTCACCTCGAAGGGTTGTTCGGGGGTCAGCGGCAGGTCATTCAGACGAAGCGGCTCGGTCACGAGCACCTCGAACGCCTCAGCCGGATCGATGTCAAAGCCGTTTGCTGGAGCGCCAAGCACTCCCAGCGTCATCAGCCCCGTTGCGAGGCCCAGCCATCCCTTGCGTTGCATCCCGTTCCTCCGATTTAAACTCTTGCAATGAATATCGTTACGACAGCCATCGCGACCATAGGTCCACGCCAGCCCTGATGGGTACGCCCGGCTGGCTCAACCGCCCGCCGAGGCAACCAAGGCAAGAACTCGCCTCGGTTCATCGGTCGATCCGTGGGCGAAGTGCTGAGGGTTCCAGCGGGCCAACGCTCGAAATCCGAACCAAGGGATAACACTGGATGCCCAAAGCCATCCAAAATTCCGGCACCAACGCAGGCTGGGCGGGAAACTAGCATGCGTGGATGAACGACTCTCGGCGTTTGCAGCTCCTGCTCCGGGCCCGCCACCCGCTCATCTGGATCACGACCGCCGACGAGCCCTCCACGCTGGCTTTGGTCCGAGAAGCGGTCTTTGACGCGGGCCTCTCCGCCTGGCACTGGTCGGCCACGCTCGGGGTGAGCGACGCGCTGGTCGCGGGCACGCCTGCCCTCGAGCACACGGAGCACCCGGCGGCGGCGTGCATCGCCATGCGTCTGGCTTCGGGCACTCGACCCCACGCCGCGATCTTGGCTGAGCCTTCGGGCTTTTTGGAAGATGCCCGGACGCTGCGATCGCTGCGTGATCTGGTCGAATCGCTCGCTTCGGCGGGCGGCACGGTGCTCGTGGTCGAGCACTCGGCCCAGCCGCCGATGTCGCTGGCGGACCTGGCGACCCGCTTCGAACCGAGCCTGCCGACCGAAACCGAGCTTGAAGAGATTGTGCGGGCATCGCTGCGCGAGATGAACGATCGGCGGTCGATCAAGGTGGACATCCCCAAGCGGAGCTACCGCTCGCTGGTGCGGAACCTGCGGGGCCTGAGCGCTCGACACGCAGCACTGGTCATTCGCGACGCGGTCGCCGACGACGATGCGTTCACCGCCGAGGACCTGCCCCGGGTGGTGGCTCGCAAACGCGAGCTTGTGGGTTCGGGCGGCGTGCTGGAATTCGTCGAGGCTGTCCGCTCGCTGGATGAAGTAGGCGGGCTCGAACGCCTCAAGGCCTGGCTTGGGGAACGGGAACGGGCGTTCGACGACGATGCCGCCGGCTTTGGCATTTCTCCCCCGCGTGGGGTGCTGATGCTGGGCGTGCAGGGCGCGGGCAAGAGCCTGTCGGCCAAGGCCATCGCCGCGGGCTGGCAGCGTCCCTTGCTGCGGCTCGATCCGAGTTCGCTGTACGACAAATACATCGGCGAGAGCGAGGCGACGCTGCGTAAAGCCCTGCGCCAAGCGGAGATGATGGCCCCGATCGTGCTGTGGATCGACGAGATTGAGAAGGGCTTTGCCAGCGCGGCATCAAGCTCGAACGACGGCGGACTGAGCCGGCGCATGTTCGGCACGCTGCTCACCTGGATGCAGGAGCACAAGGCCCCGGTGTTTCTGGTCGCGACCGCCAATGACATCGAGGCGTTGCCCCCGGAGCTGCTTCGCAAGGGCCGATTCGACGAAATTTTCTTTGTGGATCTGCCGGGCGAGCAGGCTCGGGAAGCGATCTGGCGGGTGCATCTGGCCCGCCGGGGGCGTGAGCCTGGGTCGTTTGATATGCCCGCTCTGGTCCGTGTGAGCGAGGGCCGAAGCGGGGCGGAGATCGAGCAGGCCCTGGTCTCGGCCCTGACGTCGGCCTTTGCTGGGGGCCGGGAACTGACGACCGAGGCCTTGGTGGCTGCGGTGGAGCAGTCCCCGCCGCTGTCGGTGGTGATGGCAGAGAAGATCGCCAAGCTGCGAAGCTGGGCGAAGGACCGGTGCGTGCCGGCCGATTGATGGGGCTGGATGGATGGTTGCTTGGAAAGGCTGTGGAGAAGCACCGATGAGGGCGTGTGAGGCCGCAATTTTGCGTTGACGGGGTTGGGGATAGAGCGCTACCATCCTCGCTCGCCCGGCCCGCTGCCGGGCGTTGTTGCCGCTATAGCTCAGTGGTAGAGCGCACCCTTGGTAAGGGTGAGGTCGTGAGTTCAAATCTCACTAGCGGCTCTGGTGAGGCCGACGGCTGAGGATTCAGTGTTCGGGCTCGGGGTGCCCCCGGAGGGGGCCTTCGAGGCCAAAGAATCCATCAATCGGTTCGTGGGCTTCTTGTTGCAGGGATCGTTCAGGGGCAACTCTTGGGCGATTCGTGCACGGACTTGGTCGTCAGCCGCGCCATGAGGGCTCGGCGGGCCAAAGATACCTACGCGACGTTCGCGACCCCCGCTGGTGTTCGGCGGGTGGGATCATCGACGACGGTTCGGCGACAAGAGGCGCCGGGTCTGTCAGAAGTAGTGCACACCTCTCGACGGGCCGGACCCAAGAGGCCGGCAACCCGCATCTCGCGGGCTACCACAACGGTGGAGGATCAGCCGCCATGGCCAAAGGGACTTTCGAGCGCACCAAGCCTCACGTCAACGTCGGAACCATCGGGCATATCGACCACGGCAAGTCGACGCTGACCGCAGCGCTCGTCGCGCGGTCCGCAGCCCGTGGTCTCATTAAGGATGCCAAGACATACGCGGAGATCACCAAGGGCGGCACCGTGCGTGACGCCAACAAGACGGTGACCATTGCATCGGCGCACGTCGAGTACGAGACGGAAGCCCGTCACTACGCCCACGTCGACTGCCCGGGCCACGCCGACTTCGTCAAGAACATGATCACCGGTGCCGCCCAGATGGACGGCGCCATCCTCGTGGTCGCGGCGGACTCGGGCCCCATGCCCCAGACCCGCGAGCACGTGCTGCTCGCCCGTCAGGTGGGTGTGCCGCACATCGTGGTCTTCATGAACAAGGTCGACCTGGTCGACGACGAGGAGCTCATCGAGCTCGTCGAGATGGAAATCCGCGAGCTTCTCAGCAAGTACCAGTTCCCGGGCGACGACACCCCAGTCGTCAAGGGCCAGTCGAAGGCTGCGCTCGAAAACCCGAGCGACGACACCATCTGCGCTCCCATCGATGAGCTGCTGCAGGTGCTGGACGACCACATCCCCGAGCCCCCGCGCGAGGTCGACAAGCCGTTTCTCCTCAGCGTCGAGGACGTGTTCAGCATCAAGGGTCGCGGCACGGTGGCCACTGGCCGCATCGAGCGTGGCGTGGTCAAGGTGGGCGACGAGGCCGAGATCGTCGGTCTGGCCAAGTCCAAGAAGTGCGTCATCACGGGCGTCGAGATGTTCAACAAAACCCTCGATCAGGGCCAGGCTGGCGACAACGTCGGCGCTCTGCTTCGCGGCGTTGAGAAGGACGACATCGAGCGTGGCCAGGTGCTCTGCAAGCCCGGCTCGATCACGCCCCACACCCACTTCAAGGGTCAGGTCTACGTGCTCACCAAGGAAGAGGGCGGCCGGCACACCCCGTTCTTCGCGGGCTACAAGCCGCAGTTCTTCTTCCGCACGACCGACGTGACCGGCAAGGTGCTCGAGCTCTACGGCGACACCGGCGCCAAGGCCGAGATGTGCATGCCCGGCGACAACGTCACGATGGAAATCGACCTCGAAGACAAGCCCGTCGCCATGGAGACCGGTCTCCGCTTCGCCGTCCGCGAGGGCGGCCGCACGATCGGCTCGGGCACCGTCACCGAGATCCTCAAGTAACCACCCCCTCGTAACCATCGGCTGCGGGCTCTGCCCCGCTGACCGCCAAGAACCAATACCCGCTTCCTCGTCGGCGAGAGCCGGCGGGGAACGCTTCAAAGAAATGGGAGCCCAGCTATGGCCAAGAAAAAAGCCCAAGCCCGCGAGCATGTCTGGCTGCAGTGCAGCGAGAGCGGGGACCTCAACTACCGCACCAGCATCAACGTCAAGGGCGGTATCGACGACAAGCTCAAAGAGGGCTTCATGAAGTACAGCCCGCGTCTGCGCAAGCACACGCGTCACAAGATCAAGAGGAAGTAACGCGGCCCCGTGGACGCGCCGATCGGTGCGTCGGGCCCTGCCGGGCTCGTGGGAGTTCGCCGCTGCTGCGCCAGTAGCTCAGTTGGTAGAGCAGTGGATTCCAAATCCACCGGTCAGGGGTTCAAGTCCTCTCTGGCGTGCTTGGACGGGAACACGAATCCCCGTCTCGAATGAAAGGCCAAGATGGCGCTGGGTATTTACAAGCCGGGTCAGGGATACTGGGTACGCGTGCTCACCGCGGTCGGCGCTGGCGCTCTGGTGCTGGCCTCGGCGGCATGGGCGTGGGGCCAGGCCGTCAACATCCAGTTGCCCGCCCGGGCGTACACCTTCGAACTCAACGCCTCGCCCGCTGGCTGGGAGGGCGGCAGCGCGGTGTCGCTCATGAGCATCGACCCGAACAACGGCGACCAGACCCTCGTGGGCACGGGCGTGATCGAGGCCATGACCCCGACCAACGCGGGCAGCCTGGTGACCGTCTCGGACGTCTCCCTCGCGGGCGAAACACCCGCAGCAGACACCGAGGCCCTCAACGCGGGCGGCCCCGGCGCACGCGTGCTCCGCTACGACGAGATCCCGATCTTTGACCCGCTGTACTTGCAGGGCGCTCTTGTGGCGGTCATCCTGCTCATGGGGATGATCGTGGTGTTCCTGATGGTCGGCTCCAAAAAGCGGCCCGTGGAATTCCTCATCGCGACCGACGGCGAGATGCGCAAGGTCAACTGGTCGAGCCGCCGCGAGGTGATGGGCTCGACGTGGGTCGTGATCGCCGCAGCGTTTCTGATCTCGGCCACGCTGTTCATGATCGATCAGGTGTTTGCCGCCTTCTTCCGTTCTATCAACGTGCTGACCTAAATCTGTTGCTCCGAGCGTTGCCCAGCCACCCGAAAGGGCGAACCCAGCCATGGAAGACCAGCCCGTGACCAACGCAACCGAACAAGACGCGCCCGCGTCGACCGATGCGAGCGCTGCGTCCGCGCCCGAATCGACGTCCGAGCAGGCCGCCGAATCGACCGCCAAGGCCGAGCAGCCCGCCGACACAACGCCCGCCGAGGCTGTTGATGCCGACGAGCAGGTCCGCAGCGCCGGCATGGACTGGTTCGTGCTCCGCGTGGCCTCGAACAAAGAAAGCTCGGTCCGCGAGACGCTGCTCCGCAAGGTGCAGATCGAGAGCATGACCCACCTCGTGGGCCGCATCCTCGTGCCGACCGAGAAGACCAAGACTATCAAGGGCGGCCGCCAGCGCATCCAGGAGACCAAGCTCTACCCGGGCTATGTCTTCGTCGAAATGCAGCTCGAGCCCGACGGCCGCATCCCCCAGGACGTGTTCTTCCTCATCAAGGAAACCACGGGCGTGGGCGACTTCGTCGGCACGGCAGGGCGGCCCACCGCGATGGCCGAGCACGAGATCGTCAAGATGCTCAACGATTCCAAGGCCCCCGATGAGGAGCCGACGATCCGCCTGAGCTTCCAGAAGGGCGAGCACGTGCTCATCAAGGAAGGCCCGTTCGAGAACTACGAGGGCACCGTCGACGAGCTGTTCCCCGAGAAGGGTGCCGTGCGTGTGCTCGTGACGATCTTCGGCCGCCAGGCCCCGATCGACCTCGAAGAGTGGCAGATCGCCAAAGCCGACGAGGGCTGAGCCGGTCGTTCGCCAGCCGAACGCTCCCCGTCTCGATCATGTAGTTTCTTTCATTCTTCCCGGTTCTTGGCTGTAAGAACGGATGAAGCACGGCGCGCCTCCGGCGGAGGCGAACCGGCTTGTTTCGGTGCGCATAGCGTGTAGTGGCGCAGGCCAATCCCGCTTCCTTCCCGCTGGAGAGCTGAGCATGTCCGATTTAAGAGAGCCAAAGGCATCCACCCGCAAGAAGGCCCGTTGGGGCCGCCGGCTGGTGGTGCTGTTTGTCGTCGTCTTGCTGCTATTGGTCGGCGCGGTGGTCGCGCTGCCGCCGATCGCTTCGTCGATCGCGCCCGGCGAGATCGAGGCAGCAGTCAACCCGACCATCAAGGGCTCGATCGAGGTCGAGAAGGTCAAGCTCAGCCTGTTCGGCGGCCAGCAGGCGGGACCGATCCGCGTGCTCGATGCGAGCGGCAAGGTGCTGGGCGAGGTCCAGATGACCGCTGAGGCCACGGGCCTGCGGCTCATCACGGGCAACTTTGATCTCGGCGAGATCGTGGTCACGGGCCATCTCGATGTAACGCGCTCAGCCGACGGCACGATCGACTTCGCGGAGGCGCTCGCGCCGACCAAGCCCGCGCTCGCCGCTGATGCACGCAGTGCGCCAGCCAGCAGCGCGGCCAAGCCCGCACCCAAGCTGCCCAAGTTGCTCGCGGCCAAGCTGATCCTCGACAAGCTCAACCTGACGTACACCGACTCGGCGCTGTCGGACGCGACGGGCGGGCAGATCGCGACGGCCGCGATCCGTGACTTTGGTGGCCAGCTCTCCATCAACGTGGGCAAGCCCATCAGCGGCAGCTTCAAAGGCACAGCGCAGAGCGGCGCCTCCGCCGCCAGCCTCTCGCCCGACGGCGACGCCATCGTGGCCATCGAGTTGCAGCAGTGGACCGACGCCAGTGGTGCGCTCACGCTCGACACGATGAATGGCGACGTCGCGCTCTCGATCGAGACGATCGATGCCTCGCTCCAACTGCACGTTCTTGCCAAGGACGGCGTGCTCACCCTCAGTTCGCCCGCGATCGCCTCGATCGATCTTCAGCCGTGGTCGCAGCGTCTTGTCGCGATGCAGAACGCGCTCGCGGACACACCCGGCCTTACGATCGAACGGTTCCCCACAGCGTCGCTCACGATCGATTCGCTGCGCGTGCAACTGCCCAAGGGCGGCGCGACGATGGACCTGCGCAGCGCCGCCGCAACGGCGCGGCTGGCTGTTGGCCCGATGACCGGAACCGCCGACCCCGCCGCGATGGGCATGGCGGGAGGCGGCCAACAGAAGTTCTCGACCACCGAGACCACCGTCAACATCGCGCTGCCGGGTGACCAGACCGCGAGCCTGACCGCGAGTGGCGCCGCGACCGTGGGCAACGAATCCGCGGGCACGCTCAGCGCCGACATGGCCTTTGGCGAGATGTTCGATGCGCGTGGCGCGTTCGTCATGCCCGGCAAGATCGATGGCTCGGCAGCGCTCACCGGCGTGGCGACAGCCATCCTCGACCCATTCGTCGCCGCGGTCTTGCAACGCGAGGGCGAGCCCATGCTGCGCCTGACCGATGACCTCGGCCCGACGCTGGACCTCACGCTTAGCGCGAGCGCCCAGCAGGCCGACGGGCCGATCGCCCTCAAGGGCAACCTGACCAGCGAGCGTGTGCGCGGCAAGCTCGACCTTGCGGTCAACGGCAAAGTCATCACAAGCCCGGCCGCCGACGCTGTCGTGCTGACATTCCGCGAGCCCGCGCCGATGCTCCGCCGGGTGATACCGCAGGTTCAACTCGCCCACGCGGACCCGGTCGAGTTGAAGATCTCGCAGCTCAGCGCCGACTTTGGCGCGATCGGCGGAGAAACCCAGGACCTGCGCAGCCTCAAGGCGCTGGTCACGCTCAGCACGGGCACGCTGGCGGGCACCGTCGCCGCTGCCGACGGCTCGGCCAAGGCCTTCGGCGCGGGGCCGATCACCGGCTCGCTCGATGCGACCGATCTTGCAAGCGGCCGAGTGGCGCTGTCGCTCAACGGCTCGGGCGGGTACGACGGCAAGAACGCGGGCACCCTCGTGGTCACCGGCTCGGCGAGTGAACTGCTCGATGCAAGCGGCGCGATCAAGACCGGAACGGTGCCTCAAGTAGACCTCAACGCGAACCTGAACGAAGTCAGCTCCGCGCTGCTCGCGGCGTTTGTGCCGATGGCCGAGATGGGCCTCGACCCGGCCCGCGACATCGGCCCATTCATCAACGGCTCGTTGATCGCCAAGAACATCTCGGATGGTGAACTGCACGCGGACCTGACCGTCAAGGCGGACCACCTGACGATCACCGGCCCGCTGTCGATCACGGCCGACCGCGTAGCGACGCGCGCGCCGATGGTGCTCACGCAGACCAGCCCCGCTGCGCTGCTCAGCGCGTTGACCAAGCTGGATCCACCTTTAACGCAAGCCCCTGACGGCCCAGCATCGCTCGAAGCACGCGTGGAGTCGTTGACCTTGCCGCTGGGCGAGGGCATGTCGCCCCAGCTTCAAAACGCAGCGATGGATGCCTCCTTTAGCCTCCGCAACGTGCAGACGCGTGACGTGGTGGTATCGAGCATCACCGGCACCGCGGGGCTCAAGCCCGGCCAGGGTCTCAGCTTCACGAGTGCGCTCGCGGCGAAGCAAGGCGGGGAGCAGTTCCGGGGCACGCTCGAAGCAAGCACGCTGGGGGTGTTCGCAGATGACGGCAGCGTGCTGCCGGTCAACGAGATGAAGCCGGTGGCGAAGCTCGAACTCCGCGATGCGCCCGTCGCGCTGACGGGGCTGCTGCCGACGCTGCCCGCAGCCGAGGGCGGCGCGCCGATGCAGCTCGGCGCGATCGCCCGCGAACTGGTCGGCGGCGCGTTCACGATCATTGCCAACATCGATGCGCGGAGCGATGCGCAGGCCTTCAGTGCCTCGATCGATGCACCCAAGACCAAGCTCCGTGCGCAGGGTTCACTCGCTGGCCAAACGCTCACCACGCAGGCCATCACGCTCGACACGCGGGTGTCGCCCAGGGCTTATGCCCTGCTCACGAATGCACAGGCGGGGAGTCCGGGCCTCGCTTCACCCGCAGCGATCAACGTGCGCATCGAGCCGATGACGATCCCGCTGACCGAGTCGTTCGCGCCCGATGCGTCGCGTGCGAAGGGCGACTTTGTCGCCAGCGGCGCGATCGAGGCGTCCATGGGCGGGCTCGAGGCCAGCGGCGTGCAAGGCCCTATAAACCTTCGGACCACGGCGTTGTCGGTGCGCGGCCCGCTTGCGGTGCTGCTCGGCGCCTCGCGCGGCGTGGTTGCCTTGCAAGCCTCGGGCGATATCACCGCGCCCAACAACGGCTCGGGCTCGTTCACGCTCAGCACGAGCCCCACGCTCGAAGCCGGTAAGCCCGCCGGACCGTTTGCGATCAACGCGGCGCTCAACAACATTCCCGTTGCGTTCGTCGATGCGCTCGCCGGTCAGCCCGGGCTGCTCGTCGGCGCGGTCGGTCCGACGCTGAGCCTTGATCTGGCGGCGGACATCAACACCGCGGCGGCATCGGCCGTGGATTCCATCTCGCTCGGGGTGCGCTCCCAGCGCGTCAACACGACCAAGCCCCTCAAGATTGCCTCGGCTGGCGACACCCTGCGCCTGAGCGCTCCCGCCGAGCTGCGGGTGCTGCTCGATCCCGCGTGGGCTAACGAGCACCTGCTCGGTGCCAAGCAGCCGCCCGCGGGCGCTGCCGCGCCTCCGCCGCCGCTGCTCGCGCTGACCGCACCGACCAATATCACGCTCAAGCTCAACTCGCTCGTGCTTCCTGCGTCGATGGCGGGCGCGAACGGCGCGCCGGGCGGGCCGCTCAAGCTCGGCGTGTTCGCGATTGATGCCTCGGTGGACCTGCCACAAACCGCCCTTGCAGTCGGCGAGGCCAAGGCCCCCGTGGCCATCACCGGCGGCACGCTCAGTCTCAAGCCCACCACCGTTGCGGGCGCGACGCTCGACTACGATCTTCGCGTTCAGCAGTGGACCGCTGGCGGCAAGCAGAGCCAGGCCAGCCAGCCCAGCCGCGTGTGGGGCACGCTGTTCGGGCTCGCGTCGGCCTCGGGCCAGATCAAGGCCGAGACGCTCAACGCGACCGGGGCCTTTGAACTGCCCAACGTGCCGACGGCGCTCATCGATGCGTTCGCGCGGAACGACCTGCCGACCAAGGCGCTGGGCGACACCGTCAGCGCCAAGGGCTGGTACCGCGAGGTCTCCAGCGTGGCCGGCGCGTTCCGCTTCGAGGCCACCAGCCCCAACGCGGTCGCAGCGGCCGACGGCTCGTTCCGCGACGGGTTCATGCTCATCGCCAAGCCCGCCGACGGCTCGCCCGTCGCGACGATCAGCCGCATAACACCCGCGCTGACCGCCGACTTGGCCAAGGCCCTGCCGCTGCTGAAGTCGCTCGAGAAGACCGCCGAGGACACGCCCGCCAAGCTCATTCTCGACACCAACATCGCGGTGCCCATCGACGGCAACATGAACAACCTGAGCGGTTACTTCTCGATGGACATGGGCACCGGACGGTTCGTGGTTCAAAACCAGTTCCTGGGCATGCTCAAAATCCCCGGCCTCAACGAGCAGGGCCGCGTAGGCCGAAGGCTCGAAACGCTCAGGGTGGTCATGGACCGCGGGGTGATCGCGTACCAGCCTTACTCGCTGCCCCTGGGCGAGTTCAAGCTGATCTCCGTGGGCGTCATCAACCTGTCCGACCGCGCGTGGCAGAACAAGGACGCCGACCTCAAGGCCGGGCCGGGCGGCAACCTCGATGTCATCACCTACATCCCGGGCGGAGCGATCGCACAAGAAGCCATCGGCCCACTCGGCGTGCCCCTTGGACTCGGGCCGCAGGTCATGGTCCCGTTCCGCACGCGCGGCCCGCTGGCCAGCCCCAAGACCGAGTTTGACGCCGAGCACTTCGCCAAGAAAGCTCTCTCGCCGGAGAACATCATCAAGGGTGTGGGCGACCTGCTCGGAAAGCCCGGCGGGGTGCTCGATGATCTGATCGGCGGCGGTCGCTAGCCGGGATCGGCGCTCAGCCTTTGAGCACCGAGGCACGCTCGGCCCAGAGCCCGTCGAGGCGTTCGCGGAACGTGGGCGTGGCGCCGCTTGATTCGCCGGGCGCTGCATCGGTAAGCCCGAGCCCGCAGCCGACAAGCAGATCAACGAGCCCCTCGTAGTCACGCAGCGCGATGTACTCACGGCCGACTCTGGGCGTGCCGGTGAACGTGCCGTCTTGCACCGAACTCAGGTCGGCCATGTTGTGGTAGTTCCCCAGCGGCAGGCACACGCACGTCGCCGCGAGGCCGAAGGAGCAGAACACGCTGGCCTCGCACGCGCCGCCGGCCATCAGCTTGCGCTGCCAGCGCCACGCCTTGCTTGGATCGATTTTCTCGCTGGCTTTGGGTGTTGAAGGCCCGCCCAGAGCCTCGGCGATGCGCGCTACATCCGCCGTCACCTGAGGCGTGAAAATGCTGATGCGGTCGCCCACGCGAACGATCGGCCCGCCGCCGATGGGTGAGTCGGCGAAGCTCCGGCTGTTCTCCAGCGCCAAGACGCGGGCACCCCGAGGGATGGTGCCCTCTCGGCACGCCCCGATCGCGCCGATGAACCCGACCTCCTCGGCCCGCGTCAGCAGCACGCGCACATCGCCGATGGTCTCGCCCTCGATCTGCCGAAGCCGAAGCTCATCGAACGCTGCCAGCGCCGCAGCCAGGGCCGCGAGATCATCGCAGGCATCGGTGTGCAGGCACGCCGCTCCCTCGGTTTCAAGCACCTCCGCTGGCGCGAACCGCCATCGGACGATCGAGCCAACGGGCACTTGGGCACCCTCGAAGCTGGCAGCGTAAGTAGGGAAGCCGTCGATCTTGTCTTCGAGAACTTCTGTTAGAAGACCGTTGATCGGTGCATCGCGGCCGTCGGGCCATGCTTCAAGCTCGGCATCGGGGAAGTAGTCCGCCATCACCCCGCCGCGAAAGCTCATGATGGCGCGGCCAGCTTCGATCCGCTCGACGACGAACGCGGGGTGGTCCATGTGGGCCGTGAAGTACAGCGGCCTGTCCGACTCCGCCGAATGGCGCAGCGAAAGCGTGAGGTTGCCGTGGGTGTCGCGGGCCATCTCTAGCTCGGGCCGCGCGTCAAACCAGCCCAAGAGCCACGCGATGACGCGGCCTTCCTTGCCCGCTGCCGTCGGCACCTGCGTCAGTTCGGTGAGCCACCGCTGGTGGTCGTCGCGGCGGGCGCGGTCGATGGTTATGCCACTGGGTGCATCGCTCACGCGGGTCACCTGCCGGGCCTGACGCGGCCCTTCATGCGCTTGGCGGGCATCTTGCTGGGCACCACACCGCCGGGGAACTTGGCCTCGCGCTTGGATTCGTCCTTGGGCACATCGGGCGTGTCGCCCTGATCAAAGCGGTTGCGCGCGACCACCGGAACGCCTGTGACCACCGGCAGCGGCCTAAAGCCCGTGGGCTCATCACGCCACGCGCTTGGCCGCTCGGAGTGCTTGAAGTCCGGATAGTCGAGGTGGTCGACCTGCGTATCGATCAGGTCTTCGATCTGGCTGAGCATTTTGCCCTGCTCGCGCGTCGCGAAGGTCCACGCCACGCCGCGCCGACCCGCGCGCGCGGTCCGGCCGATGCGGTGCACATAGACCTCCGGGTCGTCGGGCAGGTCGAAGTTGACGACGTGCGTGATGCCTGCGACATCGATTCCGCGTGCCGCGACATCAGAAGCGACGAGCACCGCGAGCTTGCCGTCCTGGAACTGGCGCATCGTGCTGGTTCGCTTGGACTGGCTCATATCGCCGTGGATCGCGTGCGATTCGATGCCGTGGTCGTTGAGGTACTTGGCGACCTCGTCGACTCGGCGTTTGAGCCGGCAGAACACGAGCGTCAGCGCCGGGTCTTCGCTCTTGAGCAGGTGCAGCAGCAGCTTTTTCTTGTCCCAGCCCTCGACCGTCAGGTAGTGCTGCTCGACGAGGCTCACGGTGAGCGAGCCGGCCGAGGTGACGATCTTCTCCGGGTTGTTCATGTGCCGGCGTGCCAGGTCCTCGATCTCGCCCGAGACCGTCGCCGACACCACCAGCGTCTGCCGATTGCTGGGGCACATCCGCAGCAGCTTGCGGATGTCGTCGCGGAACCCGATGTCGAACATCCGGTCAACCTCGTCGAGCACCGCGCACCGCACGTTCTTGAAGTGCAGGTAGCCGCGGTCGATCATGTCCAGCACGCGGCCGGGCGTGCCGACGATGATCTCCGGGCCTTTCGCCAGCTTGTCCACCTGGTTCTGGATGCGCTGGCCGCCATAGATTGTCACGGCGTTGAGGTTCGTGTACCGCCCGAGGTCGTTGATCTCGTCGGTGATCTGGATCGCCAGCTCGCGCGTCGGCGCGAGGATGATCGCCTGCATCGGGATGCCCGGCTCGGAGTTGTGCAGCAGCGGCAGCGCGAACGCGGCCGTCTTGCCCGTGCCCGTCTTGGCCTGGCCCAGCACATCGCGCCCCAAGATCGCCGGCGGGATGAGCTGCTTCTGGATGTACGTCGGCTTGGTGAACCCGCACTCATCGAGCGCACGGATCACCTCGTCGCGCAGCCCCATATCGCGAAACGTTGTCTCCTGGTCGAAGACCTCGGCGTCGGTGTCGTCCACATCGCGCCTGGTTCGGCGTTTGCTGCCCGAATCGTGGCCGACATCTCCATCGGTATCGTCGCCCGTCTCGCCTCCCGCATCAGCGCCGCCTTCGGCCTTGCCCTTTCGGCGGCGCCGGCGACGCTTTTTCTTCGGCGGGCCATCGGAACCGTCGGCATGGGAACCGCCTTCGGGGCCGCGCGAGCCGGGTTCAGATGCAGGTTGTTGGCCAGTGGGTTGGTGGTCGGCCGGGGCCGGGCGGTGCTCCGCCTCAGCCGGGGCACTCGCGTCACGCTCTTGGGTCATCGAGGTAGTCGCCGTCGTCGTTGGGGGAACGCGTTCGACGGTGGCCGAACCATCGGCCTCAACTGCTCGAGTAGCGTTCCCAGCATCAGTTAAGGCCAAGTCTATGCCGCCCTCGGCTGCAAGGCCCTGTGCCTCCGCGTGCAGGGCGTGCTTGGCCAGCGAGGCCACCCCCGCCGAAGCCGAAGCCGCCCACCCGCGCCAGCCGTCGCGCCAAGCCCCCTTGAGCGCGATCTGCTTGAACACCTGCCCGATCGGGCTCAGGACCAACCTGGTTCGGCTCGGACTGCGTCCACTCGCGAGCATCGCGTCCGCCGACACCTGCCCGAGCTTGATCTGCTGGGCCATGAACGCCGCCATCGTGCCCACCGAGTCGTGCCGAAGATCGCCCGGCAGATCCACGATCCGGCCCGCAGACGGCGCGACATCGAGCCGGTCGTGCGGGTCGAGGCCCGTCCACCCGCTTCGGCCAGCTTTCACATCATCGAGCCGAACCAGCCTCAGCCTCGGCTCGGGCTGGAACGTGTGCTCCAGAAATCGGCCCGCGTACCACACCTTGCGGTTGAACCGCGCACCCGCGACGGAGGCTAAATCGCCCGTAAGCAGTTCGCGAATCGAGGCCGCCAGCTCGGGCTCAAGGCTCTCGTCGCTATCGAGGCTGAGCACCCACAGCTGGCTGCACGCCTCAAGCGCCGCCTGCTTGGTCGCGACGTGGCCCATCCACTCGATCTGCTGCACCCGCGCCCCAGCACGTTCGAGCAGCTTGATCGTGCGGTCGGTCGAGCCCGAATCCAGCGCCACGATCTCGCTCGCCAGCCCGCGAACCGAATCGAGCGTTCGCCCGATCGTCGCCTCGTTGTTCTTGCACACGATCGCCACCGACATCGGCAGCGAGCGGGCAGTGGCAGGCGCATGGGCATGGGCATGGGCATGGGCTCGCGTGTTAGCTGGGGCAGATGGGTCCATCGCGTATAGCCTAGCGGAACGATGGCCCATGCCAGCATTCCATCTCAATCCTCAGCCCCGCTGCTGCCGCCAGCGGAGCCCGCGCTTGCGGTCCATCGCTCAGCACCTGCTTACGCCGAGACCGACTGGCACGCTGCCATCGCCCCGATCGACCGAGCCAGCCTGAGCATTCTCAAGCAGACCGAGTCCGTCGCGGTCGTGCTCGCCGCCGCCAACCTCGAAGGCTCGCCCCGACTGCTGGTTTTCAAGACCCAGCCCCAGCGGGGCCTATGGAACCGAATCCGCGCACGCCGGGGGTGGACCCGCCTCGACCGCCACTGGAAGGGCGCTCGGCTGTTGACGCTTTCCAAGGCCTTTCCCACGGCTGAGTGTTTGGCGCTGCTGAGTTGGAAGTCGGACGATGGCATCCGGCAGCGCACGCTGGTCATGGAGGCGCTGCCGGGCACAAGCCTGCTGCACTGGCTTGAGGGTCACCGTTCGCTGCCCGCAAACGAACAGCACGCGATGGCCAGGGCCGTCGGCTCTCAGACCCGCACGCTGCTCGATGCGGGGCTGTTGAACCGCGACCACAAGCCGTCGAACCTGATCGTCACTTCAACGACTCCGCCCAGCCTCGCGCTGATCGACACCGCCAGCATCGGCCAGACCGGCGCCCGTGCCCCCGAGCCAGTCCGCCCGCTAGCGGGCCTGATGATCGAGCCGATCGGGTGCCGGGTGGCCCCGAGGCTTGCACTGGCCATGCGCTCGCTCAAAGCCTTCGAGCCCGACCGCGCCGCCCGTCACAAGCTCTGGAGGCGGGTGGCCGCTGCCATCCGCGCCCACGGCGACCCAACGCCCAAGGACAATCCGCTGAAGTAGAAGCGTGGTATGGGGCCTTGACAGAACCTCACTGCCTGACTGCCTTTCTTCCTGCTACCCTCATCCCATGTTCGGCCTCAAGACCAAGCCCGCTGCGCCCGACCCTGACAGCACCGGCGATGCACCCCTGCCCCGCCACCAGCTCGCGCACTTTCCCAGGCTCATGAACGAGGCC
The DNA here is from genome assembly GCA_964352615.1 of uncultured Phycisphaeraceae bacterium. Taxonomy (GTDB): domain Bacteria; phylum Planctomycetota; class Phycisphaerae; order Phycisphaerales; family UBA1924; genus OFTM382. The sequence goes on from CAYGSG010000019.1 coordinate 18,454, forward strand.
GACCACCCCACCAAGTGGGTCTTCCCGGCGTACCTCGACAACCCCGGTTGCCAATGGCTTCAGGCCCTCAAAGAGCTGTACGCCAACCCGATCACGTTCCCCGCATCGCTCAGCCCCGAGGCCGGGCTCATGCTTCACGGGCTCATCCGCAACCTGCAGCCGAGGATGATCGTCGAGGTCGGCTCGTTCTGCTCCGTCAGCTCGCACTGGATCGCTTCGGCTCTGCTCGAGAACGGCTACCAGCCCAAGGGCCCGCGCCCGCAGGGCGCACACCTGCAATGCTTTGATGACTTCGGCCCTGTTCACAAAGGCCCGTGGCGCGACGTCGACATGCTCACCGGCCGAAAGGAGTTCGTCACCGAACGACTCACCAAGGCCGGGCTGATGGACTTTGTCACGCTCCACCCGGGCGACAGCTCGACGCGCCTCGCCGAGATGCGCGAGACCTTCGCAAGCCAAGGCGGCGTGGACTTTGCGTTCATCGATGGCGATCACACGCTCCGCGGCGTCACCGCGGACTTCAACGCGGTCGAGCCCGTGCTCAACACCGGCGGGTTCGTGCTGCTGCACGACACCTTCCCCGACCAGTGCAGCCACGAAGGCCCGCGCCAACTGCTCGACACCGTCCACGAGTTCGCACAAGGCCGGTACGAGGTCATCGATCTGTACCTGAGCCCGCTGAACTATGGCCTGGGCCTCATGCGCCGCGTGCGGTAGGCGAGGGCGAATCGCCTCCTTAGGTGGCCCAACCTCTTTGGTGGCACAGGCTCTTCGGTGGCACAGGCTTGTAGCCTGTGTAGTTGAGCTTTTGATCGTGAACAGCCCTCGCGCGTTCTCACGAACGCGGCTCCGAAAGAAAGCCTCTTTGGTGGCACAGGCTTGTAGCCTGTGTCGTTGAGCTATTGATGGTGACCAGCCCCGCGTGTTTACACACGCGGCTCTGAAAGATTGCCCGAGGGCTTGCGCCCTCGGCTAGCAGGAAGCTTCTTCCACTCGCTTGCCGGCCCCTCCAACTCTTCTCTTTCCCCTCTCTTCGACCCATCCCATCTCGCTTACTTCTCTGTGCCTCTGTGGTGAACCTTCTTCCGTAGCAAACCATGCCCGCGCCCGTAGGAACGTGCGTGGGTATGCCACCCAACACAGCTCTCAGCGGCCTCTGCGTCCCGCTCCGCGCCTCCGCGTTCTCTCCCTCTGCCTACTCCGCCACCTTGCTCATCGCCCAGAGCAGCTCGCGCGCAATCTGCTCGCAGCGTTCGTCGTAGGTCGCGGCCTCCCTCGGCGTGCCATCGCTCGCCTTGGGGTCCACAAACGGCAGGCTGATGCGCGCCTCGGCCCCGAGCACCGCTGGGCAGGCCTCGTCGGCATCGGAGCACACCATGACCGCTGCGAAGTTCTCACGAGGGTTGGGCGCACCTTCGCACTTCTTGCTGAAGCACGTCATCGGGGGCAGGTAGGGCGAGTACCGAACGTGGTAGATCGGGTTGGCATCGTCGGTCGTGCGGAGCACCTCAAACCCCGCCCGCTGCATGGCGGCGACGGCGCGCGGGTTGAAGGCGGTCCACTCCGTGCCGCCCGAGTAGGTGCGCACGCCCGGCAGGTCGTACCAGGTAGCCGCCGCCTGCGTCCAGAGCTGGGCCATATGGCTGCGCCGGCTGTTGTGCGTGCAGATGAAGTTGAGGTACACCGGCTCGCCCGCGTCGATCGTGGTGCGCACGTACGCGGTCAGCTTGCTGAGCGCTTCGCGCCGCTCGGGCGATATCTGGTCGAACTCGGCGGTGCGCGCCTCGACGTACTTCTCTAACTCGGGCAGCAGCGAGGCCCGCTTGTCGTCGGTAGCCGAGGCCGAAACAGGCCAGAATGTCAACAACAAAGCCGTAATCAGAAGTGCCGGTATTCCATCGATAGCCATCGGGTTCTCCTTGTCGGGTCACCCGAGCGTATCGCGAGCTTGATGCCGGCTGTGATCGAGCGTTGATGAAGTGTTGATGAAACTCTATCGCTCGGATTCCTCGGCCGACCACACACTCAGAAAGTCTCGCCCTGTAGAGAGCGTCATGCCTTTGATCGTACCGTCCGGCTGCACGACGCCGAAGGTGGCGTAGGGACCGCTGCCATCGCTGGTGACGAATGCGAATTGAACGCTGCCCCAGAGCGTGTTCACCCGTCCGGATTCGATCGGCGTGCCGTAGAAGCTACCGGCGAGCGTGCCGTTGTCGACCGACTTGATGGTCATGGGTGCGATGGATGGGGGAGCATCAGGAGATGGACGCAGGTCAACATCCCAGCTTCCGAGCAGCAGGCCAGCGTCGTCCCGTGCGACGCGATCCAGCACGATCTCGTTGCGGAACTGCCACGCTTGGTTCTCGTTTCCAGCCGGACGGACTTCCTTTGTCTGGATCAGCCTATCGAGCGCGAAGACGATCGTAAGGCGAACATCGGCAGGGGCCCCGCCGTCGTTCTCTGTGCCGAGCGTAACGATCTGCCAGCCACCATCGACTTGCTCGGCGATTTCCTGAATGCGTGACTCGCTCAGTTCGACTCCCCGGCCGGAGAAAAAGGCTGACGACAACGTCTGGTTGTCTTCGGAAACTGTGAGCATCTCGCTCATCGCCACGACGCTCCCCGGATCCGTGTAGTTGAGTCGTCTGAGAACGCGTTCGCCTCCCGGCTCGATCGATATCTCAACTTCCGCCGGGATTGTGAACCGCTCGCCGCTTGAATAGTCGCGATATGTGAGCCCGCCCTCCCACTGGCCTTTCGCTTGTTTGATGAGGTCGAGAGCATCCTGCGCAAGCGCGGGAGTAACGAACAAACCCAAGAAAGACGCAGCGAGCGCGAGCGGTGATGTAGCTCTCATGGCGTGGTTCTCCATTTCTGGTCGTGGTTCGAACGATCTGACCGATGGATGCGGGTATCTGAGCAGACCTCGCGCGGCAGGGTCTGACGGGGTGGCGCATGGGGGCAGCTTGCGCTATCGTGGGTGCTTCATGCCACGCACCCCACCCACCCACAGCATCAACAAGAAGGGCCAGCTCGGCCGGGCCCGAATCTGGGTGGGCGATTGCCGGGAGATGCTCAGCGAGATTCCCGAGGTGCGCGCGGGCAAGGTTGACCTGGTGTTCGCCGATCCGCCGTTCAATTGGAGCCGGGCGTACGACCAGTGGGACGACTCGATGCCCGAGGCCGAGTACGTGGCGTTCACCGAGGATTGGATCAGGCGGTGCTACGACGGGCTGCGCGCGGGCGGAGCGATGTGGATCAACATCCCCGACGACTGGGCCGCCGAGATCGTGGTCTACTGCAAGCGAACGCTCGGCATGAAGATGGTCAACTGGTGCGTGTGGCACTACCGCTTCGGGCAGAACACCAAGGGCCGATTCATCAACTCCAAGGTCCACGCGCTGTACTTCGTCAAGCCCGGCAACAGGGGGAGCAAAGCAAGCGGCAAGGGATCGGGCGCTGAGCGCACATGGAACGCCGAGCCGATTCTGGAGACCTCCGACCGTCGCGCGATCTACGGCGACCCGCGCACCGAATCCAAGCGCGACGGGATGCCCGCGGGGCTGCGTGTGCCGATGGATGTGTGGTACGGCGAGTACTGGGGCCGGGTGCAGGGCAACAACAAAGAACGCCGGGGCTACCACGACAACCAGTTGCCCGAGGTCTATCTGGAACGGGTGATCCTGAGCTGCTCGAACCCGGGCGACGTGGTGCTTGATCCGTTCACGGGCAGCGGCACGACGGGTGTGGTGGCGCGCGAGCACGGCCGGCTTTTTGTGGGCACGGAATTCAGCGACGAGAACGCGCTGCGGGCAGCGGAACGAATCGAAGCTGGGATGATCCGCAAGGGCGTGCTCAAAGGCGTGAGCAGCGCGATCCACCCGAACCGTCGCAAGACGGGGCCGCGCACCAAGCGGGCGACTGCGACATAACCCCGTGCTGGCCGCGCAAGAGCGACCGCCTCAACGCAGCAGCGGGTCCGAATCCAGGGGCTCGGCGGGCTTGATGTCCATGACGGGCTCGATGAGCTGCGCCGCCGAGGCCTCGGTGCGGAGCGTGCGCACGCCGAGTTCGTCATCGAGGTTCACGCGGTCGAATACTTCGAGCTTGCCGCCGGGTGTGGCGTTGACGATGCGGCCGCCGCGAGCCTCGATGGCCTTTCGGCAGATGGCAAAGCAGCGGACCATCTCGTCGACGTTGGGGTCGTGCCACTTCTTACCCGCCCCGAAGTAACGCGGGTCGAAATGGTTGTGGTCGTCGTCGAGCGTGCTTGTGAGTTCGAGCTTGTTGCCCGTGTCGAACGCGGCCTTGCCCGACTGGAGAACCGTATCGGGGATGTTGTAGCTGGCATCGACACCCACGAGCACAAAGTCGCGGTAGCCCATGTGCCACGCGAGTTGGAGCATCGCGGTGACGACGGTGCCGAGCCCGCGCACGCCGTGGGTGGCATCGGTCTCGAACTGCTCGCGCCAGCGGTCGGTGCGGTTGATCGAGTGGTACCAGTAGACATCCTCGCCCTCTCGCAGCAGGCCGCGGAAGCGGTTGGGAAAGAGGAACGTGCTGCCGGTGAGCTTGTTGATCTCGTGGTAGTTGTCGGGCGTGACGCGCCAGTCGAGGCTGGTGAAGTACGTCGGCCTCCACGGGGTCTTGTCGTAGGCGAGGTAGATGCGGTTGGCTGCGAACGTGGGCACGCCCCTGAGCGCATCGAAGTCGATCTTCCGAAGGCTCGGCGCGTTGCCCATGATGACGATCTTGTTGCCGTGGCCGCTGTTGCGAAGCGTGCGCAAGCGGTCGCGCTCTTCGGCGGGTGGTGCCACCGCGCCGCCGGCTTGGGACCAGAGCTTGCGCCGGTCGGCCATCCACTCATCGAGGTTGTGTTTCTCCGGATCAAACGGCTCGAACGGATCGCCCTGCTGAGGGAGCGTCGCTGCAAACAGCAGTTCCCGCTCTCGGCCGGCCAGCTCTCGGTAGCCCTTGACCTTGGCCAGCGGGTTCTTGCGGGGCACCGAAGCGAAGCGCTCGATCGCCTGCACAACCGGATCGTTCGGCGGCAACAGGTGCTTGGCGCAGTGGTAGTGGTACATCAACGCTTCGAGCTTTTCGAGCTTCTTGCCCGGCTTCCACGCGGGAACCTCACGCACTTCACGCAGCATCGCCATCAGGAACATCACCTCGGGCGGCGAGGTCTTGATGACCGATGCCACGGCTCCGGCTCCGGTGATACGCGGCGGCAGAGCCACCGGACGGGCCGCCCGGCCCTTGGGCGCCAGCGTGATGCTCGCGGTCGAGGTCTGGCGGAAATCAGTCGGAGCGAGCGAATCCATGCGCTCACGGATTAGCCGCGCGACCCGCTGGCCGCTGCACACCTCGCGGACGGACTTTGGCCCTACTCGCCTGAGCTTGTCGCGCAGTGCTGCGTCGTCATAGATACGGCGCATGGCGGCGACCGCCTCAGAAGGCCGGTAGGTGGACCAGCGGTGCGCGGCGTACATCGTGTGGTTCTGCACAAGCGCGCGGTCGGCCGTCACCAGATGGTCTCGCTTGCCGATGACCAGCGCGTTGTCCTCGTTCATGAACTCGGTGATGCCGCCCCACGACAGCGCGACCGCAGGCGTGCCCAGCGCCATGGCCTCCATCGCCGGGATGTCCCAGCCCTTGCCGCGTTCGAGCGAGACATACGCATCGGCCCGGCGGTGCAGGCTCCAGAGCTGCTCATCGCTGAAGTCTGTTCGCACCAGCATGATGTGCGGCGCGTCCTCGCTGTCAGGATCAAACGAGGCGCGGTTCGATGCCCAGATGTACTGCTCGACCATCTCATCGGGCGCGTTGGCCTTGAGCTTGAGCAGCAGCGTCGTGTCGTCCTCGGCCGTAAAGGCCTGGTTGTACGCGGCGACCAGACCCGCTGCATCCTTGCGGTTGAACGCGCTGAGCACGCTCAGGAACACGAAGCCCTTGGCACCCGCCAACGGCATCGGCTCGATGTCGTGGTGCTCGAGCCCCGGCGCGAGCGCGTGGGGGATCTTGTGCAGCATGAACCGAGGGATGCCGGACGAACTGAACGTCTCGACGTTGAACTCGGACGCGGTCCAGATCTCGTCAAAGTCCAGCGCGTGATCGACCCAGGCCTGCGGCAGGGCATCGGTCTCGAAAACCGTGTAGTTCACAAGCCGAACGCGGCCGCTGACATCCACCCGCTCGCGGAAGGGCGGGGTCTCGTGCACGACCGTGACGAAGCGCGTGTCCTGATCGTTGGCGTGAACGGTCACGCTGCCATCGGGTCCGCGTTCGACCCGCACCGGCACGCCGCAGGCTGGGCCTACGACCTCGCAGCGGGACGTGTCGATGGCGAGCACCGGGATTCCCGCATCTCGGCAGATGTCGAGGTAGGTCCGCGCGGCGGCCGCGTAGCCGCTGTGCTCGACGAACCGACCGACCCAGACCAAGACCGTTTTGGATGTATCCCGCATCAAGCTGCTCCAATCCAAACCAACAAACCAAACTACCGCCCGCAACCAAGAACGAGCACCCGAGACGCAGGCGGCTCATGGATCACCCCAGCCTTGTTGTTGCCCTGAGCCGGGGCACGGAACAGACCCGTTGTCGGGCCACTTCCTACCAGAGCGTGACGTCGTGCTCCCAGCATTGGCCGCCGCATCTTGCGTGGCTGCTCGCTTGAGCCGGGCTCACGATAACCCTTGCTCCGAACAGCGTTTGCCGCCGCGTGGTTCTCATGGACGCACGCGGGAGGAATCTCTCGCCCAAGCAAGAGGATAGGGCTCCCCGGCTCGCGCGTCATGCTGCCGTCGGCTTGAGATGGCCCCATTTCCCAAGGAGAACCCGTGGCCTTGCCACGATCCTCAGGGCCGAGCCCGCCAGAGAGCCGTTGACGGGTTATCGAACGTGAGGCACCAAAGCCCCCCTGGCTCAGTACCGATCAAGGAACTCCGCGAGCAGCCGGGTGCCGAACCCCGTAGGCCCAGCGATGAACGGCGGCTTGGCGCTGCTCGCGGCGTGCGTGCCCGCGATATCGATGTGCGCCCAGGGGATGTTCTTATCGACGAAGTAGCTCAGGAACGCCGCCCCCTGAATGGGGTGGGCCTCGCGAACCGGGGCCGAGTTGACGATGTCCGCGATCGGGCTCTTCATCATCTCGCGGTACTCGTCGTGGTGCGGCAATCGCCAGACCAGTTCGCCGCTGACACACGAGGCCTCGTCGAGCTTCTTGCGGAGGCTGTCGTCATCGCACCACATGCCCGCGAAGGTCGAGCCCAGCGCGACAACCACCCCGCCTGTGAGCGTCGCCATGTCGATGATCGCAGCCGGGTTCTCTTTGTCGCACGCCCAGCAGAGCCCGTCGGCCAGCACCAGCCGGCCCTCGGCATCGGTGTTGGTGACCTCGACCGTGACCCCGTTGCGGAACGTGAGAACGTCATCGGGGCGGTAGGCCTCGTCGGAGATCGAGTTCTCCGCAGCCACGAGCAGCGCGACAACGGGCACGCGGGGCTTGATGACGGTGGCGATGGCGTGCATCGCGCCGAAAATGGCGCACCCGCCGTCTTTGTCGCGCTTCATGCCCTTCATCCCGCCGCCGACCTTGATCGACAACCCGCCCGAGTCGTAGGTAATCGTCTTGCCCACCAGCACCACGGGCTTGGCGGTCTTGCGGGCGTTGGTGGGCGTGTATTCGAGGCGGATGAGCCTGGGCAGGTTCTCGCTGGCCTGCCCGACGGTGATGAGGCCTGTGAGCCTCTCGGCTTCGAGCTGCTTGCCGCTGAGCACGGTGCACTTGAGGCCGGTCGTGCGCGCCATCTTCTTGGCTTCAGATGCGATCCATGCGGGAGTTGCGACGTTGGGCGGCGTCTGGCTGAGCGTGCGCGCGATGTTCGCGGACTCAGCGAGCCCCAGCCCACGGTCGATGCCAGCCGTGAACCGCTTGCCCACCGGGTGCAGGTTCAGCTTGAGCCCTGGCTTTGCGCCCGTCGCCTCGCCGCGGAACGTCTCGCACGACCAGCCGGCCAGGCCCAGGCCTTCACCAAACGCTGAGCCAGCCACCGCTTCGTCCTTTACCGAGCCGCCCAGAGCGCCCGCTATCGCCAGTTCGACCGACTCCGCCTTGATCGCGTCGAGCCGGTTGAGCAGGATGCCCGCGGCCTTGCGCAGGGAGGTGGCCGACATCGTGTCCGCGTCGCCCAGGCCCAGCACGATCACCCGGTCGTAGCCCTCGACCTCGTTGACCTCGGCCATCGAGCCCACATCGCCCGAGGCCTCTGGCCGCTTGGCCGCCGAAGCGATCCAGCCCTCCGTGTCGAGCTTGGCGGTGGCCTTATCGAGCCCCTTGCCCTTCTGCTGGCCGACCACCAGCACGCTCGCACTGCCCCGGGTTGCTACGCGGATCGATTCGTACATGCTCACACTCCTTGTCGATGGTTGTCGATGCTGCTTGGTTTGAGTTGGGCTGCTCGCCCCAGCGCCCTCAGAAATGGACGGGGCAAGGCCGCGCTGAGCCCAAGTCTAGGGGCACCAGCGGCCGACGCTGCGACAGCCCCTGCTACCCTTGGCCCGTGAGCGATGCACCATCCAACACCTCCGGCACAGGCCAGCCGCCGCTGTTCGCACCGTGGAGGCTCGAATACCTCGAAGCGCTCGACAAGACCGAGCGCAACGCTGGTGCGCCCAAGGCGGGCAGCCCGTCGTTCCTGCTGGATGCCTGGAACACGCCGGACGCCGACGAGGCCAACCACGTGGTCGTGCGGACCGATGCCGGGCTGATCATGCTCAACGCCTACCCCTACGCCAACGGGCATTTGCTCGTTTCGCTGGGCGAGGCCCGCCCGACGCTGCTCGATTACGAGCCCGCCCAGCGCGATGCGCTGTGGCAGCTTGTCGAACTGGCCTCGGACCTCATCGCGCGCACCCTCGAACCCCAGGGCGTGAACATCGGCATCAACCAGGGACGCGCTGCGGGCGCGGGCGTGCCCCAGCACCTGCACGTGCATCTGGTGCCCAGGTGGGTCGGCGATACCAACGTGATGGAAGTGGTCGGGCGGGTGTGCGTGATCCCGGCGTCGCTCGAGGCGATGGCCGAGCGCTACCGCGCCGCGTGCAAGAAGCTGCTTGAAGAGCGCGGCCCTTCGCTCAGGCCGCCAGCCGGCGCCTGATCCGCATGCCCACGCGCCACGAGCCCTCGCCATCGGGCTCGACCCGAACGATGCGGGCATCGGCTCCGTCGTAAGACGCGCCGGGAATCATGAGCCGAGCGGACTGGCCGAGCCTTGGCTGAATCTTGCTGACCAGGCCCACGCCCTCGCCGCTGGTGTCGCACAGCGTGACGGGTGCGAGCGCGACCGAGCCGTCGTCTTCGTTGGCCAGTACCGCTAGGCCGCTTCGTCCATCGGTGTGGCGTGGCTCATGGCGGCGATCGAACGCGAGCGTGTCGGTCTCGATCACGGGGTCCGAAGCCAGCCGAAGGGCAGGCCCGGTGGGGGCGATGAAGACGGGCTTTGCGGTCGTTGCTGTGGTCGTCCCAGTGGTCGTCTCTGCGTGGTCCGAGGTCGGCATCGGTCGGCTCCCAGATGGCCCGGATATCGGGCGATGCCAAGAACCATCGGGGAACTCACGGCCCGACTTCAGCGGAATCTGGGGGGAAGGGGGCTGGGAAGACCGTTAACCCCTGCTCGTATCGCTCAGCCGCCGCGCCAGAATCAGCGCCAGCTCCAGCGACTGCTGGTAGTTCAGCCTCGGGTCGCACAGCGAGTCGTAGCGGTCGGCCAGGCCCGCCTCGGTCACGCCGGAGGCGCCGCCGGTGCACTCGGTCACGTCTTCGCCCGTGAGTTCGAAGTGAACGCCGCCGAGCTGAGCGACGGGCACTTCTTCGCCATCGCGGCGGGTGGAGCCGAGCGCCTCGAAGGCATCGAACGCGCCGGATAGCTCCGCAGCAATCGAGCTGAACGAACGGGTCTTGATGCCCGTGGGAGTGACGATGCCGTTGCCGTGCATGGGGTCGCTGACCCACAGCCCGCACCGGCCAGCACCAGCGACCGCCTCGACGACCCTGGGCAGGGCCTCGGCGATGCGGTGCGCGCCCATGCGCACGATCAGCACGAGCTTGCCCGGTTCGTTGGCCGGGTTGAGCACGCGGGTCAGCTCGACGACCTCGGCCGGGTCGGCCTTGGGGCCGATCTTGACGCCGACGGGATTGGCGATGCCACGGAAGAACTCGACGTGCGCGCCATCGAGGCCGCGCGTGCGCTCACCGATCCACGGCAGGTGGGTCGTGAGGTCGTAGTGCATCGTCCGCCGGGGCACCCTGCGGGTCTGGGCGCTCTCGTACAGCAGGTTCAGGGCCTCGTGGCTCGTGAAGAACTCGACGCGGGTGAGCTCGTCGACGCGGGCCTCGCCGATGGCTTCCATGAACTTGAGCGCCTCCGCGAGGCTCTGGCTGATTCGGCGGTACTCGTCACGGCTTTGGGGCGAGAGGTCGGCGTGCTCGAAGAACGAGAGGTCCCAGTACTCCGGGTGGTGCATGTCGGCAAAGCCGCCGTCGAGCAGCGAGCGGATGAAGTTGAGCGTCATCGCCGAGTGCTGGTACGCCGCGACAAGCCGGGCCGGGTCGGGCGTGCGGTCGGCGGCGGTGAACGCGGCGCCGTTGATGGCATCGCCGAAGTAGCTGGGCAGCTCGGCGGCCTCGCCGGTGGGCAGCGTGCCGGACTCGGTCTCGCTGGAGCGAGGCTTGGCGTATTGACCCGCGAATCGGCCCACGCGGATGATCGGACGCTTGGACCCGTGCACGAGCACCAACGACATCTGGAGCAGAATCTTGAGCTTGTTGGTGATCGCCTCGGGCCGACACTCATGGAGCATCTCGGCGCAGTCGCCGCCTTGCAGCAGGAACCGTTTGCCCGCCTCGGCGTCGGCCAGATGGCCCTTGAGCCGTTCGATCTCCCAGCTTGTCACCAATGGCGGGAACGCCCGAAGCTGGCCCAATGCACGCGCCAGGGCCGATTCATCCGGGTATTGCACGTCGTGGGCGACCGCTTTGGACCGCCAGGAATCGACGGACCAGTCGCCGCTTGCGTCGGTCTTGGTGTCGATGTTTGAGCTGGTCGGATGGGGCTTGCTCATGGGTTGGTGGTCGGTTGAGTGCGTTTGGTTCTCGGAGTTGGGTCTGGGGGTGTGTGTGCAGTGTGATCGTTGCGCGATCGCAGCGTGGGCGCGTCAAGTTGACGACTTTCGTGTGAATTTCTCACGTCTTGAGAGAAAACGTCCGATTCCCGGCGCGCACACCTATTTGGTTGGCCGGTCCGTGTGGGTCGGTGCCAGAGGTGGATGGGACCCAACCAACCGTCCCGAAGACCGACTGAAAGGACTCCACAATGCCCTCGACCCGAAGGACCAGCAAGACGACCAAGGCTCGCAAGAGCCCCGCTCGCAGCACCACCAAGAAGGCCACCACCAGCGGCCGTAAACCCGCTGCCAAACGCGCGACCGCTAAACGCATCACAGCCAAGAAGGCCACCACGCGCAAGACCACCGCCAAGAAGGCGACCACCAAGACCACGGCCAAGCGC
>CAYGSG010000019.1:30120-42574 GCA_964352615.1 uncultured Phycisphaeraceae bacterium
CACCACGCGCAAGACCACCGCCAAGAAGGCGACCACCAAGACCACGGCCAAGCGCGCCACCGCTCGCAAGACCACGGCCAAGAAGACGACCACCAAGACCGCCAGCGGCCGCAAGCCCGCTGCCAAGCGCACCACCGCCAAGAAGACGGCTGCCAAGACCGCCAGCGGTCGCAAGCCCGCCGCCAAGCGCACCACGGCCAAGAAGACGGCTGCCAAGCGCGTGGCCAACAAGGCCACCGCCAAGCGCACCGTGGCCAAGAAGCCCGCTGCCAAGCGCGCGGTGGCCAAGAAGCCCGCTGCCAAGCGCGCGGTTGCCCAGAAGCCCGCAGCACGCAAGACCGCCGCTCGCAAGACCGCGACGCGTGGCTCGATCGCCCGCATCGGCGGCCGTTCGACCGCACGCACGACTGGCCGCAACACGGCCCGTCGCGCCGCCTGAGCAGGCTCGCACGATCAGCACGAAAAGTTGATCAGTTTGAGAGACCCTTCGCGCTGCGTCCGTTGATTCGGGGGCAGCGTTTTTTTGCAGTGAGCGTCCACTCGCCTCAGCTCTGCGGCTGGGGTCGATCGTGGCGCGGGCGCGTCTGGTGGATCTGCTCGGGGCTGTTGGGCGTGATGCCCCGCTTGGCCAGATGCTCGTGCCAGGCCGCGACGTGTACATCCCAGAAGTGCTCGAACGAGTGGCGGATCGAGTAGGTCTGCATCAGCTCGTGGGCCGCCTTGCTCATGCGCTCACGCATCGGCTTATCGCTCACGAGTTCCACCACGCGGTCGACCCACGGGCCGACCTCTTCGGCGCTGAGCACAAAGCCGGTCTGGCCATCGCGGACGACTTCCTTTGGACCGCCCTGGTCGGTGACGAGCACGGGCAGGCCCGAGCCCTGGCTCTCCATGACGACCTGGCCGAGCGTGTCGGTGACGCTCGGGAAGATGAACAGATCGCTGGATGCGTACAGCGCGGTCAGCTCATCGCCCTTGCGGAAGCCGAGGTACTGCACGGAAGCGCCTTTCAATTCGCGTTCCATCGTCTCGCGGTACGGGCCGTCACCCACGACGATCAGCTCCGCCTGCTGACCCGCAGCGGCGAGCTTGGCGTGCGCACGCTTCCAGACCTTCGTAAGCAGCGGCAGGTTTTTCTCCACGCTGACCCGGCCGACGTAGAGCACCTTGACCGACGACGGGTTCACCTTGACGCCGAGCTTTTTCCAGATGCCCTCGTCGCGGTGGCGCACGTGGAAGACCTCGTTGTCGAAGCCTGGCATGAGCGAGACGGTGCGCTCTTCGGGAAGTCCCAGGTTGGTCAGGGCGCTGACGTAGTCGTCGCTGCGTGTGAAGATGGCGCTGAACGGGCTGTAGAAGAACCGCATGAACCCCTCGCAGAGGGTGGTCAGCGCGTGGTCCTCGAACAGGTGGTCGATGTACGCCGGGAAGTCGGTGTGGTACACGCCCAGCACGGGCACGCGGAGCATCTTGGCCGCGACGAACCCCACGAGGCCGACCGGCCCGGGCGTCGAGATATGGATGCAGTCGGGCTGGTGGCGGTCGAGGTGGCGCAGCATCGGGACCAGCGGAGGTAGCACCGCCTCCAGGTTCTCGTACTTGGGCAGCTTCATCGCAAAAGCGGGCGCGAAGTTGTGGATGTTCGGCAGCGCCGGTACTTCCATGCGCGTCGACGTGATGACCTCAAGGTCGCGGCCCGTGGCGATCGATTGCTCGGCCACGTTGGTGATAAACCGCGACACGCCGTTGATATCGCCGAGCGTGTCGGTAAACAGGCTGATCCGCATGGGTCGCTCCAGGACGCTCACGCCTCGGCCGGGCTCGGCGAGGTGGTGCTCGAAGTCTTCAAGGAATGGGCGTTCCTTGTTCTGGTAGAACAGGCTGAACAGATACGGGAGCTGCGCCGCCGTCAGCATGCCGTAGCTCAGCAGGTGGTCGACGATGCCCAGCTTGTCGCGCTTGCGGAAGCTCCGCACCGCCGACTCGCCCATCGCGTCGCTGAGCACCCGCACCAGCTCGTCGGCGAACTGGGCCATGCGCTCGTGCTGGGCCATCGCGCTGCCCTCAAGAAACCGGTCGCTCTTGAGCCGATCGCGCAGGTCGGGGTACCGCTCGAGCAGCGGGCCGACGTGCTTGCGCAGCGCCGCCACCAGCGGCAGGCTCTTTTTGCGGCGACGGAAAATCCGCCGGCTCACCACGTCGCCCGCCAGCGCGAGCGGGCCGGGCTTGGGCAGATCGACCCCGGCGAACCGAAGCAGCTTGCTCGCGACCATCTGCCCCACCGGGCTTGCGTGCTCGGCCAGCGTGTCGGCGTAGTAGTGCGCGCCCACGGTCGAGAGCTGGTGGGCCAGCAGCGCCGAGTGCCCGCCCACGCCCCCGGGCACGCCGTGGCCCCGCATCACGCGGTCGAGGAACTTACGCGGGTCCTTGAGCACCTCGCCCGTCTCGTTGGTAACGGTTGTGAACGTGCGCCCGACATTCAGCAAGCCGTGGTCGTCGCTGCCAGCGGTCTGCGCCTTGTTCCATGCTTCGGGCCAGAGGGGTTCGAGGCCGTGCGCTCGCACCAGCTCGCCGACGATGCCCGGCGTGAGCGTCGAGAGGAAGCGTTCGAGCACGCCCTTGTGCCCGACTTGGTGCGCGCCGTTGAGCGTCTCGAACCCGCGGAACAGCAGCGCCGACCGCTCGATGTGCCACCGGCGCAACCGACCGTTCTGCATGTACAGCGGGTGGGCCAGCGCGTGCGGCAGGTTCCGTTCGCGCAGCCACGCCGCGAACTGGTACACGTCTTCACGCAGCTTCAGCGTGCTCAGCTCTTCATCCAGCTCGGGCGTCATCGCCCACACCAGCACGTGCAGCTTGCACCGGTCCTCGGGGAAGTAGACCGTGACCTCCTGGCCCGGGATGAACCCTTCGAAGCCGCGCTCGACGAGCTGCATCGCGCCTTTGAGCGTGTCGTGGTCGGTGATGGTCACCAGGTCCATGCCCCGCACCTTGGCCTGGTCGTAGACCTGCTCGGGCTCGGAGTAGCACTCGGGGCAGTCGATGAACCCGAGGGCCGCGACGGCTGGCCCGTCGCTCGCTTTGCTGTGGCAGTGCATGTCCATGCGGGTGCCGGTGATGGGCGGGGCCGCGGCGGATCTGCTGGCGTTGTGCCGGGGGATGGCGTTCATGGGCGCTGTCATGGGGCGCACCGGGCCTCTCTGCGGGCTGCCAGCACCGATTGGTGCCGCAGGACCGCGATTTTGGAAGCCTACCCGCTCGCCGGGTGTATGTCCGTGACACTCGCCCCAAGCGGGCGAAGAATCCCATGCCGGGCGCTGTTTCTTGTTCCCGGCTTTACGAACCGTTCACCCCTCGCTGGGCCTCTCGGAAGATGGCCCGCACAGACCCGTTAAGGAGCCCACCATGGCACGCCTCTCCGTCGTCGATCCCAAGCACGCGTCCGTCAAGAGCATCTTCGATGGCCCGCTCAAGGGCAAAGAGATCAACATCTTCAAGGGCATGGCCAACAGCCCCGCGGTGCTCAACCTCTACCTGAGCATGTCCGGCGCGATGGATAAGTTCTCGCTTTCCGCCGCCGAGCGCGAGGTCATCCAACTGGTCTCGGCCGAGGCCAACAACTGCGACTACTGCACCGCCGCCCACACCGTGATCGGCAAGGGCGCGGGCCTGACCGAAGAGCAGACCGTCGAGGCCCGCCAGGGCAAGGTCACCAGCGACAAGAAGCTCAACGCGCTGGCGCAGTTCGCTTCTTCGATGCAAGAGAAGCGCGGCTTTGTGAGCGACGAGGACATCGCCGACTTCAAGGCCGCGGGCTACACCGATGGCCACGTGGCCGAGGTCACGGCCGTGTTCGGCCTGGCGGTCTTCACCAACTACTTCAACCATGTGAACGAGACCGAAATCGACTTCCCCGCGCCGCCCGTGCTGGCGTGAGTTCTTGCTTGCCGCTCCCCCGTCGCCGACGGGGGAGCTGTCACCGCAGGTGACTGAGGGGGTATGGTCAGACTCCCCCAACGAACAACGGGCCCCGTGTCATCGAGGCGATAGACACGGGGCCCGCTTTGTGCGCCCGGGCGACGCTGCCCGAGCGGATGAACCCCCAACGCGGGGGCTGGCCCGCCGAGTGAGCCGAATACCCAGCAGGGCCGACCTCACTCTCGCAACCGCTCGCCGCTTCTCCAACCGCCTTGCGCACGGCATCTCGCCGCGGGTCAGCCTGCGAGGCCTGTGGGGGCTGCGCCGCGTACGCTCTCGCGTTCTGGGACTACTCAAGGCCGCCAGCGGAGCCACGCCATGCACAAGCCAGCCCGCAACTCCGCCAATGCCGCCGCCGCAAGCGTCCGCGTCCTCAGCCTGGGTGCCCTCGACCACCACCCGCTGCGCGGCGAAACCCAGCCCGTGCGCACGGGCCACGCCACCATCACGCTCATCGTCAGCGGCGACAACGCCGTGCTGGTCGATCCGGGCCTGCCGCCGGCGGCGCTGGAGCAACGCCTCGACGAGCGCGCGGGCATGATTCCCAGCCAGATCACGCACGTCTTTCTCACGAGCTTCAAGCCCGATACGTGCAGAGGCATCCTGCTCTTCGACAACGCGCGGTGGCTCATCTCGCAGGCCGAGCGCGAGGCCGTCGGCGTGCCCCTGGCGCAGACCGCTAAGGCCCTCGCCGCCGAGGACGGCCTGGGCGGAGAAGACCTCGACCCACGGCTGCGCCAGGAACTCGAGATGCAGCTCAGCGTGCTGCAGCGGTGCAAGCCCGCCGAGGACCGCGTGGTGCCCGGCGTTGACCTGTTCCCGCTGCCGGGCGTCACGCCCGGGCTCTGCGGCCTGCTCATCCCCCAAGCCACACAGACCACGCTCATCTGCGGCGACGCCATCCCCACGCTCGAACACCTCGAACGCGGCGAAGTCCCCGCGCACAGCGCAAGCGTTGAACAGGCCAAAGCGAGCTTCGCCGAGGCGGTGGAGATCGCCGACGTGCTGGTGCTGGGGCGTGACAACATGATGGCCAACCCGGTGCGGAAGAGCTATGGGCCAGGATGAGCGCGCGCTGCCGCTGCACTTACTTGAGTTTGTAACGTGCCACTGCGGCTACAGCCTCGCGGGCCTGCGCGAAGCAAGATGCCCGGAATGCGGGACAGTGCCCGATGGAACCAATGTGCTTCAGCAGATCGCACGCGGTTCGGGAGCGTTTGCAGCAGCGCTGGAAACGGTTCGGTCAAGGCCGAGGCCGATGTTCGTGCCGCTCAAGCAAGTGAGCGAGACATCCTGGCGGTGGACAGACAAAGTGCCGGGGAGAGTCTTCGGCTTGCTGCTGAGCGGCACAGGCGCCCTCTTCATGTTCGCGCTCGCGTCGAGTGGTTCATCGGGCTGGATCATCCAGTTGCTTGTCGGACTGGTGTTCGCGCACACTGCTGCGCTTCGTGCGAGCGAGGCCAAAGCCTACCTGCTGGATGAAGCGGACGGCACGCTGGTGATAACGCGAAGGATGTTCTACTTCCCGCTGCGCGATCGGCATTCGCTCGAACACACCGCGCTGCTGGTGTTCCCGGTCGAGGCGTTTGATGCCCACCCCGACCCGGCGGTGTGCGTCTTTCTTTGTGGCGACCACCGGCTTGTCCTGGCGGTCACCGCTGATCCGAAGGAGCTTCGGGCGTACATCGCGAGCCTGCCCGAGGCGATGAAACGCCGAGTGGTGACGTCGTTGGATGTTGTGGAAGCGGGTAAGCTGTAGCGGGATGAGTGGAACGATGATACGGAAGAGCTATGGGCCGGGGTGAGGCATGAGTATGATCGATTCTGAAGAACACTCGTACCTTGAGTTCAAGTGCCCAAAGTGCGGGTATGAACTGAGTGGTTTACGGGCAAAGATTTGCCCCGAGTGTGGCACGGAACACGGGCGATTCGACTTAACCGCCGCGATGCTCGAGCAACGCACGCTGTTGCCGCTCTGTCGACATCACTTCCGTGGCCACCGGCTAAGACTGCGGCGGCAATACACCGCCGCCCTGAGAACAGACAACAAGGGCAACTGGGAGTTCCGCGAACCACGCAGTCTCAATGGGATGGCGTTCGTGCTCATGGGCCTTGCGTTTCAAGGGGTGTTTGTCATTGCATGGCTCGCCCGCAGTCCCGATGAACCACTGCTCTGGCCGCTCAGCGCGATCGGGTTGGTTATTCAGCTAGTTGGGCTGTATCTTTGGCTCTCGTGTCTAATCGTGCGGATCACGGATATCGACTCCCTCATTGTTGTTGAGCGGACCCGACCCGGGGTGCGCCGTGTTCAACGATTCGGGCCGAGAGACGCCGCCGTCTTCGCGTTCGACACTCTGAAGAGCCGCTCAAAACGATACGTGTGCATGTTTGTCTTGCCCAGACACATGTTTGTTTTGTGCGCACTGAGGTCGGAAGCTGAGTTGGCCAACTTCGTGCACGACTTGCCTCGCACGTTGCAATCGCAAGTCTTGTCGACAGTGCCGACCATTGAATCGACGGGGCTAGAGATTGTGACACCGATCGATTCATCGATCCAGCCCTAGACTCCAGCGTCACATTTGTGATCCGAAGGAATGACCCGCAGGTATGAACAAGCAGTTCCTCAACCTGCCAGGGACAGAAGACGCACAACAGAAGCTGCGTGACGTCTGCCCCAAGTGCGGCTACGCGCCCGTCGGCCTTCAAAGCCAGTGCCGCCCCGGGTTCGGCGGGGGAGGGAGCAGCAGGGGTCGCGTCGCTGCCGCTATCCAATCGCCCTCTCCAGATCGGCGATGAGGTCGTCGACGTCTTCGATGCCGACGCTGAGGCGGACGAGTGAATCGCTGATGCCGAGCTTGGCGCGCTGGTCGGCGGGGACGCTGGCGTGCGTCATGATGCCCGGGTGCTCGATGAGGCTCTCGACGCCGCCGAGGCTCTCGGCGAGCGCAAACAGCTTGGTCTTCTCGAGCATCGCCCGGCTCTCGGCGAGGCCGCCCTTGAGGAAGATGGTGATCATGCCGCCGTAGCCGCGGCTGCCGCCGTGCATCTGCTTGTTGACGAGGTCGTGCTGCGGGTGGCTCGGCAGACCCGGGTAGACCACGCGGTCGACCTTGGGGTGGGCTTCGAGCCACTTGGCGATTGTCATGGCGTTGGAGCCGTGGCGTTCCATGCGCACCGCGAGGGTCTTGGTCGAGCGGAGCAGCAGGAAGCACTCAAAGATGCCGGGCACCGCGCCGACCGAGAGCTGAACGAACTTGAGCCGATCGAACAGATCGGCGTCGCTCGTTACCAGCACGCCGCCGATGGCGTCAGAGTGCCCGCCGATGTACTTAGTGGTCGAGTGGTGCACGATGTGCGCGCCCATCGCAAGAGGGTTCTGCAGGTAAGGCGTCGCGAACGTGTTGTCCACCGCCAGCACCGCCTTGTGCGCCCGCGCCTGCTCGGCGAGCATCGCGATATCCACGACCTTGAGCGTGGGGTTGGTGGGCGTTTCGACCCACACGAGCTTGGTGGACGGCTTGAACGCGGCCTTGACGGCGGCGGGGTCGGTCATGTCGACCAGGATCGGCTCGATGCCGAGCTGGGCGAAGATGCGGTGAAACAGCCGGTTGGTCCCGCCGTAGACGTCATCGCACAGCAGCACGCTGTCGCCCGCCTTGAGCAGGTGCAGCACCGCGCTCGTCGCCGCAACACCCGAGCTGAACGCGAGGCCGTGGGAGCCGCCTTCGAGGCTCGCGATGTTGTTCTCGAATGCTTTGCGCGTGGGGTTGGCGGCGCGCGAGTAGTCGTAATCCTCGACGATGACACCTGGACTCTTCTGGACGAAAGTAGACGTCTGGTAGATCGGCGTCATGATCGCGCCGGTGGTCGGGTCGGGCTCCTGGCCGGCGTGGATGGCGCGGGTGGAGAATCCTTCGTTCGCGTTGGTGGTCATCGGGAGTCTTCCTCTGTGGCTGTCGGGTCGATAGCGGGAGAGCAAGGGTAGGGCCATCCGCCCACCTCTCCCCAGCGAGGGAGAGGTCGATGCGCAGCATCGGGTGAGGGGGCCAAGAACCGATACCCCTCACCCCGGCCCTCTCCCTCAAGGGGATAGGGAGGCTCGCACTTGCCCTCATTCAATGGATTTCCGCCTGCTCAGCGTTCACTTACCGCTGGCGTGCGAGGTGCTCGATCAGGTCTCTCCTATCGCTCAGTCCATGAGTTCCTCTTGTCGGACCCTTACAGCCACGTCATCAAGCTCAGCCTTACCGCCTCTTTTGAGCCACCGCACCACCTCAGGGTTCGGCTCCGGCGCACCCTGGTCCGTGTCATGCCAAAGCGTCTCGACTTCGTAACCCGTGATGCCGTGCTCCACAAAGGCGTTTAAGACATGACCACTCATGCACGTCAAGCCCGAGTACGACAGCCTTCCAAAGAATGGACGATCAGGAACGGAATCGCTGGAAATGACCGCTGGCAGTATCTCGCCGTTGGAAACGCTGGAATAGCCGACTGAACTGACGGGGCTGGGCCCGTACGAGCGCTCAATGCTCAAGCAGTCTGATTTCACTTGGAAGTTCAAGATGAACAGTTGCTCAAAAGAGCCCGGCTTGTGTCGCATCTCAACTTTGTACGGCAGGAATTGGATGGCTCCGGGACACAGACGTTCGAGCAGGTCGCGAACGCGAGCGCTGGCACTAGGCCGACACCCAATCGCCCAAGGGAAATCTTCGATTGTCCGTTTCTTGCCCCCCTCTGTCGCGACAATATCCGCCGGCCAGTCGTTGATCAGCACGCCGAACACAAGTCTGGTAAACATCCGATCATCCAGCTCAAGATCGACGACCCACCTGGAAGTGTCGGGATCTCCGCAGATATCGGTAAACCTATAGAGCCTGCGATCTTCGTACACGATGTCACTGCTGCCTCGCCAAATGCTCAATCAAATCAATCTGGCTGATGACGCCGACGACGCGGTCGCTGTCGATGATGATGGCGGCTTGGTCGTTGGCGAAGATGCCGTAGAGCTCTTCGACCCGTGCCTTGGGATACAGCAGCCCGCCGATGGGCTTTTCGACGCCCTTGATGGGCGAGCCGGGGTTGATGTCGCCGCTCTGCAAACCGCGCAGCACATCCACCTCGTGCACGATGCCGATCGGCTTGGTGCTTCCATTCGTGATCGGGATCTGGCTGATGCCGTTGTCTTTCATCAGGCCGATGATCTGCGTTACGGTCTGCGTCTGGTCGGCGGTGATGACTTGGCGGGAAGTATCGAGCATGTCCTCGATGATGCCCAGCCCGCGCGGCGGCTCCATGAAGCCGTGCATCTTCATCCACTCGTCGTTGAGGTACTTGGTCACGTACCTCGTGCCGCTGTCGGGCAGGATGGCGACGATCTTCTTGCCGGGGCCCATCTCTTTGGCGATCTGGCACGCGATGTGCGCCATGCCGCCCGACGACCCGCCGCAGAAGAGGCCTTCCTCGCGGATGAGCCTGCGCGCCATGGTGAAGCACTCGAAGTCGTTCACCTGGTACATGTCATCGACCACGCTCGGGTCGAACGCCCGGCAGACAATGTCCTCGCCCAGCCCCTCCACCTTGTACACATACGGCGTGGACATCTCGCCCGTCTTGAAGATGCTGTAGTGCACGCTGCCAAGCGGATCAACACCGATGATCTTGCAAGGGCTCTTCTGCTTCTTGAAGAACCGCCCGATGCCCGAGATGGTTCCGCCGGTGCCGGTGCCGACGACGACCGCGTCGATCTGGCCCCCATCGGTCTGTTCCCATATCTCGGGCGCGGTGAGTTTTTCGTGCGCTTCGATGTTCCACTGGCTGTGGTACTGGTCGAGGTAGAACGAACCGGGGGTCTCCGCCGCCTTGCGTTTGGCGACGTTGACGTAGTGGTCGGGGCTGTCGCCGGGCACATCGGTGGCGGTGATGATGACCTCCGCCCCGAACGCGCGGAGCCCGTCGATCTTCTCCTGGCTCATCTTGTCGGGCATGGTGAAGATGGCGCGGTAGCCCTTGGCGGCCGCGGTCATGGCGGCGCCCATGCCGGTGTTGCCTGACGTGTTCTCGACGATCACCCCGCCGGGCTTGAGCAAACCCTCGGCCTCGGCCCGCTCGATGATGTACGCCGCCATGCGGTCCTTGATGGAGCCCGCGGGGTTGGTGTACTCGCACTTGACGAGCACCTCGGCCGAGCCCGGCTCGACCACGCGGTTGAGACGGACAAGCGGGGTGTTGCCGATGGCGTCGAGGATGGTGTCGTGGACCTGCATGGGGGGCTCCGGGAGTCAAGTCGTGGGCACAAGACAAGATGAGAACAGTATCCACTCCGGGCCACATATCCCGGCTCGCGCCCGCGAGTCGTCCACCACTGCACGAAACCCAGCAAATCAACCGTTTAACTGCATTGCATCAGCCCGCCCGCTGACGCTGAGGGATCAGCCGCGACACGATCATCCCCGCAACCAGCACGCCCACCAGGATCAGCCCGCGATAGAACGCACGATCGATCGCCCCCGCGCTCGCACGCTCTAGCGACTCCGCTGGCTGCGACAGCTTCCCTGAATCAACCAGCGTGTTCGCGTGCTCGAGCAACTCCGTCAGACGCTCCGCGGCCTTGGCCGTCTCGATAGCCGCGTCTCGCACGTCTTTCATGTCGAGCGGCTCGCGGTCTCCCGCATCTCGCTCGTCGAACCGCGCGGCGAGCCGATCGAGCGCTTCAACTGTCCCTGTCAGGTCCACCGCGAGCTCGCCCGAGCTTTCGATGGTGTCGCGCAGTTCGACCAGCATGTCGCGCAGCACGGGCTCACGCTCTTGGAGATCATCCAAAGAAGCCCGCCATTCATCTCGGAACCGATCGAAGGTTCCATCGATCGCCGCGAGACGCTCGATCCGAACCCGACGTTCCAGGTCATCGAGCCCGCGGAGCAGGACGTTCGTCATCGACTCCTCGGCCTGCTCGATCGCCGCCGTCCGCTCCTCGCTCAAGAGGTCGAACGCCGCCGTGATCTGATCAGCCACGTCCCGATCGAGACTCTCCATTCGCTGTTCCGTCTTCGCTGCAAGGCCTTGCACAGCCTCGATAGCCTCTGCTGCAGCGCGCATTTCCGGCTGGTCAGCCAACCGATACGCGGTCAATTCAGACTGCTGACCGAGCAGGTACGGATAACGCGACGCCGTCCAGAGCAGGCGCTCGCCTAGCAGGCGCGACTGCTCGATCTCCGACGTCGCCTCGCTCACCGCACGGAACAGCCCCGACGCTCGATCGCGGCTCGCCAGATTCGGCAGCCGCCGCTCGTCCATCATCTCATCGAACCGAACCAGCGCCACCACCGTCCGTTCGGCGTTGTGTGACTTCCACTCCTCGATCAGGGCGCGAAGCTCTTGCTCCTGAGCGGGCTCGAGCACCCTGCGGGACATCTCCCACAGCTTGGCTTCGCCCTCGCGAATGCGCGCGAGCGCTTTCCGCTCGCGCTCGCCCGAGTTCGTCATCTCGTTGATCCACCGGTCCTCAAACGCCCACGATTGCACCGAAGCCAGCACCAACAGGTCAAGCAGCGCCACATCCGGGTTTGCACCTGATGCAATGTCTAGCGCAGCACCCACGCCGTTTCTTAGAAATGACTGCGACAGCCACCGCGAACGCGAGTCTTCCTGCTCGTAGTGCAGGTGCAGGTACACCGCCTCGCTCAGCGCGATGATGTACTCATCCGCCATCTCCATGACCAGCGCCTGCACGGTCAGCTCGTTCATGCCGCCCGTGTCCGCGCGAACCGAATTCTCGCTGCTACCTTGCGGACCGGACTGGCACGCCGTCAGTGCGCACAACGTCACCGCTGCGGCGACCACCGTTCTGCCCCACGCGGCCCTCAAGCTGTGCTCCGCCGTTTCATGGATTTCAGGATACCACAAACCGCCGGTGCAGCGCCCCACCCCGATACGTGAAGATCTTCGTCAGATCGCGCTTGATCACCAGCGGGTGCGTGAGCCACCGCACGGGCGGCTTGTAGTCAACGCGGTCGGTCACCACCACGCCGGCGTCGGTCTGCTCGAACGTGTGCTCGTGGATCCAGCGCAGGTAGGGCCCCCGCCGCTGCTCATCGATGAACCGCTTGCCCGGCTCCCACGCGGTGATCTCGGTCTTCCACTTGATCGGCACGCCGTGGACGCGGATGCGGTAGTCGATGATCGCTCCGGCGCGCATCTCGATAGGCCGGGGCGTGAGGATTTTGAAGTTCAGCGTGGGCGGGGTGAGCTGTTCAAGGTTGCCCGCATCAGCGAAGAACGCGAAGACCTCATCGATGGGCCGATCGACCACGGTGGCGGTGGTGAGCAGGTAGCCGTCACCCGAGGGCGCGATGGCGATCTGGTCGAGCGGCTGATTGCCACCGAGAGCGGGCGAGAGACGAACGGAATCGGCGGAAGCTTGGGGCATGGGGGGATGGTTCGCCCGCGGGCGACCGGTGGATGCACGGAACCCCGACGG
>CAYGSG010000020.1:0-41682 GCA_964352615.1 uncultured Phycisphaeraceae bacterium
CGGGTAACCCGGATTGCACCGGCGACAACGCCGACGACAACGGCACGCCCGGCGGAGACGGTCAGGTCAGCTTCGGCGACTTCCTGTTCCTCCTCGGCGTTCTCGGCCCCTGCCCGTAAGAGCTGGATGTCTCGCAATGCGAGACTTCTCTGAAACTCTCGAAGGCCCCGGCTCACGCCGGGGTCTTTTTTACTTGCCACGGTCCCCCGATCAGACCATAGTGGATTACGCGATTCTCTCTACTGAGTAGTCGTCGATGTTCGATATTTATTTGGTCGGCCAGAGATTGGCGACCCGGAGCCGCCCACCATGCTGTCGATGCGCTTTTGTTCGCTCCTTGCCGCTGCCGTTGCCTGTGTCGCCCCGATCTGCTCAGGCCAACTCGGCACCGAGGTCGTGGCCACCGGGATCGACCGCCCCGTCTATCTAACCAGCACACCCGGCGATCCCGGTGCGCTGTTCGTCATCGAACAAGAGGGCGCGATCCGCATCATCCGCGACGGCGTGTTGCTGCCCACCCCGTTCCTTGATATCGACCCTCTCGTGACGGGCGGTAGTTCGGGCTCCGATGAACGCGGCCTGCTCGGGCTCGCCTTCAGTCCGGATTACGAAACCAGCGGCAAGTTCTACGTCAACTACACAGGAAACTCGGGCGGCCTCGCAACGATCGTCGCCGAGTACACCCGAGCCACCGCCGACACCGCCAACCCCGCATCCGCCAGGTCGATCATCGCGTTCTCCCAGCCGTTCTCGAACCACAACGGCGGTTGGATGGGCTTCGGCCCGCACGACGACATGCTCTACATCTTTACCGGTGACGGAGGCAGCGCGAACGATCCGCAGAACAACGCGGTCAATCTCAACACCCTGCTCGGCAAGATCCTCAGGATCGATGTCAGCAACGACCAAGTGCCCTACACCGTCCCCGCCAGCAACCCCTTCGTCGGCCAAGCAGGCGTGAGGACCGAGATCTTCGCCTACGGCGTGCGCAACCCCTGGCGAGGCAGCTTCGCGCCCAACGGCGACCTGTACTTTGGCGATGTCGGTCAGAATGCCCGCGAAGAACTCAACGTGCTCCCAGCTGTCAGCGGCGGTGGGCAGCACTACGGCTGGCGGTGCCGCGAGGGCTTCATCGCAACTCCCGGTTTCAATTGCCCAGCCGACCCGGACTGGGTCGATCCCATCTATGAAAACAGCCGTCCCAACGGCGAGTGCTCGATCGTGGGCGGCTACGTCTACACCGGCTGTGCGCTCGGCACCGACTTCACCGACAAGTACTTCTTTGCCGACTATTGCACGGGCCGAATCGAGACGCTCGACCCGGCCAACGGCAACGCCGTCGCGGGTCCGTTCCTGAATCTCGGCTTCGGCATGGCGAGCTTCGGCGAAGGCGCCGACGGCGAGCTCTACCTCTGCCGCCTGTTCAGTGGCGAGGTACGCCGCATCGTCAACACCAGTGGCAGCCAGTGCCCATGCCTAGGCGACATCGCCGACGACTTTGGCACACTTGGCGCGGACGGCATGGTGAGCTTCGGCGACTTCCTGGCGATGCTTGGCCTCATCGGTCCATGCGGTCCCGGCACTCCCAACCCTGACTGCACGGGCGATATTGCCGACGACTTTGGAACCCTCGGCGAGGACAGCATGGTGAGCTTCGGTGACTTCCTCGCCCTGCTCGGGCTCATCGGGCCTTGCGCCTAGACGAGATTTTGAGGATCGAAGTTCGGCCGGGTGCAATCCCTCGGCGTGCTGGGCGTTAGGCCGTCGTCCCACGTGATGGGTCTAGGGAGTCTGCGATATTTTTAGTGGAGAGATCGAGATGCCCACCCGACACGCCGTCGCGAGACGAGCCCTGCTTCGCGCCGAGACCCTCTACACCCTCGCGCTCGTGGGCGGCGTGTCCACCGCAGCCGTGGCCCTGTACCAAGCCAAGATGGAGGGCCCGTTGCCGCCCGTGGTCTTCCCGGCCGAAAACCCGCTGACCGAATCTAAGCGTGTGCTGGGCAAGATTCTGTTCTGGGACGAGCAGCTTTCAAGCGATAGCACGATGTCCTGCGGCTCGTGCCACATCACCGGCGCGGCGGGAACCGACCCCACGCTCGCGCCCAATCCCGGTAACGATGGGGTGCCGGGAACACCCGATGACCTGCGCACGTCCTTCGGCGTGATCGCAGCCGATGCCAACGAGGACTACGCACCCAATGCTGTCTTCGGCCTTGAGCCCCAAGCCACGGGGCGGTCGGCGAACTCAGCCTTGCTCGCGATGTACGCGCCAGAGCTTTTCTGGGACGGCCGAGCTTCAGACACATTCACCGACCCCATCACGGGTGATGTCGTCATCGCCACGGGCGGCGCGCTCGAGAGCCAGGTCGTTGGCCCGCCTCTCTCTGATGTCGAGATGGCGCACGCCGACCGCGACTGGGTACATGTGGCAAGCAAGCTGGAGCACTCCGCACCGCTCGCATTGGCGACCGACTGGCCGACCGACATCCAGTTCGCGATCGACACATTTCCGAGCTATCCCGAGCTGTTCGAGCAGGCGTTCGGCGATGGTGCCATCACACCAGTTCGCATCGCGATGGCCATCGCCACCTACGAGCGCACGCTCGTTGCCGACGAGACCCCGTGGGACATGTTCATGATGGGCGACAACTCGGCCATGACGAATCAGCAGATCCAGGGCTGGACGATCTTTGAGAATTCGCAGTGCGTGGCGTGCCACACGCCGCCACTGTTTACCGACCACAGCTTCCGCAACATCGGGCTCCACCCGAACATCCAGGACATCGGCCGAGAGGAAGTCACGGGCAGCCCCGCCGATCGCGGCAAGTTCAAGACCCCTTCGCTCCGCAATGCCGGGCTCAAGGC
This sequence comes from uncultured Phycisphaeraceae bacterium, assembly GCA_964352615.1. Taxonomy (GTDB): domain Bacteria; phylum Planctomycetota; class Phycisphaerae; order Phycisphaerales; family UBA1924; genus OFTM382. Next base: position 2,869 of record CAYGSG010000020.1, read on the forward strand.
GTCGTTCATGCACACGGGCCAGTTCGATGCGATGAACCAGGTCTTCGCATTTTATGCTGGCCCGGGCGCTCCGGGGAATCCCAACCGCGATGCGCTGCTGCCCGTTCCGATCGCGCCTCCCCAGCAGGGCGTGGTCGCCAACTTCATTCTTAACGCGCTGACCGATCCGCGCGTTGCGGGCGAGACCTTCCCGTTCGATCGCCCTAGGTTGTTCTCGGAGCGAACGAGTGAGCACGCCGTCGTGGTCGCAGCCGGCACAACTGGCTCTGGCGGGCTCCCGAGCATCATCGCCAACATCCCGGCAAACCTTGGCAACGAGTGGTTCAAGATCGGCCTTGGCGACGCGCTCGCCGGCGCGAACGCCACACTCGCCATCGCCGACCAGCCTCCCGTCGCGGGCGTGCTCGCACCCGACAGCGTGGTCGGGCCGGTGTCCACCGGCGGAACTGGGGTCGACGGCTTCGCTACCGCACACTGGCCTATCCCGCTCGATGCCTCGCTCGATGGGCAACTCCGCTACTTCCAGTGGTCCATCGATGATCCCGCTGCGCCAGGCGGCGTCGCCCGCTCGCCGGTGGTCCGCGTCACGCTGTTCTGCGGCGAGCGCGACTGCGCCAGCCCGTGCCTTGGCGACGTTGCCGACGACTTCGGTACGTTGGGCGATGACGGCATGGTGAGCTTCGGCGACTTCCTCGCTCTGCTCGGACTCATCGGACCCTGCCCCGGTGCGCCCGGCTGCACGGGCGACATCGCCGACGACTTCGGCACGCTCAACAGCGGCGACGGCATGGTGAGCTTTGGCGACTTTCTCGCCCTGCTCGGTCTCATCGGTCCCTGCCCCTGAGCCACCTGCAAGCAGTCAATCGACGTCCGAGAACTAGGCCCGGTGGCATGGATTCCTTCGATGCTCGGCGTGCTGACTCGTTCTGACAGGATTGCACTGGCCAAGGCGTAACAATCGTCCGTACATTGAGATAGCAGCAAACCGCCGCAGGCGGACGAGCTGTGTACGCACCCTCTGGCTGGGGTTGTCATGGGTCGATGGACGTTACTGGCGATGGTGGTCTGTGCAGGTGCATCTGCGGCGAGCGCCCAGTCGATCGTCGTCGTTCGATTCATCGGCGAAGTCATCAGCAACGATTTGGTCGTGGGCGATCTTGCCACTGCAAGCATCGGCGAGCCTGTCGAGTTTGATTTCGCGTGCGATGCCGCACTCGGCTTTGAGGCCCCGTGGGGTCCGGCCACGATGCTCTACCCGATCGAGCTCGCGAACACCGAGCTGCGCGCCACCGCCAGCGGCACCGAGTTCAGCTTCGTGCCGCCCGCCTCGCAGCAGGGAGAATCGCTCATCATGACGAGCGGTGTAACGCCGGGTGCCACCGACAAGGACCTTTTTGATTTGCCGCGCATCGTGATGCTCGATGGTGTCTACTCCATGCGGCTGCTCGCATCGGACGCGGAGTCCACATCATTTAACAGTGCCGATCTATCACTGCTGCCGCCGAGCAGCGACGCGGGTACCTTCGAGGATTCCATCGACGACATCATGATCTGGCGCATCGACGGCGCATCGGACGACCCCCGCGTTCGGCCGGGCACGATGCACATCAGGCTGCTTGAGTACCAGATGCCCATCGAGTGCGAGGGGGACCTCGCTGACGACCTTGGTACGCTCGGGAGCCGCGATGGTACCGTGAGCTTCGGCGACTTCCTCGCGCTGCTTGGTCTGATCGGTCCCTGTCCAGGCGGCTTGCCTGGCTGCGCTGGTGATCTCGCCGATGACTTTGGCACCGCTGGTGGCGATGGAATGGTCAGCTTCGGCGATTTCCTTTTCTTGCTTTCGCAGGTGGGCGCGATCTGCCGGTAAACAACCTACGCGTCGATGCCGGGGATTCCAGCGATCCAGCCCACGAAACCACTGGCTTCTGCTGGGGTGTTCTGCTAATCAACAAGCAGGTTTTTACCTCGAAACGGCATGAATTACGTTTGATAGCTTTTCCACGCACCGAGTAGCGTGTAGAAGTTTTCGCGAGTCATACTCGCTTGGACCACGCCGTATTCTCGGACCTTGGCGCGACAACGCCCTGAGGCCCTTTCGGGAGAGAGAAAATTGACCTTATTTGTTTTCAAAGGCGTTTGGGCTGTCGCCGTATCCACAGCCGCCGTGTTGGTAACCGCCTGTGGCCCCGCAGCGGCTCAGGGTGAAACGTTCGTCCGAGCGGAGTCCGCGTCTGAACTCGCCGACGTTCAGCCCGCAAACCACGATCGCATCGTCGCTGCCGAGCTGGTCGAAGCCGCGGGCAGCCCTTGGCTGCGCGTCCGCTTCGGTTCTGTGCAGTTGCCAGCGAACGGGAGCGAGGAGGCCTACCTGCGGCTGACCTCGCTCGCCGACGGCGCCGAGCAGCGCCTCACCGCTGAGCAGCTTGAACAGTGGAGCCATCATTCCGCGTACTTCAACGGCTCCGAGGTCCTTGTTGAACTGGTGGTGCCCGCGGGTGTCGAGGGCAAGGTCCAACTCACCATCGAGGGTGCGGTGACCCAATCGGGTGACGGCCCGAACAAGTCGATCTGCGGCGACACCGATGACCGTGTCCGGCTCGAGCATCCGGCCATTGCGCGCGTCATGCCCGTAAAGTGCACCGCTTGGCTCATCGACACGTGCAACAAGTGCCTCGTCACTGCGGGCCATTGCACCAACGGCTCGGCCGCGGTCGTGCAGTTCAACGTGCCGCCTTCGCTCGCTGACGGCACGCCCGTATTTCCGTCGCCCGATCACCAATACGCTGTCGATGGCGACGAGACAATCAGCACAGGCGTCGGCGACCCCGGCACCGAGTTTGGTCTGATGCAGGTCTACTCCAACCCGAACACAGGGCTCATGCCGTTCGAGGCGCAGAGCTCAGCCTTTGCCCTCAGCGACAAGATTCCCCTAACCGGTGTTTCTGTCGCCGTCGCGGGCTACGGCACCGACGAGACGCTTCAGACCGATCCCGGGGTCAACAACTTCGTGCTCCGCACCCACACTGGAGAGATCGTCACAGCCAGCGCGGAGCGAGTCGAGTACCGCAGCGACTCCACAGGCGGCAATTCAGGCTCACCCGTGATCAACGAGGCCACGGGCAAAGTCGTCGCGATTCATACCCACGCCGGCTGCACGCTCACCGATGGCAACCAAGGCACATCCACCAACCAGCTCTCATTTCGTGAGGCTATCGCGGACCTGAACGGGCCTTGCGTGTGCCCCGGCCTGGCCATCAACCCGATCAGCCAGCCTGCTGATGTCCTGTTGCCCCGCCACCCCGGGGTGGTCACTGTTGAGATTGTGAATCCTGGCAGCGGTCAGGTCGAGGTCGACGCGCACAACGTCACGCTCCATTGGTCGATCGATGCCGGCCCCCAAGGCAGCATCCTCATGGACGACCTCGGCGGCGGCGCATGGATAGGCCAGTTGCCACCGATCGCCTGCGGCGAAGTCGTTCGGTACTGGGTCACCGCGTCGGCACAACACTATAACGTCCGTTGGCCTGTAGACGAACAAGCCCAGCACTGGGCGGTGGCGGGCTGGCGAACCTTCGAGTTTGCAGCCTTTGACTTTGAGCAAGACCCGCAGTGGCAGGTCACTACGCCTGCGGGCACCAAGGGCAGTTGGGCCATCGGTGTTCCGAGCAATGAGCCGCAGTGGCTCACACCCCCAGCCGATGCGGACGGGTCCGGGCAGTGCTGGCTTACCGGGCTCGGCACCGGAAACAACGATGTTGACGGCGGTCCAACCAGGCTCACCACCCGGTGGTTTGCACCTCCAGGTGGGGAGGCCGTCGTGCTCGAATACGCTCGCTACTTCGCAAACGATGACCGCGATGATCTGCTGGAGATCGAGTTGCAGGCGATGCTCGGGAGCTGGCAGTCGCTCGAGTCGGTCACCAGCGATCCGCTCTGGCGCCGGGTCGTCGCTCCGGTACGGTCCTCGCGAGGCAACCAGGTCCCGTTCCGCATCCGTTTCAGCGTCGCCGACGATCCCAACAACTCGATCACCGAGGCCGCCATTGACGCGGTCTTTGTCCGCACGGTTTCGTGCGAGGCCGTTTGTGCTGCAGACATCAATGGCGACGGCGTCGTGGACTTTGACGATTTCCTCGAATGGCTTGGGCTCATCGGCGCACCGTTCTCAAGAGGTGACCTCAATGGGGACGGCATGACCGATTTCCTCGACCTTCAGATCATGCTCGACCAACTCTATCGCGAGTGCCGAATTTCGGCATTCCGATCAGAGACTACAGGTCAGACCGCAGTCCCAATCGGTGGATCGTGAGGGGCTGGTAGCTGGCGAGCCGTCCCGGACTACCATGCAACATGCTCCGCTTGCCCGCTGACCAAGTCACGCACCTGAGAAATCACTACGCCGATCGCGACGTGCTCGTCACCGGCGGCGCCGGGTTCATCGGGGGGCACCTTGTCGATGCGCTCGTCTCCCTCGGCGCACGCGTCCGCGTCATCGACGACCTCTCAACCTCGTCGGCCGATCACCTTTGCGAGCTGGTCGATCTTGAGCCAGATCGAGTGCGGTTCGTGCATGCGTCCATTCTTGATTCGGATGCGCTCGCCGAGGCCAGCGCTGCGTGCGACGTCGTGTTCCATCTCGCCGCTGTGGGTTCCGTGCCGCGCTCCATCGAGAACCCGCAGCGGTCGTGGGATGTCAACGCCACGGGCACCGTTCGTGTGCTCGAAGCCGCGCGCGCAGCGGGCGCCAAACGCGTGGTGCTCGCGGCGTCAAGCTCGGCCTACGGCGACACCGAGCAGCTCCCCAAGACCGAGACCATGCTCGCCAAGCCTCGCTCGCCCTACGCCGCCTCCAAGCTTGCCGCCGAGCAAGCCGCTGGCGCTTGGGCCGCGTCCTACGGGCTCGACACCGTCTGCCTGCGTTACTTCAACGTCTTTGGCCCGCGCCAGCCCGCTGGCTCCGCGTACGCAGCGGTCATCCCCGCCTTCACAGCCAAGCTGCTCAAGGGCGAGCCCCCGTCCATCTTCGGCGATGGCCAGCAGTCACGCGACTTCACCTTCGTCGCCAACGTGGTGCTCGCGACCCTGCTCGCAGGAGCCTCAGCCGAACCGCTCGCGGGCGCACCGATCAACATCGGCGGGGGCGAACGCACCACGCTGCTCGAACTCGCCAGCGCCATCGCCTCGCTCGCAGGCCAGCAAACAGTCGCCGCCGAGCATCTGCCCGAGAGGCCCGGCGACGTCAAGCACTCGCTGGCCGATCTCGCTCGAGCCCAGGCGCTCATCGGCTACGAGCCCTTTGTTCATGTCGAAGAGGGACTCAGGATTACCGTCGAAGCCATGCGAGCCGCCTCGCCAGGCGCCCCGGCACGGAGCGACTGAGTGCCACGCTCGCTCCAGGCCATCCTTGACACGCTCGCCGGGCTCTGGGTTCTCGCCATGCTCGGGCTCCGCTCGCGGCTCTTTGGCAGCGGCCGGTATGTGTCCTGGCGCTGGCAGACCGCCTTTGGGCGGGGAGTCCCCCCAACAAGTCAACTTCTCCGGGCGATCGTCCGATACGCAAGGTGGACCGGGGCCATGCGCCGACTGCGCTGAGCCTGATACGCTGTCTTGGACCGCCCACCATCCGCCACGCCGGAGCACGCGATGAGCACGACCAACGAATCCAACGGCACATTCGCCCGCGCCTTCCTTCCGGGGCTCGTCCTCGGGCTCATCATCGGGGGGGTCGCTGGCGCGATGCTCCCCGAACTCATGCGCGCCAGGCCGCCAGCCCCGACCCACACCCAGATCGAGCAGAGCAAAACCACCGACCGCGACGAGAGCCAGTCGCCGCCTGAGGTCGACCCGGCTGACGAACCCGCGATCAAACCAGAGGCTCAGCCGGAGCCCAAGGCCGAACCAACTGGCGAGCCCGGCTAAGAACCGTGCCCGTGCCCCCGAGCCATCCCGATACCCCCGGCGATCGCGCGCTGCATGACCACGCCCTCACCGCACAGATGCTCGGCATGGATGCGCTGCTGCGCGCACCGGTCGAGGTCATCGCCCAGCCGACGACAGCCGAGACCACGACGGCCGAGCCCAAGCAACGCGCGGGCAAGGGCGACGGCGAGCGGGCCAAACGCATGGACGAGCTCCGCGCCCGCTACGAACGCGAGGCGCCCCACGCCGAGTTCAACACCAGCTTCAACAAGATCGTCTGGGGTGACGGCCCGCTCAACGCCCGGCTCATGTTCATCGGGGAGGCCCCGGGCCGCGACGAGGACGAAGCCGGCATCCCGTTCGTTGGACGAGCGGGCCAACTGCTCAACAAGATGATCGACGCGATGGGTCTTTGCCGGGGCGACAAACCGGACGGGGTCTACATCGCCAACGTGCTCAAAACTCGACCGATCGACAACGCCACTCCGACCACCGCCGAGGCGCGGGCGTGCGCGCCGTACCTGCACGAGCAGATATCGATCGTTTCGCCAGATGTGATCGTCACGCTCGGCCTGCCCGCCACGCACCTGATGCTCGATACCACCGAGGCGATGGGCAAGCTGCGCGGCCAATGGGCAGCGTTCGAGGACAGGTTCACCGGCCGATCAATCCCGGTCATGCCCACGTACCACCCGGCGTACCTGCTGCGGTCGTACACGCCAGAGAACCGCAAAAAGGTCTGGGCCGACCTGCAACTCGCCATGAAAAAACTCGCCTGAAGGCGAGCTTAAGTGAAGCCTGAATGGTGCGATGGATCGCTTAGCCTCCGCCGCCGTGGTCGTGGCCGTCGTGATCGCCATGATCGTGGCCAGAGTGGTCTTCCACGTTCTCGAACTCAAGCTTGGTATCCGCGGGCAGCTTGCGCATCGCGGTGACCCAGTAAGGCGGGCTGGCTTCCCAATCGACCTCGAAGTCGAACTCGACCGCGTCGCCTATCGCAAAGCCATCGAGCGTTACGCCTTCACCGAGCGGGAACGGCATGGTCATCGCGTTCATCCCGAGCTTGCCCGTCTTGCCTTTGAAGTTCGGCATGTTCTCGTGGTGGATCCGCAGGTCGCGCACGGTCGGGCTGTCTTCGATCGGCACCGCCGTGATCCGGCCCTTGATGCCCTCGTACCGGTCAACGGTCGATTCGATCGCATCGACGGGCGTGGGAAGTCCACGGCTGGGCGTGTCGGTCGCCTCAGCGGGCTCGGGCGCACCGCGATCGCAGCCACCAACCAATAACCCTCCAGCCAACAAAGAGGTGGAGGCGGTCAGAACAGCAAACGTCTTCATCGGGAGCTCCTGCGTGCGCACGAGCATCGTCTGGTCGTGCGTGGTGTTTGGGTTCAGGCCTTGGCCAGCGTCAGGTACGACTCAACGCTCTTGAGGTCGGGCGCGATGTCGTGCGTGAACGGCATGGTCCACGTCTCGCCCTTGGCCACGCGCACAATCTTGGACGACTTCTCGCGGTCGTACCACAGGCGCCCGCCGCGGGTGTACGCGTGCATCCGGTCGCGACGCAGCTTCTGCGCACGCCGGAGGCCTTTGAGCGTTTCCGGGTCGCGGCGCATGAGCCTCGCGATGGTCTTGGTCGGGGCCTCGGCGTTGGGCGCCTTGGCAATGGTGCAGGTGATGAGCTGGCCGGCTGATAGTTGATCGATCATGGGAACCTTCCGCTGCGGGCCAAGATGAGTCCGGCCGCGACCGCTTCTGAGCGGGCCGCAATGCTAGCGCCCTCTCGCCCCCGATTCCCGCCAAGGCCCGGCCTGTTCTTGACCGGGTTTGGCACGCTCGCGGGGACTAAAGTCCTGCTTATGACAGATACCCCCAAGCCGACCCCCGGTTCCGACGACCCATCCAACGAGTCAGCCGCCAGCCAGCCTCCCGCGTTCGATCCAGCCGCCGACCACCACCAGAGGCCCAAGCTCCGCAAGATCAGGGCCTTCCCCGTGCCCGCCAAAGGCCCCGACGACAAGCAGATCGTCCTCATGGGCCTGGCTGATGCCCAGCAGATCTCCACCCGCCCGCCGGTGGTCGTCTTGCCCGCGATGCAGCAGGTGCTCGCTCTGTTCGACGGCACCCGCACGGTCGAAGACATCGTCGAGCAGATGGAGAACCGACTAAAGCTCGAACAACTTCAGACGATCGTCGCTCAACTTGACGGCGCGGGCCTGCTCTTTGGCCCGACGTTCGACGCCATGCTCGTGCAGATGCGGGTCGATTTTGACGGCTCAGAGATGCTCCCGCCCGGCTCGACCGCACAGATGGCCGACCTGCTCGTTATGCAAGCGAACAAAGAGGCCACCGAGGAAGAGAAAGCCGCCAAAGGCCCCGAGGCGCTCAAAGCCGCGATGGACCAGTGGATCGATAAAGCCTTGGAGGACAAGGACGATCCCGCGTTCGACGCCCTGCCCGCGGGTCTGGTCGCGCCGCACGTGGACTACCTGAGGGGCTGGATGAACTACGCAGCCGTCTGGGGCCGAATGCGGGTGGTCGACCGCCCCGACCGCGTGGTGATTCTGGGCACCAACCACTTCGGGCTGTCCACTGGCGTGTGCGCCTGCGACAAGGGCTACACCACCCCGCTGGGCGAGAGCCCCAAGGACGCGGCCCTCGAAGCAGCCCTGCGCGAGGCCCTCGGCGAGCAGAACGCCGGGCTGTGCTTCGAGAACCGCTACGACCATGAGAACGAGCACTCGATCGAGTTGCAGGTGCCTTGGATTCAGCACTGTCTAGGCACCGACGACCAGGGCCAGCATGTCCCGGTGTTCGGAGCGCTCATCCACGACCCAACCGTCAATGAGGGCGAGAGTTACGACGGCAGCGGTCTCGCGATGGACCCGTTCATTGAGGCTCTCAAAGCCGCGCTCGACAAGGTCGGCGGCAAGACGCTCATCGTCTCGTCCGCGGACCTGAGCCACGTGGGGCCAGCCTTTGGCGACCAGCAACCGCTGATCGGCGATGCTCCCGAGGCCCAGGAAGCCCGCAACAAGACCGTCAAGCAGGACCAGGAACTGCTCGCCCATGTGCAGGCTGGCAAAATGGATGACCTCATCAGCTCGGTCGCGTGGCAGGGCAACCCCACGCGGTGGTGCTCGATCGGCAATCTGGTGGCGATGCTCAAACTCACTGGAGCGCAGGAGTTAAAGCTGTTGAACTACTCGGCGGCCCTCGATCCACAGGGCATGAGCATGGTTTCGAGCGCCGCGTTGGTGACGGTGTGATGGCCTCGGCTAAGGCCCGGCTTTGAACGGCACGATCGGTCCGATAATCGGCCTGGTGGGCGCGGGTGTACTCGTTGGTGCCGCTGGCTTGGTGTTTTTTTGGGCACGTAGAGGTGCCCAGATCAAGGGCACCCACCGTGTCCCCATCCCGTGGCCCGGCGGTGGGGCGGTGGTTGGCACGCCCACGCTGCTGACCGCTGGGCTGTGCCTGGCGCTGGGCGCGTACCACGCGGCTTCATTTTCGCTGGCTGCTATGGGCCGTGACGTGCTTCCCACGCCTTTGAGGCCCGGGCTCTGGTGGGTGCTGCCCTTGGGGACCGCGGTTGCGGTGGGGCTGAGCGTGTGGACGGACCGGCTTGAGGAACGAATCGAGCAGCGCGACGAGCCTTGAGACGAGCCGTAAGATGCTCGCCCGCGATGGCTTGATGGGCCAAGGATCGTCACGGGAGCGCAACGCGGGCGGGTTTCGGGCGCACCGATCGGTCCTTTAGCCCGTATGGTGGGCATCGTCCGGGTCGGCTCAGGGCCATGTGGCAGGTCGATCCGGGCGGATGTGTTGGTTGATGCGAGATGAACTGAGTAAGTCACGACGAGAGGAACACCATGCCGTCGTCAACAGTGTGCTGGGGCATTGAAGTCGGAGCAGCGGCCGTGAAGGCCATCAAGCTTGAAATGAGCAGCGATGGCCCGCGCGTCGCGGACTACGCGCTGATCCCGCACGCCCGCGTGCTCAGCGAGCCGGACGTGGACCCGGATGACGCCAAGCGGGTCGCGCTCAATCGGCTCGTCAACGAGCACGATTTGAGCGGCGCTTCGATCGCGGTGAGTGTGCCCGGGCACTCGGCGTTTGCGCGGTTTGCCAAGCTGCCGCCGGTCGAGCAGAAGAAGGTGCCGCAGATCGTCAAGTTCGAGGCGGTGCAGCAGATTCCGTTCCCGCTGCAAGATGTTGAATGGGACTTCCAGACGTTCCAGGATCCCGAGTCGCCTGATGTCGAAGTCGGCATCTTTGCGGTGACCAAGGAGCGCGTGTCGGCCGACCTCGCGCTGCTCGCTGAGGTCGGCATCACGCCGGATGTGGTGACACTCTCGCCCGTGGCGGCGTACAACGCGGTCGCGTTCGATCTGGAGTTCACCGAGAAGACGCCCGGCACGGTGCTGCTGGATGTTGGCACGACCGCGACGGACCTGATCATCGCCGACTCTGGCCGGGTGTGGGTGCGGACGTTCCCCATCGGCGGCCACGAATTCACGCAGGCGCTGGTCGAGGCGTTCAAGCTCAGCTACCCCAAGGCGGAGAAGCTCAAGCGTGACGCCGAGCAGAGCAAGCACGCCCGGCAGGTGTTCCAGGCGCTGCGCCCGGTGTTCAGCGATCTGGCGCAGGATATTCAACGCTCGATTGGTTACTACCAGTCGCTGCACCGCGATGCGGACCTGACGCGATTGATCGGCGTCGGCTCCACCTTCCAATTGCCGGGCATGCGCAAGTACCTCAAGCAGCAACTCGGGCTGAACGTGTACCGGCTCGAGCGGTTCAAGAAGCTGCCCGTCGAGGGTCCGCAGGCCGCCGAGTTCGAGAGCCTCGCGCCCAACCTGACGACGGTGGCGGGTCTCGCGTTGCAGGGCCTGGGTCAAGCGGCGCTCAACGCCAACGTGATCCCGGTGCAGGTCGTTCGCGACGCGATGTGGCGGCGGAAGACCAAGTGGTTTGCCACCGCAGCGGGTCTGGGCCTCGTGGCCTCGGGCGCGTTGTTCATCGGGCCGTTCCTCAGCCAGACCAAGCTTGATTCGGTGAGCCCGCCCGCTGAGATCGATCGCGCTATAGCGCTGGGCAGCCGGCTCACGAGCGAAGCCAATGACGCGGGCGTGACTTCGCCCATGGACAACAACTTCGCCGCGGCGAACATCATCGATTTGCTCGATCAGCGCGAAGTGTTCGGCTGGTTGGCGTCGGACGCATCAAGCATGGTCTCGTCGGGCTCGGGCCACAAATTCGAGCTGGTCTCGCTCGCGAGCGAGTACCGCTACCTCGCCGATGGCGAGCAGGCCCCGCAGAGCGCCGCACCAGCGGACCCGTTTGGCGATATCGAGCCCGTTGGTCGAGGAGGCCGCGGTAGTGGTCGCGGCAGGGCTCCCGACCCGGTCGAGCGTCCAACCCGCGGCGGGCGTGGCGGTGGCGATGACGGCGGCGACGCCAAACCGGGTGAACCGAGAGTGGTTGTCGAGATGGTCATTTCGAGCGATGTGGCGCGTGCCGACCTCGACGAGGTCATCACCGCGAGCATCACCAAGTGGATAAAGGCCAACGCCAGCAGAGGCGATGCGCCCTACACGCTTCGGGTTGATGACGACGAACCCGCATGGACAATCGTTGATAGCGGCGATTCGCCGACCGATCGGACGACGCGGCCATCGATCCGTGACACACGCACGGTGCGCGCGCCGACTGGTGGGCGCGGGCTCGCCAACCCTGATGACGACCGCATGGCCGATTTCAACCGCATGCAGGAGGAAGATCGCCAGAGCGGGAACCTCATTGGCGGCGGTGCGGCCCCGCCCTCCGTTGCGGCGAGGCGATCCAACCAAGCGATGAGCGGCGAACTGGACAAGATCGCCCCGCTGCCGCGTCCCGTGAACTCGGGCGATGGAGCGACGTTTGTCATCCGCTTTGACGCGGTGCTCAAGTGGAAGCCCGCGGGCAATGGAGGTGGCGCATGAGCGGCATTCTGAAGTTCTTGAAGCAGCGTTGGCTGCCCATCGTCTGCGTGGTGGTGGTGCTCGGCGCCTTGCCTACCGCGTGGATCTTCAGCAACAAGTGGAACGAGGAAATCCTCAAGACCGCTGAGGCGGGCGCAGGCGACAAGCTCAACCAGATCAAGCGGGCGCGTGTCACCTATGTCATTCCTTCTGTGGTGCCCGGTCAGCAAGACACGACGGTCACCGACGCGCCCAACGCCGCGATGACGCAGTGGGTGGCCGACCAGCGCCGGCAGCGCGTCGAGCAAGCGGGCCTGGTGATGACCGAGGCCACCAAACGCAACAAGGCCTCGCACGGCCCGCTCGTTGAGGGGCTGTACCCCGAGGGGCCTGGTAACGACTCGCAGCTCAAGCGGCAGATGCGTGAGTACCTCGAGTTCATGCTCGGTGATGCGCGCGCAGGCAAGCCCTCGTGGTACACCCGGACCCTCCGCGAGGCGGGCGCTGGCACGGTGCCCAACGCCGGCGAGATCGCGCAGATGCTCGCCGAGACCAAGGACCGCGAAGAAGCCATCGCTGCGGCAGAGAGCGACGATGGCCGAGTCGATGCCGAGCGTCAGCAGCAGATCAACGAGAGCCTTGTCAGCCGACGCATCGGCGAGTACCGCCGGCACGCGCAGGGCTTTAGCTTCTACGCCGACCAATCTGTACTCGGCGGTCACACGTTCTTCCCGCCGCCCTCGATGGAGGCGCGGTCCGGGGCGCAGGTTCCTTTGCACGAAGAAGGCTTCATGTGGATGGCCGACGCCTGGGTGCTTGAAGACATCCTTCGGGCGATCGAGACCGCCAACACGGGCGTCGGAGGCGAGCAGACGGAAGTCGAGCTCTCCCCAGTCAAGCGCATCGTGAAGCTTGAGATCGATCAACTGCCGATCTTCAGCAAGGGCTCGGGCGAGCCCGCTGGTCTGATCTCGCGTGACGGGCGAGCCCCGCTCGATCCGAACGCTTCGATCACGGGGCGCGTTTCGAGTTCTGAGAACAGCGTGTACGACGTGCGGAAGGTTCGGCTTGAGCTGATCGTCTCGTCTGAGAAGCTGCCGAGCGTGATCGAGGCGTTCCACTCGACGGGGCTCATGACGGTCACCGACTTGGACCTCGACGAGATCGACATCTGGGACGATTTATCGCTGGGCTACGCCTACGGCAACGAGCATGTGGTCAAGGCCTCGATGGACATCGAGATTGTGTGGCTGCGTTCGTGGACGGTCCCTCTGATGCCCAAGACGGTGCAGCAAGTGCTTGGTGTAAACAACAACGGCTGATCGAGGCCGGTGCAGGCCCCCGCGTGGGCCACGATTGAGGAGCAAGGTATGAAGCTCAAGGGAGTCAACCCGGCCGAGCAGCACGTCGAGAAGATCGTGCTTGGAGCCGTGGCGCTGGTGCTGCTCGCGGTCCTCACCATGCAGTTCGCGATCCCGCCAAAGGGCGTGAGCGTGGGCAGCCGAGAGGTCCCGCCCGACAAGGCGCTTGATCCGGTGCTTGAAGAAGCGCGCCGCGTGCTCGCCAAGATGAACGATGCCGAGCCCGCTCGGCCCGATGTGAGCCAGCAGGAACTCAAGAGCGTCTACGCGAGTCGAATCGCTCGGCCGACCGTGCCGACGAACAGGCTTGCGCCGCTCGGTGTCGCGACCGACCTTGGCACGTTCGATGCCGTCGGGGAAGGTTCCGATGGCGGCATGTACGCCCTGCCCGCGCTGCCCGCTGCGAACGCACCGATTGCCTCGGCGTACCGCGGCTCGGTGCACCCGTCGGAGTGGGCCGCCAGCGAGGCGCTGCGTGAGCGGCTGGGCGAGGAGCAACCGTTCGATCTCGGTGTGATCTCGGTGCAGGCGTTCATCGACGGCTCAGCGATCCGCACCGCGCTGCTCACCGACGCCGACGGCGACACCGGCGCGGCTCGCCCGCTGCCCCCGAGCTGGTGGCGTCAAGGGTTCGAGATTCTCGGCGTTCAGCTTGAGCGCGAGCGCCGCATGACCGACGGCTCCTGGGGCGAGCGCGCCATTGTCGAAGGCATGCCAGGCCGGGTGGATGTGCTCGGTGAACTCCAGCTAAGCAAGACGGACGATCCGCTGATGCTCGCCGAGATGACCCGGCTGGCCGCAGCGGAGGTAGACCAGATCACCAAGCCCATGTTCTACCGCACCATCGCGGGCGAGCAGTGGCGTCCGCCGGCCGCAGCGATGGCCGCTGCGGGCTCGGACAACGCCGAGGTCGATCGGCTTGTTCGTCAAGCCACTGGTCTCGACCGCGACATTCAGAAGCTGCAGGATGCGATGGAGAACGACGGCGCGGCACCCAGCCGAACCAGCACGCCGGGCGGTCGCGGTGGTCGCGGTACCAGTGGCGGATCCCGACAGCCCGCAGGCCAGACCAACAACAACGATCGAACCGATCCTCGCCAGGCGAGGCTCGACCGTATGAACGAACAGCTCGAAGCCATCGAAATCGAACTCGAAGGTCTCGGCTACGCCCTTGACGGCACCAAGTTCGACACGGGCGAGATCGACGAGAACGTCTTCGGCAAGATCGATGCGCTTTTCGCCAACGACAAGCTCGCGCTCTGGTCGCACGATGTCACTGTGGTTGGCGGCGAGACCTACCGCTACCGCCTGCGTCCGGTGTTCAACAACCCCGTATTTGGCCGTCAGCAGGCCCTCAACGAAGACCAGCACACGCTCGCCGAGTCGCTCACGTTCCCCGGCCCTTGGTCGGAATGGACCGACGAAGTGCAGGCACTCGCCGATGAGTACTACTTCGTGGTCAACGCCCGCGAAGCCGATCCGCTCGGCGGCGGACCCAACGCCAGCGTCGAGCTCTACGAGTTCTACTACGGCTACTACCGCCGGGCGACCATGACCGCTGAGCCGGGCGACCAGCTCTTCGCCGAGGCCCGAGTGCCAGAGGGGTTGGTGCTCTACAACACCGACAACCTCCAACTGCTCAATGAAGCCGAGCCCGCAGCTGCACCGCCTCGCGCTCCACGCGGCGACCCCGATGGCGGCCGTGGCCGTGCACCGGGATTTGATGCACCGCCCGTCACGACGACCAGAGGCAACCCGAATCCGTCTGCGCCGCAGCAGAGCGAGATTGACCCTGAACTCGGTGAGCCCGCGCTGCGCAAGCTGCCCATCCGCGTTGACGCGGTGCTCTTGGATGTCGCCCGCGTGCCGGGCAGCGGCGGCCAGCCGCAGGGCGGCCTTGTGGAAGCCAAAGACGAGTTCAGAGCGTTCATGACATCGGGCACAGCCGGGTTTGTCACCATCCGCCTGCCCAGCCTGGACGAGGCTTCAGCCGTCTACCAAGCGGTCGAGGCCTCTTGGCGGGCTGGTCAGAAGGCTGCTGCTCCCGAGCCCGCGGAGGCTGAAGAGCCGGATAACCGCAGACAGCCGCGAGACGACAGTCGCAACCGTCCGCCAACCCCTGCTCCGGGTGGCGGAGGTGGTGGCGGCGGTTCGGGCTAAAGCGTCCAGAAATGGTGCCAGCGCGGATTCCGCGCTGAAATCATGCCCCCAAAGCACGATTCTTGGGCCGGTGAAGTTGACCCGTTTAGCGAGCTGTCTAGTATCCCCCCGCTCCGTACAACGGAGCAAACCGGACCGGGCCAACGCCCGGCACGGGGCCGAGCGGGTCGATCCCGCGAAGCCCGAGCTTCTTGGAAAGTGAAGATCGAAGAACGCAGCGTTCTGCTCGGACAGCGATGTCGAGCGGAGCGCAAGGCAATTATGAAGTATCGAGTGCCAAAGAAAGTAATACGGTGGTCACTACATCCGGATAGCACCGGGGCCGGACGCTGACAGCAGCGTGCGAACCGCGGCGTGAGGCCGGTATGAAAAAGTGACCTAAGGGCACACGGTGGATGTCTTGGCGTCAAGAGGCGATGAAGGACGTTGGAACCTGCGATAAGCCCGAGGGAGCCGGTAACCAGGCTGTGATCTCGGGATTTCCGAATGGGGAAACCCACTCTTAGGAGTACCGCACGCTGAATGCATAGGCGTGCGGAGCGAACCCGGGGAACTGAAACATCTAAGTACCCGGAGGAAAGGAAAGCAACAGCGACTCCGTAAGTAGCGGCGAGCGAAAGCGGATATGGCTACGTGAACTGGTTGGAATGCCAGACCGAAGAAGGTGAAAGTCCTGTAGCAGGCCGCATAGCCCATCGAGTAGGTTCGGGCTCGTGAAACCCGGATCGAACTGGGAGGTCCACCTTCCAAGGCTAAGTACTCCTTGACGACCGATAGTGAATCAGTAAGGTGACTGAACGATGACAAGCACCGCGATGAGCGGGGTGAAAGAGTACCTGAAACCGTGTGCCTACAAGCGGTGGGAGCCCTCCGGGGTGACCGCGTGCTTTTTGCATAATGAGCCCGCGAGTTAGTCTTTGTGGCGAGCCTAAGGTCTACCGGACCGGAGGCGGAGCGAAAGCGAGTCTGAACAGGGCGTTCAGTCGCAAGGGCTAGACGCGAAACCCGTGTGATCTACCCATGGCCAGGTTGAAGGAGGGGTAAAGCCCTCTGGAGGACCGAACCCGTTAACGTTGAAAAGTTATGGGATGAGCTGTGGGGAGGAGTTAAAGTCTAATCAAACCGGGAGATAGCTCGTTCTCTCCGAAATAACTTTAGGGTTAGCCTCGAGGTGCAACTGCTGGGGGTAGAGCTACTGGATGGGGATTGGGGGCTACCCGCCTACCGTCCCCAACCAAACTCCGAATACCAGCAGCCGAGTCTCGGGAGATAGACCGCGAGTGACAATATCCGCGGTCAAGAGGAGAACAATCCAGACCGCCAGCTAAGGCCCCTAATCTTGACTCAGTTCTTAAGGAAGTCAGACTGCAGTGACAGCCAGTATGTTGGCTTAGAAGCAGCCATCATTTAAAGAGTGCGTAATAGCTCACTGGTCGAGGAGTCTGGCGCCGATAATGATCGGGAATAAGTCGAGAGCCGAAGCTGCGGACGCGCAAGCGTGGTAGGAGAGCGTTCCTGTCGGCGTTGAAGCGGATCGGAAACGGTTCGTGGAGCGTCAGGAAGTGCATATGCGGGCTTGAGTAACGATAAAACAGGTGAGAATCCTGTTCGCCGTAAGCCCAAGGATTCCTGGGGAAGGGAAATCCGCCCAGGGTTAGTCGGGACCTAAGGCGAGGCCGAAAGGCGTAGTCGATGGACAGCAGGTTAATATTCCTGCACTTCGGGAAAGGTGCGGACTGTAGAGACTTCCTACCTTATTAGATTGGTAGGTTCTGCCGTTGGAAGTCAAAGCAGTTCCTAGAAAAGCCACCCAATACGAACCCGTACCAAAACTGACACAGGTGGGCGAGGCGAATAGCCTCAGGCGCTCGAGAGAACGGTCGTGAAGGAACTAGGCAAATTTACCCCGTACGTTCGCAATAAGGGGGCCCTTCGGGGCGCAGAGAAAAGGCTCTAGCAACTGTTTATCAAAAACACAGCACTGTGCTAACTCGCAAGAGGATGTATACAGTGTGACGCTTGCCCAATGCCCGAATGTCACGGAAGTAGGTTAGCTTCGGCGAAGCTTGCAACCTAAGCACGGGTCAATGGCGGCCGTAACTATGACGGTCCTAAGGTAGCGAAGTTCCTTGTCGGGTAAGTTCCGACGCGCATGAATAGCGTAATGACTGGAGCACTGTCTCCACGACCGACTCGGTGAAATAGTAGTGGCGGTGAAGATGCCGCCTACCCGTGGCAAGACGGAAAGACCCCGTGAACCTTTACTGTAGGCTTTTATTGGTCGCGAACTTAGTTTGCGCAGGATAGGTGGGAGGCTTTGAAGCTTGGGTTTTGGCCCAGGTGGAGCCATTGTTGAGATACCACCCTGATTATGTTTGCGGCCTAACCTCGATTCCCGTGAAGCCGGGCGAGGGACAGTGAGTGCTGGGCAGTTTGACTGGGGCGGTCTCCTCCAAAATAGTAACGGAGGAGTGCAAAGGTTGGCTCAGCGCGGATGGAAACCGCGTGTTAGAGTGTAAGAGCACAAGCCAGCTTTACTGCGAGTCCGACAGGACGAGCAGTCACGAAAGTGGGCTCTAGTGATCCTGCGATCCCGTGTGGAAGGGTCGTAGCTCATCGGATAAAAGGTACTCCGGGGATAACAGGCTTATCGCTCCCGAGCGTCCATAGCGGCGGAGCGGTTTGGCACCTCGATGTCGGCTCATCGCATCCTGGGGCTGTAGGCGGTCCCAAGGGTTGGGCTGTTCGCCCATTAAAGCGGTACGCGAGCTGGGTTCAGACCGGCGTGAGCCAGGTCGGTCCCTATCTGTCATGGGCGCTGCAAGTTTGAGAGGAGTCAACCCTAGTACGAGAGGACTGGGTTGGACTGACCCCTGGTGATTCTGTTGGGCCGCTCGGCCCATCGCAGAGTAGCTACGTCGGGCAGGGATAAACGCTGAAAGCATCTAAGCGTGAAGCCCCCCTCAAGATGAGACTTGCTTGAGACCCCTGGAAGACTACCAGGTTGATAGGCCGCACGTGCAAGGGTTGAAAGGCCCTCAGCGGAGCGGTACTAACGGTCGAACACTTTTTCATACCGGCCACCCGTCGCGGATTGTTTCATCATAATGAACCGATCCATGACATTACTCCGGTCCAGCTTCTGCTGGCCGGGGCACACGATACTTCAGCCAATGCGTTCTTACGATCTCTCCGATCGGCCATCCAGCCGATCGGTGTCTTTCAACCCTCCGTGGTGCTCACCCACCACGGAAGGCTTGTTGGCGACTAGAGGTCTGGGGTCACACCTGTTCCCATCCCGAACACAGCAGTTAAGCCCAGGCCGCCGATGATACTGCATCGCGGGAAAGTAGGTCATCGCCAGCGCATAACCCCCTTAAGGTAAACCTTGAGGGGGTTTTTTCATGCGCTCATCAAACCGTCACACCACCGCGATTCATCCGAGGTTCTGGTCTTGCCGCCCGCGCTACCCTTGGGGTGATCTCTCCCACCACTCCAAGGAGCCAGCCCATGACCATCCAACTCGGCGATACCGCGCCCGACTTCACCCAAGACTCCACCGCTGGCCCCCTGAGCTTCCACGACTATCTCGGCAGCTCGTGGGGTGTGCTGTTCTCCCACCCCAAGGACTTCACACCCGTCTGCACTACTGAGCTCGGAGCGGTGGCCAAGCTCAAGCCCGAATTCGATAAACGCAACGTCAAGGTCATCGGGCTCAGTGTCGGCACGCTCGCCGACCACGAGGGCTGGTCCAAGGATATCGCCGAGACCCAGGGCATGGCTCCCAACTTCCCCATCATTGCCGACACCGATCGCAAGGTCGCCGACCTCTACGGCATGATCCATCCCAACGCAAGCGACACCATGACCGTCCGCAGCGTGTTCATCATCGGGCCGGACAAGAAGCTCAAGCTCTCGCTCACCTACCCGGCCAGCACGGGCCGCAACTTCGCGGAGATCCTCCGCACCATCGACTCGCTGCAGCTCACCGCCAAGCACAAGCTCGCCACCCCCGCCGACTGGCAGGCCGGCGAGGACTGCATCATCGTGCCCGCGGTCAGCAATGAAGAAGCCAAGACCCTCTTCCCGGCCGGCTTCACCGAGCACAAGCCCTACCTCCGCACCACGCCCCAGCCGACGGGGAACTGAGCGTTTCGCGCATGAGTCCGCCAACTACCCAGCCCGAGGGAAATACGGCGAGTCTTGCAGCGAGGGTTCCGTTTGTTGCAGTCGCTGCCAGCGGCGCATCGTTGGCTCGTGGGCGGTCCGTCTATCGGGTCATCCGGTTCGCGCTTGTGGCATGTATCGCTCTTGGCTCGGCAGCGATGCTCGCCGCAGCTATCCAATATGTGTTGGCGGGATCGAGCGATGCATCCCTCATTGTCTTTCTGATCTGGTTGTCAGCAGCTTGCGGCGTGACGGCGCCCGTCGGTTGGTTGATCCTCAGCGGACTGAGGCGTCGGTCGGCTCTGCGAATCCTGAAACGGTCCACGCGGGGAGAGCGCCTTGGCGGACGCTTGTGGGTAGCGGATGCGTTCGGCGCTCGCGGTCGTCGCGGTTTGGTTCGATGGGTGCATCGCCGCGGTTTGCCACCGATGCTCTTTGCCGGTATCGAGCCCGACTCCCAGGCATTCGCCGAGGTGCAAGTTGAAGAGCAGGTCAGCCTATTCAGCGACCCGCGTTCCTACCCGGTTGCGCGGCCAGCCTTGTTCAGAGGCGGATTCTCGTTGCCGCTGATATTGGGCATCGTTGGTGTCATGACCGTATCCGAGTTCTTGGGTCTCTGGGATGGGCTATGGACCGGAATCGCACTGATTTGCGGCCTCGCGGCGTGGCGAACGTTCGCGAACAGGCGTGGCAAATTCGGACGAGCTGAATTTGATCCGAACGGCGTCTTTCGAGTCTTACTCGTTGATCTATCCGGAGTCTCCGACTCTCAGCTCGGCCGTGAAGAGCGGCACTTCGCGCCATCCGACAGTTTGCTTCTTATAGAGATCGAAGGAGGGCCGGCGTCCTGGCGCGGGCGCAATCCTCTCACGGTTCCTGTCAGGGTCACACTGATCGATGAACGCGGCAGATCGAGCATGTTTCGACTGTTTGGCACCGACAACCCGTCCATCGCTGACCTCGGGGCCCGCTGGCTCGAAGGCTGGCGGATGGCCAAGCAGGCCGCCCCCAACCCGCCCCGCTAGCGCGTTACACTGCGCTCCACGCAAGGAGGCCCCATGTCCACATCCACATCCCCGACCAAGCTCTACGACGACGACGCCGACGACCTGCTGAGCCACTCCGAGGGCACCCAGCGGGTCACGCTGCTCCCCTCTGACCGCTCCCGGCTCGAACCGGGCCGTCGGCTCCGCGTGCTCTGGGGGCAGGACATGCTGCTCGATGTGCTCGACGGCCGGTACCGCACCGTCGTCTGCGCCGTCAACGACGACGACAACGCCCACGGCATCATCTCCCAGATCGTCCAGCTCATCACCACCAGCCAGTGGTCCGCCCAGAGCATCACCTCGTACGCCAAGGTCTTCCAGGACTCGGTCGCCCTGCACGCCACCGGCGACCGTGAGCCGTACGTGCTGAAGTACGACCTCGACAGCGTGCTCGTGCTCGCCCTGCTCCGCCCCCAAGGCCGGGACCACTTCACGACCGAGGACCTGGGCCGGGGTTTCCGCACCATTCAGAAGATGCTCAGCGGCCGGCCCGACCGCAGGCCCGTCGCCACCGTGTCGTTCCTCGACGGCGTGTCCAACCGCGTGCTTGCCGCCGACGGCCAGCAGCCGAGCTTCGAGGCCGTGCTCAGCACCATGTTCGAGGCCGGCTACCGGGGGGATGTCTACCCCTCGCCCTCGATGTGGAACCACGGCCACGTCGGCGTCTTCCCGACCTACCCCTTCCCCGAAGGCCTCGACCGCATGCGCCAGGGCAGCAGCTAAAGCCAGAGCCGTCGTGCGTCCGTCCCGGTTTCGCTCGAAAGCCTTCTTAGCCCGCGAGACTCGCTAACCGTGCCATTCACGCAGCGACCCCGCGCTGGTTCGTTAGCGCGACGGCGCCTGCGTGCTGGCCAGGTACCGCTGGGCCAGCGCTCGCCGCCTGCCGCGACCAAACGCTACCGGCGTGACCTTCAGCCCAAGGGCCATCTGGTACCGCTTGTACTCGCTCGCGTCGATCATGGCGACGATCCGGGTCACGAGTGCCAGCGCAATCGTCGATTCATCGGCGATGGTCTGCACGCTCTGTCGCTGCTCGACGTAGTGGGTGATGATGTAGTCCAGCACGTCGTAAGGCGGCAGCGAGTCCGAATCGAGCTGGCCCGGTGCGAGCTCCGCGCTTGGGGGCTTGGTCATCGTCCGATCAGGAATCGGCGCCTCAGTAAACCCCGCGTCTTGGGCGTGCTTGTTGATCCACCTCGCCAAGCGGTACACTCGCGACTTGGTCACGTCCGACAGCACCGCGATCGCACCGTTCATGTCGCCGTACAGCGTGCAGTACCCGACCGCCATCTCGCTCTTGTTGCCCGTCGTGAGCACCAGGGCATTGAGCCGGTTGGCGAGCGTCATCAGCAGCGTGCCGCGCAGCCTCGATTGCAGGTTCTCCTCGGCCACATCCGGCAGTTCCGCCCCCAAAGCCGGCTGCTTGAGCGCCGCGAGCGCGCCAGACAGCGCCTGGCCAGAGCCATCAAACGGCGAGCCGATCGGCGCTTCAAGCAGCTTGATCCCCAGCTTCTGTGCCAGCAACTGGGCATCTTCCAGCGACTCAGTTGACGAGTACTTGCCCGGCATCGCCACGCCGATCACGTTGGCGGCGCCGAGAGCACTCACACCTACCGCTGCCGTTACAGCCGAGTCGATCCCGCCCGACAGCCCGATGAGCGCCCGCTCGAAGCCCGTTTTACGGAAGTAGTCCTTCACGCCGAGCTTGAGCGCCCCAAACAGCAGCGCCTCGTCCGCAGCTTCCAGGAGTGGGTCGGGGATTGCTTGGAACACCCGCTCGATCGTCTGGCTGGTCGCGGTCTTGGGCGGGGCGGCAGGCACATCGAACACCATCAGGTCTTCATCAAACCCCTTGGCCGCAGCGATGAGCGTGCCGTCCGGCGCGACCGCCGCCGAGTGCCCATCAAACACCAGATCGTCGTGCCCCCCGACCTGGTTGACCGATGCCACGATCACACCGTGCCGGGCCGCGTGCTCTCGGAGAATCTCCCGGTGCCGATCGCCCTTGTGGAGCACAAACGGGCTGGCTGAGGCGACCGCGACCACCTCCGCGCCGCCCGCTACCAGTTCCGCAACCGGGTCGGGCGATTCCACGTACCGCGACGCAAACCCGATGTCCGCGCCCCGCCAAAGGTCTTCGCACACCGCAAGCCCTACGCGCACGCCATCAACGTTCAGCACGGTCGGTCGAGTACCGCTGTGAAAGTACCGGTCCTCATCGAACACGTCGTACGTCGGCAGCAGCCGCTTGTCGTACCGCTCGATGTACTGCCCGTTGCGCCACACCACAAGGCTGTTGGAGATACCAAGTTCGGGACGTTCAGGGTCCGCCAACAACGGCGTGCCGAACACCAGCGTCACGCCCTTGGACCCCTGCTTGCCCACATGCCGAGATTTCTCCAGGCACGCTTCCACAAACCCCTCTTGCAGCAGCAAATCCCTCGGCGGGTAGCCACAGATGGCAAGCTCGGGGAACACCACCAGGTTCGCGCCCGCCTCGCGCGCGCGGTCCAGGTACCAAAGAATCAGAGCGGCGTTGCCATCGAGGTCGCCAACGGTCGGGTTGATCTGCGCCATCGCTATACGCATAGGCCGCGATCATAGCTCGCCGGTAGGGGGGCTCCCGGCCTCGGCCATATCCGGCTCGCGCCGACGAAAGACCCCCGGCCCCAGCCACGCCAGCGACGCCAGCCCGAGCACCAAAAGCGTCACGGCCTCGGCGCCTGTCACAACCAGCGTCGTCGCCGCTAGCGTCTCGCTCGCGCTGCCTTCGACGAGCGCCCCAGCGCCCACCGCGCCCGCTTCACGCGAGCCCAGCGCCCCAAACGGGCTCAGCACCAGCATGCCGTAATACCCCGCCGCCACCACCACCGCGTCGCCCATGCTCATCGCGTCGCCCACCGCCTCGGAGGCGCTTCGGAACCGCAGCGCTTGGGCCGCCATGTCGACGACCCGCACCGCGTACGCCGCCGCCAGCCACCGCGCGCAGGCGATCATCGCGAACGACTCGTGTAACTCGCCTACCCGCACCGGCGTGAGCACCCGCCGCCACGGGCCAGCGTCTGCAAAGCGCCCAAGCCACCGGTGGCCGTGCGCAGCCGCAAAGAACCGCGCCATCACAAGGCTCAATGCAAAGCACACGACCATCCCGCCGCCGCACGCGAGCCACCAGCCGCGGTCCATCCCGCCCCGCCACACGCTCGCCAGCGCCATCGGCCCGATCGTCCCGCCCATCGCAGCAAAGAAACAGCCCCACCACGCGAACATCTGCGCCACGCTGATCCGGTCCCGACGAAGGTGCACCGTCATCCGCGCCGCTGCAGAAATCTTGAACGGCAAGTACGCGAGCATCGTCGCCAGCGCGTTGGTCGCGGCAATCCCCACGAGCGTCATCCGCCCCGCCCACCGCGCCGGCCTGCACGCGATCCAAAACAGCAAGCCGTTGAGCCCGAGCGTCAGCACCGAGAGCCCGATCAGCGTCGCGATCTCGCCCGCCGAGATGCTCTTCAGTTCCTTCAGCGCCTCGGCCTGCGCGCCCGTCGTTGCGATGCGCACCAGCCACGCCACGATCCCGATGCACACACCAAAGCCCACGATTTGCACCGCGACCCTCAGCCAACGCCTGCCGCCGATCGTTTCACTCAACGAATTGCTCCCGCATCAACTCCCGGCTCGACCGCTGCCCCCGGCACCGCCAGCAGCGTCATGCCGCGCCCGGGCCACGAACGGATCACTCGGCATCTCGCCATCAGCTCGGCCACATTCGCCGCGTTCAACTCCGGTGCCAGCCACCCGCTCGAACCGAGCCGCGCCAGTTCGCCCCGGCTCACCATCACCGCGCCGATGCCCGCGTCCCGCAGCGCACTGGTCCAAGCATCCGGGTCATCAGGAGCCCTGCGCATCGCGCCAGCCATCGGCCCGTCGTCCCACGTCGTGTGGTACACGCTCCCGCCCGGCCAATACAACGGCGTGCTCTCGCCCAGCAGGTACACCTTGCCACCGAGTTCATCCGCAAACAACCGGACGAACCCGATGGGTAGCTCCGCACGATCTTCGGGAGTGAACAGCTCACCCGTAAAGAACATCGACCCGTTGCCGAGCAGTTGCGCCGGTGCTCCGCCGCCCTCATTCGACCACAGCTTCCACGTCTGGCCGCTCAGCACCAGCCCGATCACCGCGCCGATTCCTAAGGCCATCCGCGCCACCCCGCCCAGGCTCGCCGCCATCCCGCACAGCAGCCCCGCGGCCATCGCGATCGGCAACGCCATCGGCAGCAAGAAACGGCTCTGGTGGTGCGTCAACAAGAGCCAGACGCCCAGCGCCCCCGCCGAACCAAGCGTCAGCATCAAACCAAACCGCCGCGTCGGCTTCGCCAGCCACAGCAGCGCCACCGCCACCAGCCCAGCCCAGGGCGCAGCGCCCCACTGGGGGTTGCTGAAGCCACGGTGCCGCTCGATGGTGGGGGCGCTCGTCGGTGCTGACGGGTCCGCCCCAACCAACAGCCGCAGGTGCTCAAGCAGCGACCCGCTCGCGTGGTGCCCGCTCGCCCACCGCGACGCCTGCTCAGCGGTCCAGTGCCCCGTTCCAAACACCCCCGTCGCAAAAGGGAACACCGGGTTGCCCGTCGCCACCGCGTTGCGCACCAACCACGGCAGCACTGCCGCCGCGCCTGCGACCATGCCACCGATGATGAGCGCCCGCCAGTGCTTGTACGGCGCAAGCCCCAGCAGCGCCGCGCCCGCGATCGGCGCGAGCATCAACGCCGCCGACGGCTTCGCACCCGCTGCCACACCAATCAGCAGCCCCGCGATGACCCCGCGCCGCCTGGGCTTCACATCGCTCTCGGCTGCGATCAACACCGCGCCCGCGCCCAGCGCGATCACCGCCATCTCGTTGTACGCCATCGAGCCCACGACCACCGTCCAGGGGGTCGCCGCCACCAGCACGCCACCGACCGCGCCCGCGTGCGACGCATCCCGGCTGTCGCAACCAGCGCGCACCAGCCACGCGGTTGCCGCTCGTGCCGTCAGCCACGCTGCGCTGCCCCACATCCCCACGTGCAGCGCCTTGGCCGAGGTCAGCCGCCAGCCGCCGTCGCCAACCAGCGCTTCACCCGTCGGCGGGAAGCTCATCACCGCGACGTGCGCGTACGCGCTCTCCATGTAGCCCGGCAGGTACGAATACACATTGTGCTCAACCGGCCAGATCCGCCCATTGGCGATCCACTCCTGCGGCAGTTGCAGGTGGTAGCTCAATACATCAAACCCGCCGAACTCACTCGACCACAAAACTCCCGGCGGCACCGCCATCGCGGCGACCACCACCGCCGCTGCGGGCACCGCCGCAAGCCACACCCAGCTCGCCATCGTGCTCACCGTTCTCAACGGCTGGCCGCTGGGCACACTCGGCGGGCCCAGCACCTGCCGAACCGTCAGCGCCACACCGATCGCGCACAACGCCAAAGCCGGCGCCGGGCTCAGAAGACCCATTACGCCCATCAGGTGGCTCAGCGAAAGCATCACCGCAAGCCCGCACGCGAACTGGCACGCCGCGCGGTCACGCGCCCCGCTCCATATCGGCGTCAACAACCGGCCCAGCCCGTGCGCCGCGATCAGGTAGATAGCTGCTGGCCACGCGTGCGCGACCTCGCTAGCCGTCAGCACCAGCATGGGTATGAACGCCCCCGCGCCCTGGCCTGTCGCCCCCGCCAGCGCAGCCAAAATCAGCACGGCTATGCCCGCACCGATCAGCACCAGCCGCCTGCGGGCCGCTGCCACTCTCAGCGTGTTGTTGGCGTGCTGCTCAACCATCGCATCAGCAGTGTAATCGAGCCAGCGGCACGGCTCTCGGCTGCGTCTCAGCCTGAAGCCCCAAGTGCCGTACAATGCCCCCATGAACCTCTCGCCCGTGCCGAGCGATCCCAATGATCCGGATAGTGGCAAGCCCGAGCTCGAAATCATCGAGCCCCTCTGTGCCGTCTTCCGCCGAACCCTCAAAGCCGAGGGCCTCAAGTACACGCCCGAGCGTGCGCACGTGCTCGACACCATCATGCGCATCGACGACATCTTCGAGGCCGACCGCCTGCTCGAAGAAGTCCGCGCCACCGGCTTTCGAGTCTCCAAGGCCACCGTCTACCGCACCATCAAGCTCATGCTCGACGCCGGCATCATTCAGCGGGTGCTCTCCGAGGGCGACCAGGCCCGCTACCAGCTCGCCTACGGCAACCAGCCGCACGACCTCATCGTCCGCCTCGACTCCGGCGAGACCATCAAGATCAATATGCCCGAGCTCGTCGAGCTGCGCGACCGCGTCTGCGCCGCCCACGGCCTCAAAGCCGAGGGGCACCGCCTCCAGATATTCGCCGTCGCCAACGAATCGCACTCATGACGAGCCGCTCGCATGAGCGAGCGATCACGCACTAACTTCGCTCCCCACACTCGGCAGCGGGAAGCGTGCGCACAGAGCCCGCACGTCTTCGCGGACGGCGGCGAGCTTGCCGCCATCGCCGCGAGCGTCCATCACGCGGTCGATCAGCCCCGCGACCTCGGCCATCTCTGCTTCGCCCATGCCCCGCGTGGTTAGCGCTGGTGTACCGAGCCGCAGCCCGCTCGTGAGCTTGGGCGGGCGCGGGTCGTTGGGGATGCCGTTCTTGTTGGTGATGATGCCAGCCTGTTCGAGCCACTTCTCCGCGTCGGCCCCGGTCAGATCGGCGTCGCGGGTCTGCAGGTCAACGAGCATCAAATGGTTGTCCGTGCCCCCGCTTGTGATGCGGTACCCGCAGCCGATCATCGCCTTGGCCAGCGCCCGCGCGTTGGCGACCACCTGCCGCTGATAGCTCTTGAACTCCGGCTTGAGCGCCTCACCAAAGGCGATGGCCTTGGAGAAAATCACGTGCATCAGCGGCCCGCCCTGCATGCCCGGGAACAGCGCACGGTTGAACTTCTTGGCCAGCTCGTCGTCGTTGGTCAGGAATAGCCCGCCCCGAGGCCCACGAAGCGTTTTGTGCGTCGTCGTCGTCACCACATTGCAGTGGGGGAAGGGCGACGGATGCACCCCCGTCGCCACCAGGCCCGCGATGTGCGCGATGTCCGCGTGCAGCAGCGCCCCGCACTTGTCGGCGATCGCTCTGAACCGTGCAAAGTCAATCACCCGTGGATACGCCGAATAGCCGCACATAATGAGCTTCGGCTTATGCTCCATGCACACGCGCTCGGCTTCGTCGTAGTCGATGGTCTCGAACGCCTCGCTCGATTCATTCCGCACCAGCGGGTAGTGCACCGGGCTGAACCACTTGCCGCTCATGTTCACTTTCAGCCCGTGGCTCAGGTGCCCGCCGTCGCTGAGTTCCAAACTCGCGAACGTGTCGCCCGGCTTGAGCAGCGCCAAGAACAACGCCGCGTTGGCCTGCGCACCCGAGTGCGGCTGCACGTTGGCGTGCGCACACCCGAAGAGCTGTGTAGCTCGGTCCTGTGCGAGCCGCTCCACTTCGTCGTGGTGCTCGCACCCGCCGTAGTACCGCGCGCCCGGGTAGCCCTCGGCGTACTTGTTCGTAAAGCACGTGCCCATCGCGTGCATGACCGTCGGGCTCGCGTGGTTCTCGCTGGCGATCAGTTCCAGCGTGGTCTCCTGCCGATCGCCCTCGAGCGTCAGCAGCTTGGCCGCCTCGGGGTCGGTTGAGTTGATCAGGTCGTGCACGCTCGCGGTGATGGGGTCGTTGGCCATGCCCGCAGGATAGGGCCGCTAGCCAAGCAATTCGCACCGATCAGGCGGCCTGCCCGACGACCACCAAGAACGTAAAGCCCGCCAACCAAGCGATGATGGTCATCGCCACGAGCACCGCCAAGGCATGCTCCAATTGCAGGTACCGTCGCACGATCACCCACCACGACGCCGTGTGGATGATCCCGCAGGCGAGCAGAGCCCCCGCGTACACCATCGGGTACCGGCTCCATCCCGCCATGAGCGCCACAAGCGAGCTCAGCGCGACCAGTCCGCCCATGGCCACAATCGGCAGCGTCAGCACGAAGGCTCGCACGAGATGCAGCCGGCGAACCCGCGCTCGCGCAAACGACTGTGGCAAAGCAAGGAAAGCAAGGGGCATGGCCAACGCGATCGCAAACAACCAGAGTAGAAGCAGCCAGCCTGTGTCCGATGAACTCGTGCCGATCGTGACCTTCGAGTAGGGCCAGAGCAGCATCCAGGCAGCATCGCCCGCCGCCGAGGGTACGAAGCCGGACCTGTTGAACCCGACGGTCCCGATGTACGTCGCCCCAGCCGTAACGAGCCCGATGCCCGCATGCATCAGCAGCAGCGTTCCCATCGCAAACAACGCGAGCGGCCCGGCTCGGATCGGCTGCTCGATCCGAACAGCCTGCCAAAACCTCCAGGGCCAGAACGAGCGCACAAGCGTGTGTGCCGCCCGCCGCAACGTGAACCTCTGTTGATGCTCGACCGACCACTTCGGTACGTTCCGCGCTGGGTTCAGCACCTCGCCCCACTCAAACCCGAGCCCGCACTCGCTGCACACACCCCGCACCGGCGAAGCATCCCCCCACGAGGCAATCTCGCCGAATAGGTCATAGCCGCAGCGTGGGCATTCGCGTGTGTTCACGTTAAGTCTCTACGGCTACCCGAGCGTCTCGGCTGCATCGATCCGTCAGGATTCGGATGCCTACCACGCAGCCAAGCTGGTCCAAGTCACCGATGCGAAGCTGGTGAGCAAGGCGATCGTGGTCATGGCAAGCATGACCGCGCGTGGCTGTTCAAGCCGTAGGTAACGGCTCACGATCATCCACCACGACCAGAAAAACACCAAGAGCGCAGCCCATGTGACCCAGACTTCAGCACCGAGGCCGAGCAACGGTCTGAAAAACTCAAGTCCGCCTCCCCAGAAACTAAAGCGAGCGTTGACAAGCACACCCGCGATGCTCCCTATTATCGGCGCGGGCAGCGTCAACGCAAACGCGCGGAGCAGATGCACCTTGCGTACCTTCGCCCTCGCGAGCGTATAGCCGAGCGCAAGGAAGGCCATCGGCATCGCGACCGCAGCGCTCAACAGCGCCAGGCACTGCACCCCGACTTCGCTCGCTCCCCAGTACCACCCGCCGGGCAGCGTCGAGTAAGGCCACAGCATTGGGTGCGCTGCTTCCCACACCCGCTGCCTGGAGTTAGGCGCTCCCCATCGCCCGAGCTCGATGTACGTCACGATGCTCACGGTGAGCCCAACGCACACGTGCAGCAACAAGAGGTGCAGCACGATGAACCACGCCAACGCTCGAAGCCGGATCGGCTGCTCGATGCGGATCCGCTTCCAAAGTGTCCACGGCATTAGGGCTCTAACAAAGCACGCCGCTGCGCGCCCGAGCGTGAACCCCTGTGGGTGCTCGACCGCCCACCTCGGCACGCTCCCCGTCGGGTGCAGCACATCGCCCCAGTTGAATCCGAGCCCGCACTCGCTGCAGATGCCGCGCACAGGCGAGGCATCCCCCCACGAGGCAATCTCGCCGGATAGGTCGTAGCCGCAGCGCGGGCATTCGGGCAGGCGTTCCACGATGCCGAGTCTACACGGGCGCGTCAGCCCCGATGCGACAGGCTCACCGCCTGGAATGGGGCCTCGGCTGCCGTGATCGGGGCGCCTGTATCGATCGGCAGGTACACGCCACGCTCGTGATCGCTGTTCAGAATCACCGCACACGGCGGCACCACCTGCACGCCGTTCTCCGCGTGCTCGTGGCCGACCAGGAACAGCCGCACGCCCCAGCGCTCCACAAGGTCTTCAAGCTGCTCGTCGTCGTAGCCCCGGCCCCAGACCATCATGTGCGCACTGCCCGTGCGAGGCTGGTAGTCCTCCTCGGTCAGTTCACGCTCCAGAATGCTCATGTCGAACCGGCCCATCTGCGCCGGGCTCGGCAAGCTGTGGCTGCAAAGCACGTCGCCCCGGGCACCCTCGAACCGTACCGCGATCGGCAGCGCCCGAATGAACGCGTTCACCGCCTCGTTCACGCGCTCGGCGTCGTCACGAAAGACGTAATCCAGCCCGTCGTTGAACGCATCCACACACCGCACGCCGTTCTTTACGACGCCCGCGCCCACGATCTGCGCCAGCTCGTGGTTCGCCAGCAGCACATGCACCCGCTCGGGCGCCGAAACCTTGAACGCCGCAGCCTTGGCCAGCGCCCGGTAGCTCATGTCGCAGCCCGCGATCAGCCGGTCGGAGTGGATCAACTCGTGCAGCGTTAGGTGCGCGGGCTCGGCGAGCGTCCCGTCCTCGCGCGCCAGCACGCCCGCTGCTTGGGCGACCAGCGCCAGGTGCACCGGGTTGTCGTGCAGGTCGCCCGTGGCGATCAGTTTCGCCGGCTCGCTCACCAGATCGATCGAGCCCCGCCTGCACGCCGCGTCCCGGCACGCTTCTGCGGCGCGTTCGAACACGCCGACCACCGCGTCGGGATCGTTCAGGTCAAGCTTGGCCTCGGGTGGTTCGATGCGGGCTCTCCGGCGCTAGTCCAGGCCATCGGCCAGCGCTGCCGCGCCGCTGCCCTTGGCCGCCAGAATGCCCTGCACCAGGTTCAGGCCCGCCGCCACATGCCGCATCGAGGGCGGCCGCTTGGCCGGCTCCACCTCTACGCACTGCATGATCAAGTCGCTCAGCCTCGGATGAATCCGCGCGTTCAACTCGCTCGCAGGCTTTGGTTTCTCGATCAGCGCATCGTCCAGCGAACCCACCAGCGAGTCGCCCTTGCCCAGCGCCGTAGGAATGTGCTGGCGCGTCAGCACCCAGTACATCGTCGCGCCCAGGTTGTATACATCCGTCGCCGGCGTAATCGGTCGGCGGTGTACCTGCTCGGGCGCGATGTAGTCCGGCGTGCCCTGGATCCGCGGTTTGACCGTCCCGATCCTGCACGACTGGCCCAGGTCGATGATCCGTGCCTTGCCGTTGGGATCCACGACCACGTTGTTGGGCTTCATGTCCGCGTGCACAAAGCCCGCGTCATGCATCGCCGTCATCGCGTCGGCCACCTGAAAGAAGATCGCACACGCCGACTCGAACGTCTTGGGAGGCGACGAGTCCAGGCTGATGCCGTCGACGAACTCCATCACCAGGTACAGCTCGCGCACCGAAAGGAAAGAGCCCTTCTTAAAGAGCCGGCTGATCCGCCGAATCCCCGGGTGGTTGATCGCCTGAGCGACCTTGTACTCCGCCTCGGCCTGATCGAGGAACCGCTGATCCTTGTCCGTGTTCTTCTCGACCTGCTTGAGGGCCCACACCTGCTTGGTCTTCAGCTCCTGCGCCAGATAGATGACCGACGCCGCGCCCCGCCCGATCTCGGACAGCACCCGGTACCCGTCGATAACGTCACCCTTCTTCAGCGGTGGCACCGATGCAACCCCTCGTCACGCGGCCCGTCTTTCTCGAGGACCAACCCCACCCGTCCAGAAACTCAACTCCCCCGCCATCCGGACGCGGGACCGTTCGCCCCGCAATCAGCCAATGGGCCGCTCACAGGGCGATGGCGATACTACGCGATCCCGCCACGCCGGGCAGGCGGGGCGGCGACTCAAAGCCACCTTCGCCATCAGGCTTTACCGTTGGGAATCCAGCGCCTCGCGGAACGCCGCAGCCGGGAAAAATCGCCCAGGGCTCGTCGTCGCAGCGATATCGCTGTGCAGCACGACCGATTCCGGGGGAATCCCGTATCGACGGCTCAACGCCGAAACCAGGTCCACCAGGCGGGCCATCTGCTGGTCCGTGAACGCCCGGCGGTCCCCGTTGCCGACCAGCACGATCCCGATCGCGTTGCGGTTGTACCAGTCGCCGTTCTCGCCTGCCGCGTGCGCCCCGGGCAGTTGGTCAAGCCAGCGGTAGCCCGCGTGGATTTCACCATCGCTGAGCCCGTTGTCGTTGCCCACGATGAAGTGGTGCCCTAAGCCCGTCAGCCCCTGCCGGCGATGGCTCTCGTCGAGCGACTCAGCCGTCGCGTACGGTGCCGCCGCGTGGTGGATCACGATCGCCTTCCACTCCGCTTCGGGCTGCCTTGTCTGAAAGATCGTTTCGAGCGAGGTCGAGCCCGCAGCCGCCGCCAGCGCAGGCAGGTTCACCCCGCCCCGACCAAACGACGCACCCGGGTCCATCGCCAACAGCAAGCCCGTCACCACGACCATGCCGCCCGCGAGCGAAGCCCAAACAGCTTTCGTGCGAACCGACGTTGGATGGCTGCTTGATCGGATTGTGATAGGTGTGCTCGGCTGGGGCATGAATCGAACTCCGCGCAACGCTCTATGAAACTTAGCGTCGTATCGGCGCTCGCGGGTCACAACGATCGAATTTCGCGCTGTTCGCGCGCACTTTCGGACCTTCAGCAAGCACCAACTCCAACCCGCTACTGCTGTTCAAGCAGTCGGCCTCGAAGGTTCGGGATGCGACGGCCGAACTCGTCTTCAAGATATTGGGGCGAGTACTGGTTCCGCACCAAGTCGTAGCGGCTGTACTGGCTTCGCGGCTCTCTCGGTGAAAGCAACGGCTTGGCGCACCCGCTCAGAACGCCGCAGCTCGCAGCGATCGCAACCAGCACCGCTGCCAGCGCCACCCTGCGCACACCTTGCCGACCGCGTTCACTCCGAAGCTTCATGGTCCAAGTGTACCGGCTCGGCGCGTCGTTCACCGGACGCCTGGCCCCGGCGCAAGCCGAGTGCCATCGATCCGCACAAGGCCCCGGGCCGCAAACTGCCGAACCACCTCGTACAGCACAGCGGACGCCGCGTTCGACAGGTTCAACGACCGCTCGCCCGGTGCCATGGGCAACGCCAACCGGCGTTCGGGTTCGAGTTGGTGCTCGGCCAGCCCGCTTGATTCCCGCCCGAACACCAGGTGGTCGCCCGGCTCGAACGCCGCGTCGTACACCGACCGCTCGGCTCGGGTGGTCAGCGACCACCGCCGGGTGCCCGCCGCTTCCGTCTTGGCCTTGTACGCCTCCCAAGACCCGTGCTCACTAAGGCTCAGCCTCGGCCAGTAGTCGAGCCCGGCCCGCCGGCACGCCTTCTCATCGATGTCGAACGCAAGCGGATGCACCAAGTGCAGCCCTGCGCCAACCGCGACGCACGTTCGGCCGATCGAACCCGTGTTGTTCGGGATCTCCGGCTCAACGAGCACCACATAGATCGGGAGCAACAGCCCTTCAGCAGTCAACGTGATCAGCCGCCGGTCTTCTCACGGATGTACGCGTCCTCGGCCTTCCGCCGCGCCTTTACACCCGGATCGCGCTCGATCATTCGTTGCAGAGCGAGAATGAAATCGTCGTAGCCCGCAACTTCGTTGGTTTGGCGGAACTCGGGTCCAATGTAGCCGCACCAACGCACCGCACCATCAGAAGTGACAATGGCGGCGAATGGGAAGAACAGATCATCGTTCCGCCCGCTATTGCCACGCTCTGCAGGGCTGCGAACCAGTAGCTGCAAGTCAAAGCTCGGTGAGTCGATGAACAGCTTGTGGTTGAGGTTGAACTCCCGATGCAGCCGCTCTACAGCGCTACGTAACTTGGTTGGATCCCACTCTTCTTCGTCATCCTGATTCCTGCCATTATTGTTCAGGCCTTCAAAATCAGTGAGAAGTCCAAGGAAGACCACGTCACGCCCGTACTGCTTGCTCAGAAGATCCATCTTACCGAACTCGGAACGCATCAATTCTCGAACACGGCCCTTTGCCTCATGATCCCAAAGGTACACCACCGTCAACTTGCCATCGGTATCGACAGGACCCGGCGGGTAGAGCCCTTCGGTGGGCACCGAGAAAGCCTGAGGCACCCAGTCTTCCTGGCCCCGGCGGTTGCTGTTCTCATCGCCCTTCATCTCGGGTGATTCGGGCCACTTCACGTCGTTGTACGCCTCAGCGCTCGGGGCCGCGAACGACACCTTGGGGATGTCCGCGCTCTCCACGCTCCGTGTCAGCGCCCGCGTCTGCCGGAACTCGCGCTCTCGCTGTTCAGCGGCACTCAGCAGCCCTGCCTTCGTGCCCGCTGCATCGCTCACCGTTTCAGCCAAAAGCATGTCCACAGCTTTGCTCAGCGCCGAAGTATGTATGTCCGCAAACCGCAGTTGGCCAGCCCGGTCGATCAAGTAGAAATCCGGGTCCTGGTCGATGTCCAGCCCCTTGCGCCAAGCCCCGTCCGCGTCGTGCGCACTCGCAAAGCTCATCTGCGCCGCACTCGCGCCCGCGCTCTCCCAACCCGTGGGGTGGTGCAGCCCGAGCACGACCAGCCCGTCTTCTGCGTGCTGCTTGGCCAGCCGGTCCATCGCGGCCAGCGCTCGAGTGGAAGTCGGGTTCCACGAGGCCCACGTCCCGATCAGCACGACCTTGCCTTGCGTGTTGGAAGCCGTCACCGGCTCGCCCGTCCACTCGGTCAACTGGCCCCACAACTCCGCGGGGAACGGGTCAAGCTCCATGGCCTTGAGCCGATCCGCGCGCGCGCCGATCGCTTCGCGCGCGATCCCATCGTCCACCGCGCCACCCACCTGGCCAAACGTCGACATGGCCGAGGCCATCACGGCGCCGGTGGTGATCGCTGCGGTCCATCGCTTGCTCGTGCTACGGGTCATCCGGGTTCCTTCCACTGCTCTGGCTGCGACGTGCCGCGCGGGGGCACAGCATCGCCTTCCATCAATCCTATGGGCTGCCGACACCAAAGGTTCAGACGCTCGCCAACCCAACCAGGTTCCAGTCAGCACCTGCGGCACCCGTTAGCCGGGCCTGCACACCCGCGCCAGGGCAATCGCCCCAGCCACCGCCACGTTCAACGAATCCACCGAGCCATCGATCGATATACGAACACGTTGCGTACATAGCTCCATCGCGGCATCGCTCAGCCCCGGCCCCTCAGCGCCCAGCACCACCGCCCGCTTGCCGCCCGGCTCCAGTTGGTTCAGATCAACCGAGCCCTCGCCCGGCGTCATCGCCAGCGTCTCAAAGCCCCGCTCTCGCATCGCATTCAGGCATCCGGGCCACTCCTTGGCTGCGGTCCATCGCACCCGCAAAGCCGTCCCCATCGAGACCCGCACCGCCTTGCGGTACAGCGGATCGCAGCAGCGCGGGCACAGCACCACGCCCACCGAATCCGCCCCAGCCAGCGCCGCCGCCGACCGAAAGATCCCGCCCATGTTGTCGTGGTTGGCGATCCCCTCCAGCACCACCAGCGTTCGGCTCTGGTCGAGCACCTCTTCAACCGTCGGCATCTCGCCCCGGTACCCCGCGGCCAGCACCCCACGGTGCATGTCAAAGCCCACGACCTCGGTAAGCACCGCCCTGGACACCACATACACCGGCGCTGCCGCCCCAGCCAGCGCGTCGCGCATCGTGCCCACGCGGTTCTCGGCCACCAGCACGCTCTGCACCCGCCTCGGCGATGCAAGCAGCGTGCGCACCACCAACTCCCCCTCGGCCATGAACAGCCCAGCCGACCGGGCCGCCGGTTCATCACCTCGCTGCACCGCAAGCCACGCGTCTTTCTGATTGCGATAGACCACCAGCCGCTCGTCCGCGGGATCGTCAATCTCGATCAAGTCCAGAGCTGGCACGCCCGAAGGCTACACTCGGCGCTCGCCCCGCTCCAAAGTGCACCCCTTCGCAGGATTCCCTCCGCTCATGCTGCCACAGGTACCCGTTATTGATCCGGCCGCCGCCGCCCAGAGCGTCCAGATGTGGCACGCCGCGGTGCTCGGCATCGTCGAGGGCATCACCGAGTACCTGCCCGTCAGTTCCACCGGGCACCTGATCCTCGCATCGTCGCTCATGGGCCTCGATGGCGATCCGCAGACCAAGGCCGCGATCGACACCTTCAACATCGTCATCCAGGGCGGCGCGATCCTCGCCGTGCTCGGGCTGTACCGCGCCCGCGTCTTGCAGATGATCAAAGGCCTGCTCGGCCAAGACCCCGCGGGCCTTCGGCTCGCGCTGTGCATCATCATCGCGTTCTTGCCCGCAGCCATTCTCGGCGTGCTGCTCGACGACTGGATCGAGTCCAGGCTCTTCTTCGCCGGCCCCGTGCTCACCGCTCTCGCCCTCGGCGGCGTGTACATGATCGCCCTCGACCGCTGGAAGGTGCGCCCGATGCGCGCGCAAGACCAGGCATCTGGTGGCACGGGCGTCCCGCCCGTGGACGAAGACAGCCTGCTCAAGCTGAGCTACAAGGCGGCGCTGTTCATCGGGCTCATGCAGTGCATCGCCATGTGGCCCGGCACAAGCCGAAGCATGATGACCATTACTGCCGGCGTGCTCGTGGGCCTCCGCCCTAAACAGGCCGCCGAGTTCAGCTTCCTGCTCGGCCTGCCCACCCTTGGCGGCGCGTGCGTCTACAAGCTCTACAAAAACGTCACGTCCGGCGAGCCCACCATCTTCGAGGTGATCGGCTGGGGGCCGATTGTCGTCGGGCTCGTGGCCGCCACTCTCAGCGCCGCTGTCGCCATCGCTTGGCTTGTGGGCTTTCTCAACAAGCACGGGCTCGCGCCCTTCGGCTACTACCGCCTGCTGCTTTGCGCCGTGCTCGGCATTGCCATCTTCACAGGTGCGGTGCAGCTCGGGCCATAAGGTACCCTACCCATGACCTCACTCAAGGCGCAGCCCATGTCCACCTCGTTCCCCAAAGACAAACTCCGTGTCGTGCTCCTGGAGAACATCCACGATGCCGCGGTCAGCGTCTTCGAAGCCGACGGCATCACCGTCGAGCGGCACGCCGCCTCGCCCGATCGCAAGGCCCTCCAGGCGATCATCGCCGATGCGCACGTGCTGGGCATCCGCTCCAAGACCAAGCTCAACTTCGACATGCTCAGCAGCGCCCGCCGCCTGCTGGCCATCGGGTGCTTCTGCATCGGGACCGATCAGGTCGATGGTCTCGCCGCCGCCGCCCACGGCATCCCCATCTTCAACGCCCCGTTCTCCAACACGCGTTCGGTCGCCGAACTTACCATTGCAGAAGCCATCATGCTTACCCGGCGCGTGTTCGAGAAGAGCGAGCAGATGCACCGCGGCTCGTGGGACAAGTCCGCCGACGGCTCGCACGAGGTGCGAGGCCGAACGCTCGGCATCGTGGGTTACGGCCACATCGGAGCGCAGGTCTCCGTGCTCGCCGAATCCATGGGCATGCGCGTGCGGTTCTTTGATGTTGCCTCCAAGCTCCCGCTGGGCAACGCCTCGCCCATCGACTCGCTCGATGAGCTGCTCGCCGTCAGCGACATCGTCACGCTCCACGTCCCCGCGTGCGCACAGACCGACACACTCATCGACGCGAACGCCATCGCCAAGATGAAGCCCGGCGCCCTGCTCATCAACAACGCGCGCGGCAAAGTGGTCGATATCCCCGCACTCAGAAGGGCCATCGAGTCCGGACGAATCGCCGGCGCCGCCCTCGACGTCTTCCCCGATGAACCCTCGGGACGCGACGACCCGTTCCGCTCCGAGATGCGCGGCATGCGCAACGTCATCCTCACGCCCCACATCGGCGGCTCCACCATGGAGGCCCAGGCCGACATCGGTAAGAGCGTCGCCGAGCGTTTGGTTTCGTTCGTCAACTCAGGCTCCACCGGCACCGCGGTCAACGTGCCCAGGATCGATGCTCCGCCCCAGGCCGGCCTGCACCGCGTGCTGCACTTCCACCGCAACGTGCCCGGCGTGCTGGGCCGAATCAACACGTCTCTTGCGGAAGCCGGCATCAACGTGCGCGCGCAGAGGCTCGAAACCCACAACGAGGTCGGCTACGTCGTGCTCGATGTCGATGCGCCCGATTCAGAGGCGGCGTTGCAGAGCCTCGAAGCCGTCCCCGAGACCATCCGCTCGCGCGTGCTGTGGTAGAGCGTTCTTCGCTTACCGCGGGTTGAGCTGCACATCGTCGCTGGTGCCGAGTTGGCCGTCGGGACCGAGCGAGATGAGCTTGTAGTCTCTGCCATCTGGAAACACCGAATATTCGTAAGGGTTGCCCCACGGGTCGGTCGTCCGCTTAGCGGCCAGATTCAGTTCATCCAGCGTTGCGGGTTTCGAACCACGCTGATCGATGGTCGCTCTGATGTTCGCATGATCCCAGGTCAGTTCGAACCCCGCGACGGGGCTGCCACGACCGATCATGGCCATGCTCAAGATCACGAGCGCCGTCATCACGAGGGAGATCACCAGCGCAACCACCGAGATCGACACTCCCGCAATCGCCAGCCTCTTGGGCT
>CAYGSG010000021.1:0-41340 GCA_964352615.1 uncultured Phycisphaeraceae bacterium
CGACAGCCCCCACCGCCAGCACTCACCAATGGAGACCGCCATGACCGATCCCGCGACCTCGAACCGCGCCCGACTTGAAAACGCTCGCATTCTCATCGTCGATGACGACCCCGATGTGCGCGAGTCGATGGACGCAGCGTTCCGCGCCGAGGGCGCGCACACGCTGCTCGCTGACAACGGCAACACGGCGATCGACCTGTGCCTGTCGGAGTGCCCCGATCTGGTCGTGCTGGACATGATGCTGCCCGGGCGCAGTGGGTTCTTGGCGCTCGAGAAGATCAAGGGCCGCGAGGACTCACCGCTGGTCATCATGGTGACCGCCAACGAGGGCAAGCGGCACCAGGCGTACGGCGAACAACTCGGGGTCGACCGCTACCTGCTCAAGCCCGTGCCGCTGAGCCAGCTCATCGCGGTGGCCGCCGAGTTGCTTGATGAAGAAGACGGGGACGACTAAGCGACCGCAGCAGGGCTTGTTGTGAGCAGGAGGTACCGCTCGCGGTGCTCGCCGAGCCAGCGATGCTATTGGGCGACGACCTCATCTATGATCCCATCGTGGCCGACGACCCTGATCCAACCCCGCCCGGCAGCCTCGACGACGACGGCTTCCGCACGGATGTCCCGCCGCCCGAATGGGGCAGCGAAGCGCGCGATGAACGCCTGGGCCGGCTGCTCAAAGCCGCACGCGACCTGCCGCCCAAGCCCGGCGTGTACCTGCTGAAAGACGCCAAGGGCGTGGTGCTGTACGTGGGTAAGGCGAGCAAGCTGCCCGACCGCGTGAGCAGCTACTTCATCCCGTCGGCAGACCTCGGCCCCAAGAAGCAGCCGATGCTCGAACTCCTCCACACGTTCGACACGCTCGTCTGCGAGGGCGAGTGGGAGGCGGTGCTCACCGAGACACGGCTCATCAAGGACATCAAGCCGAGGTTCAACTCGCTGATGACCGACGGCAAGTCGTTCCCGTACCTCGTCGTCACCCGGCGAGAGGACTTCCCGCGTGTGTTCGTGACGCGCAACCCCAGCGGTGTGGTCGGCAGCGCAGGCGAGACAGCGCCCGAGATGAAGGGCGCGCTGGTGCTCGGCCCGTTTACCAACTCGGGCGCCCTGCGCGAAGCGGTGCAGGTCGCTCAGCGGGTATTCAAGTACCGCACCTGCAAGCTCGACATCATCGAGAACGACCCGAAGAACAGGCGGTTCAGGCCGTGCTTGCTGTACGCGATCGACCAGTGCAGCGCGCCGTGCGCCGACAAGGTAAGCAAGGAGAGCTACCGCACGGACATCGACCGGTTCGTGCGGTTCCTGAGTTCCAAGCGGTCGTCGCTCATCGGCGAGCTGACCGAAGAAATGAAGCAGGCCGCGTCCGAGCTCGATTACGAGACCGCTGCGGCGCTGCGCGACCAGATCCACGCGCTTAAGAAGCTCGACGAGCGCTCGACCACCCGCGCTGGCTGGCAGCCGGAGGTCGAGATCGGGTACATCGACCCGGCTAGAGGCCCGCTCGCTTTGCAAAAGGCTCTGGGTACCGATCGCGAGATTCGCTGCGTCGAGGGCATCGACATCGCGCACTTGCAAGGCGGCGAGACGGTTGGGTCTAAAGTGTGCTTCATCGACGGCAAGCCGTTCAAGAACGAGTACCGGCGGTTCCGCATCAAGACTTTCACCAACCTGCCCGGCGGGCGGGCCAACGACGACTACATGTCGATGCGCGAAGTGGTCAGCCGGCGCTACCGCGAGGCGGGCGCCGGCGAGGAGCTGTTCCCCGATTTGATCCTGATCGACGGCGGGCCGGGCCAGCTTGCTGCAGCGATGGAGGCGTTCGACACGCTCGACATCAAGCCGCCGCTGGTGATCGGCCTCGCCAAGAAGGAAGAGCTGATCTATGTGACGGGGCGGGACGAACCGATCAAGCTCGGACGCGACA
The DNA here is from genome assembly GCA_964352615.1 of uncultured Phycisphaeraceae bacterium. Lineage (GTDB taxonomy): Bacteria > Planctomycetota > Phycisphaerae > Phycisphaerales > UBA1924 > OFTM382. Next base: position 1,919 of record CAYGSG010000021.1, read on the forward strand.
ACGCGGGGCTTCGGCTGTGCCAGGCTGTGCGCGACGAGGCGCACCGCTTCGCCCAGCACTACCACCACACGCTGCGGCGCAAGCGGATGTTGGGGGAGTAGGCGTGTTCAATCCGTGGGTTTGGCCAGCTCCATCGCCCAAGCGGGCGCGGTAAGCGTGGTACCGCCGAGTTTGACCTTGGCGTATCGGCCCCGCTGCTTGTAACCAGCCATCGCCTGCCAAGGCACGCTGATCGTCTTCGCACGCGCCTTGCGCAAGAGCCACGCCGGCTCGATGTGCATGTGCTGCGAATCAACCGCAAGGTGCGCGCAGAACCCGAGGTTGAACATATCAATGCGGATACTCTGGAACTGCTTGCGCACGGCGTCCGCCTCTCGCTGTTCCGCTGGGAACTTGTCTTGCAGCGGCACCCAACTGCCTTGAACAAGACCGAACACCAGCAGCGGGATGAAGACCGCCTCGAACCCGACCACGATCGCCACGATCACCCAGGCGTTCACAGCGTCATCTCCAGCGCCTGCTGGTACCGCTTCATCACATCCGACCGCGTGATGAGCCCGGCGGGCAGCTCGGGATCGTGAGCCGCCAGCAGGCACAGGCTCGCCACGTCGTGGTCGGCAAATTTATCGAGCACGGTGTCGAGCATCTCGTCGCTCTCGAGCACGGGCAGGTCGCTTCGCATCATCTCGGCCACCAGCAGCAGCGGGATGGCCTCGCGGTCGATCAGCGCCGTGCGCAGGTCCTTGCCCGTGACCATGCCCATGTAGCGGCCTTTCTCGTCGACAACGGGGAAATCCGGGATGCTGTGCGTGGCGTGCAGCGCGATGAGCTTGGAGACCGGGTCGCTCGGGAACACCGCATCGGGCAGCGGCGTGCGCGTGACGCTGCGCACCGAGATTCTGCGGAGCAGCGTGAGGTCGCGGGCGACGCCCACCGCCACCCCGCGCCGACGCAGGCTGTAGGTGTAGATGCTGTCGCGTTCGATGAGCTGGGCGATGACCGTCGCGACGACCGCTGCGAGCATGATGGGCAGCACAACGTAGACGTTTCGCGTGAGCTCGAAGAGCATGAGAATCGCGGTGAGCGGGGCGTGGGTCGAGGCCGCGACGACCGCGGCCATGCCGACCAGCGCGTAGCTCGCGGGCGATGAGCCCTCGGGCACAAGCCCTAAATTCTCCAGCGCGACGCCGACCACGGCGCCCGTCGCGGCACCAAGGAAAAGGCTCGGTGCAAACACGCCGCCCGAGCCGCCCGAGGCAAGCGTGAACGTGGTCGCGACGCACTTGAACGCGACGAGGGCCGCCATCGCAACGAAGGTGATCGACAAACCATCGCCCGCGCCGTAGCTCACGGGATCGATGAGTTGCTCGATGGTTTGGTAGCCGTTGCCGAAGAACGGGGGCACGCCCTCTGAGCCTCCTGCCTCGGCGCTGTGCCCGCCGCCCCAGATGCTCTGGTAGAGCAGGCCCATCGCCCCCAGCGCCAACGCACCGATGATCGGCTTGAGCAGCGGGTGCAGCTTGAGCGCTGTAAACCGGTCCTCGCCCGCGTGCAGCATGCGGTTGAACGCCACGGCCACCAGGCCGCACACCGCGCCAAGCAGCAGGAACGTCGGCAGCTCGGTGACGTAGAACCGCGCCTCGTGCAGCGCCTCGCTTGTCGCGAAGATCGGCTCATTGCCGTCGAGCAGCGTCTGCGTCGTAACCGATGCAAACACCGACGCGATCACGATCGGCGTGAAGGTCTTGACCGAGAAATCTCGCAGCAGGATTTCGAGCACGAAGAACACGCCCGCGATCGGCGCGTTAAAAATCGCCGAGATGCCCGCCGCGGCGCCGCAGCCAACCAGCGTGCCCATCTGCTCGCGATCGATGCGTAGTTTGCGTCCGACTGCAGAACCGACGGTGGCACCGATCTGCACGATCGGCCCCTCGGTGCCCGCACTGCCGCCCGATGCGACCGTGGAGATGGAGGCAAGAATCTTGACGACGCCGATGCGCAGCGGGATGTTGCCCCCGCGTTTGATGAGCGCGTACATCACCTGCGGCACGCCGTGGCCCTTGGCCTCGGCCGCAAAGTAATGCACGAGCAGGCCCGTGATGCCCATCCCGATGACCGGGAACAGAAACAGCCCCCATGTGCCTACGGCGTGGTGGCCCTCGCCCACAAGGTGTTCGAGGTATCCCAGCGCTGCTGCAAAGCCCATGGCACCAAAGCCGGTGATCGTTCCGATCGCGGCGCCCACGAGGATCAGGTACCAGTCGTTCTGAAACCCGAGCCGGGTCGTAAGCCGCCTCAGGATCGTGCCGACAGTAATCGCCATGGATCAGCGAATATAGCTCGTGCGGGTCTGCCCAAGCGGGAGGCGTTGGCGAGCCGCGTAGAATGCAGCATGGCGCTGATGCCGCGTGGTCCTCAGGTTCCCTCCGATGCACCGCGCCATGCGCACGGGGCGCGCGTCGCGGCGCTGCTCGCAGGGCCACTGCTGGGCCTGACCGCGTTTCTGATGGTTGGCGACGTGCCGCTCGATCAACTGCCCGCCGATGGCCGCGTCATGCTGGGCCTGTTCGTCCTCGCAGCGGTCTATTGGATGACCAGCGCCATCCCGCCGTTCGCCACCGGCCTGCTCGTCATCGGGCTCGGGGCACTCCTGATCGGCTACCCCGCCGAGAACGCCAGGCCCTTTGATGCTCCTGCGGGCACCAGCGTCGTCAAGGGCTGGACGGACTTTGTAACACCCGCCGCCGCCCCGGTCGTCGTGCTGATGCTCGGCGGGTTCGTGCTCTCGCACGCGGCCCACGTCTCGGGCATCGATCGTGTGCTGGCTCGGCTGGTGCTGAGGCCGTTCGCCGGTTCGCCACGCCGGATGCTGCTCGGCGTGCTGCTCGTCAGCGCCGGGCTCTCCATGTGGATGTCCAACACCGCCACCGCCGCCATGGTCGCGCTGATGCTCGCCCCGCTGGTCGATCGGCTGGGCAATAGGCTGGGTGACCAACTGGGTGAAAGCGCCACCCCCACCCGGTTCGGCCGGGGCCTGCTGCTCGCGGTCCCCATCGGTGCCAACCTCGGGGGCATCGGCACGCCCATCGGGACGCCGCCCAACGCCATTGTCTTCGGCATGCTTCGCGGCGCCGGGGTCGACATCAGCTTCTTGGGCTGGATGCTGTTCGCCATGCCGATCACGCTCGTGCTCATTCTGCTCGCGTGGGGCGTGCTCTCGGTGCTCTACCCACCAGAGCCCGGCGTGCAACTCTCCCTCGATGAGGTCGAGCCCGAGCTGCGCGCGTCTACCTGGCGCACCGCGGTGACCGCGGTCACCTTTGTGGTCACGGTCGGCCTTTGGGTCACCGGCCCTTGGACCAACCTGCCCATCGGCGCGACCGCGCTTATACCCCTTGTTGTGTTTCCGGCGTTCGGCCTGCTGACCGCAGCCCAATTCAACAACCTCGAATGGAACATCCTGCTGCTGGTGGCCGGCGGGCTCGCGCTGGGCAAGGGCATGGAGGACACCGGTCTGGCGGCATGGATGATCGGCGCGGTGCCCATCGAGGGGCTCTCGCCAGCGCTGGTGATGGCGATCCTGCTGTTCGCGTCGCTGCTGCTGAGCACGCTCATGAGCAACACCGCGACGGCCAACCTGCTCGCCCCCATCGCGCTCGGGGCGGCAGCAGGCGTCGGTCTTGAGCCGCTCCAAGCCGCCGTCGGCGTGGCGCTGGGGGCTTCGCTCGCGATGGGCCTGCCGGTCTCCACGCCGCCCAACGCGATCGCGTTCAGTTCGGGCATGCTCCGCGTGAGCGACTTCCTTCGCACCGGGATCGCCATCGGGCTCGTCGGCGGGGCGATGGGTGTCGTCGTCTGCACCACGATGCTCTGACCGATGGCCGCAAAACCTATTCGTCGTCGAAGAACGCGTCCGCGTCGTTCAGAGCCGAGGCATCAAGGTCGCCCAGCGATTCGATCAACGCCGCGTGATCAACGCCGGCTTCGTCGTCGGTGTACGACATCGTCTTGCCCTTGCGCTGCGAGCGGGCCCGAACGATCAGCCGTATCGGGACTTCCTCAAACGGCAGCTCCTCGCGGAAGCGGTTCATGAGGAACCGCTCGTAGTTGTCGGTGAACAGCTTGGGCTCGTTGACGACCATCGCGATCGTCGGCGGGTGCGAACGGATCTGCGTGACGTAGAACACCTTGCACTCGAGCCCGAGCTTGCTCGATGGGCCGCGCGATTCGATCAAGCCCCGCACGATGCGGTTGAGCTGGCCCGTCGAGACCCGAGCCCCGGCCTGCTCAAGCAGATCGAACGCAACCTCAAGAATGCCCTCCAGGTTCACCCCGTGCTCAGCGGACGCGAACACCATCGGCGCGAAGGCCAGGCCCCGCAGCTCTTTGCGCAGGTACGTCTCGTAGTCCTCGACGGTCACTTCTTTGCCGCGCGGGTTTTTCTGGCCCTCGACCAGGTCCCACTTGTTGACCACCAGCAGCACCGGCTTGAAAGCCTTTTGAGCGATCATGCCGAGCTGTTCATCCACCTGGCTCAGCTTGGTGGTCGCGTCGATCATGAACACAACCACATCGCACCGCGCGATCGCTCGCTTGGCGCGGTCAAACGCGTACCACTCGACCGGACCCTGGAAGCTCTTCTTTTTGCGGAGTCCCGCGGTGTCGATCGCGACGACCGTTCGGCCGTCTGGGGTGGTGAACTTCACGTCCACCGCGTCGCGCGTGGTGCCGGGAATCTCGCTGACGATCACCCGCTTCTGCTTGGCCAGCGCGTTGACCAGCGTGCTCTTGCCCGCGTTGCGCTTGCCGATGATCGCGATGCTCAGGTCCGCCCTTGGCGGCGGCTTCTCGTCGGGCTCGGGCAAGATGGCGTACAACGCATCAAAGAACGTGCGGCGCATGTAGTTGTTCATCGCGCTGACCGGCAGCGGGTCGCCAAACCCCAGCCCCGCCATCTCGAACGCGTGCGCCTCCCACTTGGGCCCGTCCACCTTGGTCGCCACCACCCGCACCGGCAGGTGCTCGCGCTGCGAGCGAACGCCGCCGGGCAGCTTGCGTGTGCGCAGAAACTTGGCGATCTCCAGGTCCGACGGCGTCAGGCCCGCCTGCGCATCGATGCAGAACAGCACCAGGTCCGCTGTCTCGACCGCGTGGGCGATCTGAAGCTCGATGTCATCGGTCAGCGCGTGCAGGTCGGCCCCGGTCTCGTCGTACCGCCCGTCCTCGGCGGTGTACACGCCGTACCCGCCCGTGTCGGTGAACTCGACGGGCTTGAGCGGGCCTTTGGCGTCGGGGCTCTCAAGCTCCTTGACGATCGAGACCCGGTCGCGGGTCACGCCGGGCGTGGGGTCCACGATCGAGACCTTCTCCCCGGCGATCATGTTGAGGAGCGAGCTCTTGCCGACGTTGGGTCGGCCCACAATGGCCACGCGAGGGATTGGCATAGTCGCAATGGTAGGAGGGGCCGGGCGGTAAGCTGTTTCCCGGAGGTTCGGCATGCTGACGATCGATGAAATCCGCCGCCGCTGGGGCAGACCCACGAACGTGCTCAAACTGACGGACACACCAACGAAATCGCTCGCCGGAGCGGTCGAGGTCTGCAACCCGGGCGAGACGTGGCCAACCGGAGACAACGGACCGTTGCACCCGCTGCTCCAGGTGTGCGTCGACGAACTCCCCCGAGTGCCCGAAGCACTCGCCGATGTGGCTTACCTGACGATCTTTGGGCAACTCGAAGCAACACCGCGTCGCGACCAACGATCTGGAGATTACGCCATCTGGCACCCTTGGGACAGCTACTCGGAGATCCGCTGGGTGGCACGCGGCGCACCGACCGAACGTCTATCTAGACCCGACTTGTCCCAAGTCCCGATCGGACGCGGATTCGTGCAGTGGGTCGAGCGCGACGACGTTCCCTCGTTCGACGATGTTTGTGACGCGGTAGAACTCGAAGCGTGGCCCTACGACATGGACGGTGCCCAAGTCGAGGGCACAAAGGTGGGAGGCTGGCCTTGCCTGATCCAAGGTCCTGCCTGCCAGATCGATGACAACGGACGGCCACAGCCGTTCGACTTCGTGATGCAGTTCGGCTCTGCGGATAACCTGAATCTGATGATCGGCGACGCTGGCCGTGTCTATGTCACGCGGGGCATAACTGACCGGCGGGACCATTGGGACCTATGGGAGGATGTGCATTGACGTAGTCCACTCCTACATGCCACACTTGTTTCCACCTCCGCTCTGATTCTCCGCGCCTCTGTGTTCGCCTCCACCCTTCTATCCTGCCCTTGTGCGCACTGTCCCCGTCATCATCGGCCCCACCGCAGGCGGCAAGTCCTCGCTCGCTCTCGGGCTTGCTGAGCACCTTGCAAGCCGAACTCAGCCTGCGGAGCTGGTCACCGCCGATGCCTACCAGGTGTACCGGCGCATGGACATCGGCACCGCCAAGCCGTCGCCCGCTGAGCAGGCCAAGGCCCCCCACCACCTGATTGATATTCGCGAGCCGACCGAGACCTTCACCGTCCACGAGTGGCTGCGCGAGGCCAACGCCGCCATCGAGGCCATCCATGGGCGAAGCGCCCTGCCGATCGTGGTCGGGGGCACGCACCTGTTCATCAAGGCGCTGCTCGATGGGCTGTTCGAGGGGCCAGAGCCCGATGCCGAGCTTCGCGAAAGGCTTGAGGCCCAGCCCGGTCCTGCTTTGCGCGCGCGGCTTGAGACCATCGACCCCGCTGCGGCCCAGCGCATCCACCCCAACGACCGCCGGCGAACCATCCGCGCCATCGAGGTCTACCAGCAAACCGGTACCCCCATCAGCGAACTTCAGACGCAGTGGGACTCCAGCCCGCGTGGCGGCCTGCTGCTAGTCGTGCTGGATTGGCCTGTCGAGGCGATCAACCGCAGGATCAACGCTCGCGTGCGGGAAATGGTCGCCAGCGGTCTGGTGGAAGAAGCCCGAGAGTTGTGGAAGTCGGGACAGCTTGGGCCGACCGCGCGCGAGGCGCTGGGGTATAAGCAGCTCATCAGCCACTTCGAGGGCCCGGGCTCACTCGAAGATGCCATCGAGCAGATCAAGATCGAGACCCGACGATTCGCCAAGAAGCAGCGGACCTGGATCAAACGCCTCACTCCGGGCCGAGCGTCGATTCGGCTGTGCCCAGACGACGCGGCCCGCTGGGTCGAGTTGGTCGCGGCGGCTCTTGAACAAGCCGACCAAGCAGCGTCATAGCAGCCTGCCAAGCTTGTTTGTGCGGTTTTTGATCGGTATTTCGGTCTTTTTCAAGCTTCTATAGGTGTCGCGAACATGAAAATGGCGACCGGGCGCTGGCTGCGCCTTGACTCGCTCGGGGCGGCTCCATTGGCTCTGGCCGCGATCGCTGTGCTGGCTTGGGCGAACAACGCCCCGAATCAACCTGTACGCCCCGGCTGCCCGATGAGTCCGTGACGAGAGCTGAACCCACCGCCCATGGCCAAAAAGACCACCAAAAAAGCCGCCAAGAAGACTGCGAAGAAGACGGCTAAAAAGGCGTCGGGTCGGCGCGCGCCCGCTGGACGCAGCAAGCAGACCTACAAAGCGGGCGATGCCAAGGGCAAGCAGCTCGTGATCGTCGAGAGCCCGTCCAAGGCCAAGACCATCAACAAGTACCTGGGCGATGGGTACGTCGTGCTGGCCTCGATCGGCCACGTGCGCGACCTGCCCGCCAAGTCGCCCAAAGGGGTGAAGGCCCCGGTGCCGGGCGTGGACCTCGATAAAAAATTCGCCCCGACGTACGTCGTGCTCGACGGCAAGGAGCAGGTCGTCAACGACCTCAAACGGGCCGCAAAGGACGTCGCCAGCACCGGCGGACAGATCTGGTTCGCAACGGACCTTGACCGCGAAGGCGAGGCGATCGCGTGGCATCTCGCGCAGGAGCTCGGCATCAGCTCCGCCGACGCCAAGCGGGTGATCTTCCCAGCCATCACCAAGGCCGAGATCGCCAAGGCGTTCGCCAACCCGCACCCGATCGATGAGGACCGCGTCAACGCCCAGCAGGCCCGGCGGATTCTCGACCGCATCGTCGGCTACCAAGTCTCGCCACTCCTTTGGAAGAAGGTCGCACGAGGGCTGTCCGCGGGCCGGGTGCAGTCAGTCGCGGTTCGGCTGGTCGCGGAACGCGAGCGAGAGATCCGCGCGTTCGTGCCCGATGAGCACTGGTCGGTCACCGCGAACTTCTCTTTCGATGAAGCATCGGCGAGCAAGCTCGGCCCGCAATGGTCGGCGCTGCTCGCCAACACAGACGAAAAAGGCAACGGCCCGACCATCAAGGCGCAGAACGCGTGGCTCGCCGCCAACGGCGGCGTCCGCGCGGAGCTTGTCGAGTTCGGGGGCAAGGCCTTCGACCCGCGCACGCCCGTCGCTGAACTGATCGGCCCCGCCGACGACATGACCCGCGAGGGCATCACCGCTCGGCTTCAGCGGGCCGCCGATACGTTCGCCACTCCGGATGACAACGACCTTGTGCCGCAGGTGCGCGCCGTTGCCGAGGCCTGCGGCCTCAAGGACATCGAGTCGAGCGTCACCGAGCACAAAGACGGCCACGGACCGGCGCACTGGAAGCGCACGCTGGTGGGCACCGCCGACCCGTCTTCGGCGTATGCCGTCAAATCGATCGAGACCAAGCGCACCAAGAGTCGTCCGACACCGCCGTTCATTACTTCGACGCTTCAGCAGGCGGCCTCGACCCGCCTTGGCTTCGGCGCCCAGCGGACCATGCGCGCCGCCCAAGGCCTGTACGAGGGCATCGAAGTGCCCGGCGAGGGGCCGGTGGGCCTGATTACCTACATGCGTACCGATTCGACGCATCTGGCCTCGGAAGCGGTCGATGCGGTGCGCGGGTACATCAAGTCCACGTTCGGCGATAAGTACCTGCCCGACAAGCCGACGTTCTATTCAAGCTCCAACAAGGCCGCGCAGGAGGCCCACGAGGCCATCCGCCCGACCGACCCGCGGCGCACGCCCGACCGCGTGGCGCGCGCGCTCAAGCCCGACCAGCTCAGGCTGTACACGCTGATCTGGGAGCGGTTTGTCGCGTGCCAGATGACCGCCGCCGAGTGGGATTCGACGGCTGTTCGCATCGAGGGCCCCAAGGCCGCCAAACCCGACAAACAAGCCGTCTTCAAGGCGACCGGTCGCACGCTGGTGTTTGATGGCCACTACCGCGTGAGCGGCGTGCCGACCAGCGGCGACGAGCTGAACCTGCCGTCGTTCAAGCAGGACCAGCCGCTGCACCCGTTCGACATCGCGGCCAACCAGAAGTTCAGCGCCCCACCGCCGCGTTACACCGAGGCCGGGCTCATCAAGGTGCTCGAGAGCGAGGGCATCGGCCGGCCATCGACGTACGCCTCGATCATCTCGACCATCCAGGACCGCAAGTACGTCGAGCTGATGGACCGCCGCATGTACGCGACGGACCTTGGCGAGGTCGTGACCGACAAGCTGGTCGAGGCATTCCCGCGCATCATGGACGTGGGCTACACCCGCGAGATGGAAGCCGAACTCGACAAGATCGAGGATGAGCACCTCGACTGGATCGACATGCTGCAGCGGTTCTACGGCCCGTTCACCGAAGCGCTCGAACGCGCCGATGAACTGCTCAAGCACGCCAAGGCCGAGACCGTGCCCGCGCCCGAGGAATACCGCTGCGAAAAATGTGGCAGCTCGCTCGTCTACCGCTTTGGCAAGAACGGCCGATTCCTCTCGTGCAGCACCTACCCGGACTGCACCTACGCCTGCCCCGTTGATCGCAACGGCAAGCCCAGGCCCAACGAACTGGTCAACGTGAAGTGCCCCAAGACCGGCCGCCCGATGGTCCGCCGCAACGGCCGGTTCGGGCCGTTCCTGGCGACGCTCACGCATGAGGGCGAGCCGCAGAACTTCGGGCTGATTCTCAACATCGACAAGAAGGGCTTCGTCAACGCGCCCAGCCAGCCCCCGCTGGTGACGGACCTCGAGTGCCCCAACGACGGCGGCATGCTCAACCTCCGCAACGGCGTGCGCGGGCCGTGGCTCGGGTGCAGCAACTTTCCCAAGTGCCGGGGGCGTGGCAAGTGGGCCGAGCTTGATGATGCCAAGAAGGCCGAGCTTGAAGCCGCCCTCGCCGAGCACGACAAGGCCCACCCCATCCCGATCATCACCACGCTCGACGGCACGCCGCTGACCGACGCCAAGGGCAAGCCGCTCAAGGATGCGCCGACGGTGGATGTGCTGGTGGTGGACGATGAACAGGCCAAGAAGCTGACCAAGGCCTCGTCCTCGGCAGCGTAAAGGCTTCGGCTTGGAGCCTGGCGTCGGTACGATGGACGGCATGGCCATCACCGCAAGCGAGATTCAACGACGCAGGCTGACCGCGCTGACCATCGTCCGCTGTGGCGTTCTCGCCATCGCGGCCTACGGCCTCTACGCGGGCATCAACCTCGTCTCGGCCATCGTCTCCAGGAGCATCCGAGACGACCCGTTTCAGTGGCTGTGGTTGGTACACATCGCATTCGCGTTCGCGCCATTCGTCATCGTGACCAAGTTTGCCAAGCCGATCGCCGAGTGGCTTGTGCCGGATGGCGCTGAACCTGCTGCTAAGGAGCCCGAGGAACAGGCGGCCCAAGTCCTATCGGTCACGGACTTGCTCGTGCCGTCGCTGCGTCTGGGGGCGCTCGCGATTCTGGCGTGGCTCGGGTACATTGTGCTGCGTCTCGTTGCCGACTACGTCACGTTCAACCGCTACTGGCTAGACAACCCGGATCAGTTCAGCGCGTGGGTCACTACCGAGGCACTCAAATTCTGCATCTTTCTGGTCGTGAGCGTGGTGCTCCTGGCCAAAACAAAACCCATCGCGTACTGGCTCGCGCGGGAGTAACCATGCTGACCGCACATGACATCGCGCGACGCAGGGCGACGGTCGTGACTGTGCTGCGACTGGCTGCGTTGGGCCTCGTGCTACAGGGCGTGCGCATCGTCGGCAGCGTTGCTCTCTACAGCTTCCGCTACCTTGATTTCTCGCAGTCCCACAGCGTGCAATACATGTTTAGCTCGCTGATGCCAGCGGGCTGGTGGATCGGGGTTGCCGTGTTCTTCTGGTGGCTCGGCCCTTGGCTGGCAAGCCGCATCGTTCCAGCGACGCTCGCCACCACCTGTCCCCGCTGCGGATTCGATCTCATCGATGCACGCGTCCGATGCAACGAGTGCGGGCTTCGGCTTGCCACGTCGCCCGAGCAAAGTCGTCCTCTGCCCGCGAGCGTCTTTCGGGCTCGCCTGTGCGTTGGCATGACAGCGAGCTTCCGCGCTGCCGGTTTGTTGATCACTCTTGGCTTTGTCTTGCTGGTGCTGTATCTGGTTGCGGTGGGCTGGGAAAGCCCGATCCAGTTGCTCTTTCGAAACGAGCACCGAGGGCGTCACTACGCCGCGCCGGTCATCTTGGCGTTCGCGTATCTCCTCTGGCCCTTCGTCGGCGCTCTGCTGTTCTTCAGAGCCCGCTGGCTTGCCCGCTTGCTGGTCTTCGGCTGGCCCCGCCGCCGCCCCAACTGCGTGTAGCATTGCGAACGTGCCCGATTACCACGCTGAGAGCGACGACTGGGCCTTGATCGCCAAGGCCCGCACCGGCGACCCCGCCGCCTGGGAGGGCATTGTCAGCCGCCATCAAGACCGGGTGTTCACACTTTGTTTGCGCATGATGGGCGAGCCCGAACTGGCCGCCGACATGACCCAGGACACCTTCATCAAGGCCATCCAGGGCCTCCGAGGGTTCGATCAGCGGTCGCTGCTCAGCACCTGGCTGTACCGCATCGCGACCAATACCTGCCTGTCGGAGCTTCGCACCCGCCGCCACCGCAGCCGGGCCCGGGGCGAGGGCGGGGCCGGGGAAGGTCCGAGTAGCGTGGTCGCGTCGGCAGAATCTCGGGAACCAGCGGCCAGCCGGGGCGTCGAACTGGAGGATGCCCGCAGTCGGCTGATCGAGGGCCTCGCCCGCGTCAGCGACGATCAGCGGGCCATCCTGGTCCTCCGCGACGTGCGGGGGCTTGATTACGCCCAGATCGCCTCGGTGCTGCGTATCGCGCCCGGCACCGTTCGCAGCCGACTCTTTCGCGCCCGTGCCGCCCTCCGCAAGGAACTGTCCTCGCTCAACTCCGACACGAGCCCGAGCCCGTTCTCAGATGAGCCCTGATAAAAAGCCACGCCAGTTAGAAGCAGACCAACCGTGACCGACACACCCAACGACAACCAAGACGCTGCCAACAACCAGCCCAGCGGCCACGACCGCCGGTCGTCGGAGCGCGCCCCCGGCTACGCGGGCGATCCCGGTGCGCGCAAGGGCTTGCTCAACGAGGCGATGCTGTGCGACCTGATCGAGGGCCAGCTCAGCGAGGCCAAGGCCGAGTCGGCCCGCAGCATTCTCGCACGCGACCCCGTGCTCGGGCAGACGCTCGCGCAGATCGAGCACGACCGCGACATGCTCCGCTCACTGGGCGACCAGATGTGCCCCGCAGACATGTTCAGCCGGCTTGAGCCGCTGCTCGAACGCGAGATGCTGCTGGAGCAAGAGGCGCACGAGACCTCGCCGGTGAACCTGCGCAAGTCGCCGGGCGTAGTGGTGCGTCAGCAGCGGACGTGGCGCATCCCCGCTGCGGTGTTCGCCGCCGCCGCCGGGCTCGCCGTGGTCTCGGGCGTGGTGATCTTCGCCCAGCAGTTCATGGCGAAGTTCTCGACGGTGAGCCCGACGCGCATGGCGACCGACCAGCCGACCAACAACGCGGATGCACCACTTGATGCGACCGCTGCGCCGGTCGTGGCACCCGAGCCGGTCCAGCTTGCAACTGATGTCACCAATCCAGCAGATACCCCGGCCCTGATCGACCAACCCATCGAAGCATTGCAGCTTGCCCAAGCCGGGCGGGCGCAGTTCCGCGTGGCGGGCATGGAGCCCGCGATCGCTCGCACCGCACTGGCCGCGATCAACAAGCCGGATCAACCTTGGCGCTTCGAGGGCCTGCGTTCTGGCGGCCCGGTCTTCTGCATGGTCGAGCCCAGAAGCGAGGCATGGACCTCGCTGACCACCGCGCTGCGTGGCGCAGGCTTTGATGTATCGCTTGAGACCATCGATGCGGTCGAAGGCCAACCAGACGAGATCGTGCCCGAGCGCGTGCTCTGGTGGGAGCACCGCTCCACGTGGGCCGTTCAGCGTGCCCGCGTGCCGATCGCGTTCGAGTAACTTCCGCTCTCGCAACCACCGTCTTACGAGCCGCGAGAAGTCAGGGAGCGGGTTGGTCTCTGAAGAATGAAGACCGCTCCCTCACAGTCGCGGCTCGTCATGAGCGCCAATAGACAGCAACGTCAGTTCGCCACGATGTTGACCATTCGACCGGGCACCGCCACCACTTTGCGCACGGTCTTGCCCTTGAGCAACTCGATCACGCGCTCGTCAGCCATCGCGATCGCTTCCAGCGTCTTGGCGTCGGCGTCGGCCGCGACCATAATCTTGGCCTTGACCTTGCCCATCAACTGCACGGGCACCTCGACCTCATCGTCCTTGAGCATCGCGGGGTCAACCACTGGCCACGCTGCGTGCGCGATCGGCGTGCTTTCCCCAAGCTTGGCCCACAGCTCCGCCGCCATGTGCGGGCAGAACGGCGCGAGCGCGCGCACAAACCGGTCCGCTTGATCGCGGCTCAGCCCTTTGGCGCTGGTCGCTGCGTTGACGAACTCAATGAGCGCCGCGATTGCCGTATTGAACGCGAGACGGTCGATATCGGCGCCCGCCTTATCGATCGTGCGATGCAGCTTCTTCTCGACGCCCTCGTCGGGTTCATCGCGGAACACCAGCTCGCCCGTGTTCTCATCGACCATCAGCCGCCACGCCCGTTGCAGGAAACGGTACAGCCCGATGATGTCGTCCGTGTTCCACGGCGCGCTCGCCTCCAGCGGCCCGAGGTACATCTCGTACAGCCTGAACGTGTCCGCGCCGTACTGCGCGATGATGTCGTCCGGGTTCACCACGTTCTTGAGCGTCTTGGACATCTTGGCGATCGTCTTGTAGACGCGGTCGCCCGTGGGCGTGTGAACGAATTCGCCTTCGGCCCTCTCCTCGACTTCATCAACGGGCACGAGGCTCTTGTCGTCTCGCTGGAACGCGTGGCTCAGGATCAACCCCTGGTGGAACAGCTTGCGGAAGGGCTCGGGGCTCGAAACATGCCCGAGATCAAACAGCACCTGGTGCCAGAAGCGCGCGTAGAGCAGGTGCAGCACCGCGTGCTCGGCGCCACCGATGTACAAATCCACGCCGTGCTCGCCAAGCCAGTAGCGCTCGGCTTCTTCGCCGATAAACCGCTCGGCGTTGTGCGGGTCGCAGTACCGCAGGTAGTACCAGCAGCTCCCCGCCCAGCCGGGCATGGTGTTGGCCTCGCGCATCACCTTCGCGCTCGCATCGAGCCCGTCAACGCCCGCTTGACCCGCTGTTGTTTCGAGCCAGCCGGTCGCTTTGGCGAGCAGCGGCTTGGGGTCGTCGCTCTCGATCGGCTGGTAGTCCGCCATCTCGGGCAGCACCACTGGCAGGGTGTGTTCTCCGACCGCGTGGTGCAGGCCTTGGGCATCAAACACGACCGGGAACGGCTCGCCCCAGTACCGCTGACGACTGAACAGCCAATCGCGCAGACGGTAGTTGATCTTGCGCTGCCCGTGCCCGCTCTTGCTGAGCCACTGAGTCATCGCAGCTTTGGCCTCGGCCGTGCCCATGCCGTTGAGATCAACGCCGCCATCGACGCGCTCGGTGTTGCACGAGTTGATCGCCCGGCCCGGCTCGGTGAACGCCTCGCCCAGCCGCTTGCTGCGCCTGGGCGCAGCCATGCGCGCGCGGAACTCCTCTACCGAACCAAAGCCAATATCTTCGAGCGCTTCCAGCCAGGTCATGCGCACGCTGCCGCGCCGCTGGCCCGCGTTGCCCGGCGCCTCGGCGATGGAAGCGTTGATAAACGCGGCGCGGTCTTTGGGCGCTGCGCTCGCGTCGGCTCGGTGCCTCGGCCTGTCGCGCACGAGTTCCCACGCCTTCGCGTAGCCGGCGGGCTTGATGTCGTTGGTCGCCACGTACCCCATGAAGTCCGCGATCGGCCCCAGCCAGCCCGCCTCGTCACCCTCGCCCGCGCGAAGCGTTTCATCGCTCGCGTGCGTGCCGAGCCACCACGCGCTAAACAACGCGGGCGGATACACGACATCATGGATCTCCAGCCCGAACGCCTCGGCGAACTCGAAGTCCCGCTGGTCGTGCGCCGGCACCGCCATGATCGCGCCCGTGCCGTATCCCATCAGCACGTAGTCGCTCGTCCACACCGGGATCTTCTTCCCCGTCGCGGGGTTGACCGCGCGCACGCCCGTGAACACGCCCGTCTTCTCTTTGCTCTCCTGTCGCTCGACATCGCTGCGATTGCGCGCGGCTTCAACGTAGCTCCGCAGCGCCGCTACCTCGGTCTCGTCAGCGGGCGCATCGAGCACCGCATCGACCAACGGATGCTCGGGCGCAACCACCATGTACGTCGCGCCGAACATCGTGTCGGGCCGGGTGGTGTATATCTCAATGCGGCTTGGGCAACCTATAGGCGGCTCCACCAGCTCGAACCGTGCCTGCGCGCCCTCGCTCCGCCCGATCCACTCGGCCTGCTGAATGCGCGTCGATTCTGGCCAGTCCACGTCCGCGAGCCCGTCGAGCAGCCGGTCGCCGTACGCCGTGATCCGCAGCATCCACTGCCGGAGCGGCTTGCGCAGCACGGGGAACCCGCCCCGCTCGCTCCGCCCGTCGATAACTTCCTCATTCGCCAGCGCCGTGCCCAGCTTGGGGCACCAGTTGACCGTCTGCGTGCCGATGTACGCGAGCCTGTACGAAGCCAGCACCGCGTGCTTGGCAGCCCGATCGAGCGAGCCCCACGCGCCCAGCACCTCGCCGCGCTGCTCGGAGGCAACCTCGGCAGCCTGCGCGTTGTACCGCACAGCGCGCGCACCCGAAGCAAACTCTGCTTCGAGTTCAGCGATCGGCCGTGCCTTGTTGTGCGCTGCATCAAACCACGAGTTGTACAACTGCAAGAAGATCCACTGCGTCCACCGGTAGTAGCCCTCGTCGATGGTCCCAAACTCGCGGTCCCAGTCGTACCCGAACCCGAACCGCTGGAGCTGCCTGCGGAAGTTATCGATGCTCTTGCGCGTCGTGATCGCTGGGTGTACGCCGGTCTGGATCGCGTACTGCTCGGCGGGCAGGCCGAACGCATCCCACCCCATCGGGTGCAGCAGGTTGTGGCCCGTCATCACCTTGTAGCGGCCCAGAATATCCGTCGCGGTGTACCCCTCCGGGTGGCCCACGTGCAGCCCCGCCCCAGACGGGTACGGGAACATGTCGAGCACATAGAACTTGGGCTTAGCCGCGTCGAAGCCGTCCTCGCCCGGGTTGGGCTGGCGGTGGACGCCGGTATCGGCCCACTGCTGCTGCCAGCGGGTTTCGATCTCCTCGGCGAGCGCCGCCGTGTACCGGTGCGGGTGGTCCATCGGGCCGCGCGCAGCGGGCACAGCGGCATCAGGTGCGGTGGGTTCAGAAGCCATGGTGAGCCACTGTAGTGGTCCCGCCCCGTGGGTACGATCGCCCTAAGGGGCTCCAGATGCTCTCGACCGCTGTCCTGCTGTTTTTCATCATCGACCCGTTCGGGTTGATCCCGGTTTTCGCGGGCATTCTCGGTCGGCTGCCCGCCGAGCGGCGCGGCCCGGTTCTCCGCCGCGAGCTGCTCTTTGCCCTGCTCGCCCTGCTCACGTTCCTCTACGCGGGCCGGTGGCTGCTGGGCATGCTGCACGTCTCCCCGCCCGCGATGTCCATCGCCGGGGCGCTCATCCTGTTCCTCATCGCCATCCCGATGATCTTCCCATCGGTCAAGCTCAGCATGGAGGCGGAGGGCGACAGCGAGCCCTTCATCGTGCCGTTGGCGGTGCCCATGTTCGCCGGGCCATCGGCGCTGGCGATGGTCATGCTCATGAGCGGGCAGACCGATGGCGGCTGGCTCACCTGGACGCTCTCGGTCGTCATCGCCTGGGCGGGCGCAGCGGGCGTGCTGCTCGCGGGCAACTGGCTCTCGGCGAGGCTCGGCAAGCGCGGGCTGATCGCGCTCGAGCGCCTCATGGGGATGCTGCTGGTGGCGATCTCGGTCGAGATGATGCTCGGCGGCATCAACGCCGCCCTCGATGCGCGGGCAGTCAGTCCGTAGGCCACAGCACCAGATCAAAGCTCTCACCGGGGCTGTTCGGGCTCTCAGGATCAACCGCCCCGCCGTTGTCGATGCCGTCGGGACCGACGGACCAGAGCATGCACGAGCCGTCTTCGTTCACCCGGTAGCGGATCGAGCCCCGCTCGGGGTCGTGCGGGTCCATCGGCAGTTCGTCTAGGTACGCCGGCACCAGCACGTCGAGTGAGTCGGGCCATCCGTCGTGCGCGAGCTTGTGCCGGTGGAGGGCGACGACGACGTACATGGCCCTGTCTTTCGCCCGCGCCAACCGGCTTGCACCGAGCACCGGCGAGCTCGATGGCGACTCGCTGTAGAACGAGATGGACTGCATGAGGACGTTCTTGGGATGCATCCTTGCCAATGTCCCCATCTCTGAGGGGTCCCAGCGAGCGAGTCGAAGGAGCGCGTCTTGTGCCGCTTTGTGATCTCCGGCAGCGTCTGCTCTAAACAGGTCCAGCTCGGCACGAAGCGCATCCATGATCTCGACCTTGACGTCGTCCCGCTTCGCGATGATCGTCTTGACGGCGGATGATGAAACGTCCTCGTATCCCTCCCAGTCCGCGGACGCGCTTGCTTCCCAAGCCTCAAGCCGAGCGATGTGCGAACCGAGCAGGCCCGTCAGGTAGTGCCCGGATGGCATCTGTCTCTGAGCTTCTGCGATCGCCGCCAGCTCTTCATCGCTTCTTTGCTCCACATTGTGCAAGACTCTGCTCCAACAGAGGCCTTCTACGGCCCAGCTTGTCAACATGCCGAGCAAGCCCGAGAACGAGCAGCTGCGCGAAATAATGGCAAGAGTGCGATTCTGATCCATCGCTGAACCAAACTCGCCAGACTTGAGATTGCGATTCATCACCCAAGTCAGCAGCCGCGCCATGTCCCTGGCTCCGCCGAGACCCATGTTAATGTGCTCTGTATAGAGGTTTCTCGAGTACCTGGCTACTCGCTCAAGATACTTAGTGTCGATCAGGAACTGATGCCATTCATCAGACCATCTCTCCAGATCAAAGCCGGAGGTGTCTACATCCCCGTCGAACGCAAACCACTGGAGAGACTCAACTCCCATCGCGCCATCGATGGTTGCGAGTTGCTCTACGAAGTCCGGCCGATCAACCTCGAAAGCGATCGCGAGCCATGAAGCCCCTTGTTCAAGGCTGGTGAGAGAGGCATCCGCTCCTTCCGTCGCGGGTCCCCACATTCTCCTCGAACGCCGCTTGATTCCCGTGTCAGGCCACTGCTGGCCCTCCAAGTACTCCGCCACCGGAGCCAACACCTCGGGATCGATCAGTTGGCTGTTCTCATCCGGCAGGTGCTGACTCCACGCGATCACCGCGTCCCGCAGCTTGCGCGCATCCTCCGCGTTGTCCGGCAGTTCGCTCTGCGCACCGCACACCGACGCTGCGAGCAATACGGCTGCAACGATCGACACTGAAGTCTTCATGGTGGTATGCCTTTAGTCCTTGGCCTCGATCTGCTGATCTGGTTTCTGCCCCGCCCGCTTGTTCTTTGCCTCTTGCAGCAGCTTCTTCACCTCGCCGGCGAGGTAGAACGAGCCGGTGACCAGCACCAGATCGTCACGCCCCACCGCGCGCACAGCCGTGTTGACCGCCTCTCGCACGTCCGGGATGACCTGCGCCATCCGCGGGCCGATCGAGGGCAGCGATTCGAGCCGTCGCCCCAGGTCCTCGGCCTTGGCGGCGCGCGGGTTGTTGCTGGTGCGCGTAAGGATCAGCTTGTCGGCGCCGATGGCGGCCCGCTGGAGCATCTCATCGACGTTCTTATCCGCAGCGCAGCCGAACACCACGACCATCGAATCGAACCGCATGTGCGCGCCGATCGCCTTGATCGTCGCTTCCACACTCTCGGGCGTGTGCGCGCCATCAATGAGGATGCGCGGCTCGTCCCACACCTGTTCGAGCCGGCCCGCGTTGAGCGTTTTCTCGAGGCCGAGCGCGACCTGCCGCTCGGGCGATTCCAGCCCGTGCGCGCGAAGCTCATCGAGCACCGCCAGCACAAGCCCGCAGTTGAGCGACTGGTGCGCGCCCTTCAGCGGCACGGGCAGGTGCTCGAACGTGGTACGCGCACTGGACAGGCACACGCGGGTGTGCGGGCCAAGCTCGGGCGTGGACTCGAAGCGCGAGCTGAAGTCGACGTCGCGGCCCAGCAATCGCAGCTCGGCGCTGGTCTCCTGCGCGACGGTCTCGAAGGTATCGAGCACGGCCTTGTCCTGATCGAACGCGATGGTGACGACGCCCGGCTTCATGATGCCGGCCTTTTCGCGGGCGATCGCTTGGAGCGTGCTGCCTAGGATGGTCTCGTGTTCGAGCTGGATGGAACCGATCGCCGAAACGGTCGGCCGGATGACGTTGGTGGCATCGAGCCGCCCGCCGAGGCCGACCTCGAAGACCGCGACATCGACCGCGCGCTCGGCGTAGTACCGCATCGCCATTGCGGTGAGCAGCTCGAAGTAGGTGGCTGGGCCGAACTCGTCCTCGATCACCGCGGCCGCGGCTGCCACATGCCCGAGCGTCGAGACAAAGTCCTGCTCATCGATCCAGTCGTTGCCGATGCGGATGCGTTCGCGCACATCGATCAGGTGCGGGCTGGTGAACACGCCGACGGTGTAGCCGCAGCCCTGCGGCCCGAGGCACGCCGAGAGCATCTCGACGATCGAGCCCTTGCCCTTGCTGCCCGCGACGTGGACGATCCAACGGGGCGAGTGGTGCGGGTCGCCCATCGCGCCGAGCATCGCGCGCATGCGGTCAAGCTTGAACACCTCGGGCTCGACGTTCTTGGGCCGAACGCGCTCGACGTTGACCCGGCTGTCCAAGAACTTGAGCGACGAGGCGTAGTTCGCAAAGCGTCTGGGCCGACCGGGCTTGACAGGCGCGAGGCCGTCTCCGGCGATCGCGGTTTCGAGGTGCTGGATGGTGTCATTCGCTGGTAAAGGAGTCCGCGCCATACGCCAGTCTAGTGCCCAGCCCGGCTGGCTCCAACGGCTACGTTCGCGCTGGCACCAAGAACTTTCACGCGCGACCCCAAGAGCCCTCTGCCTGCGCCATGAGCCGCTTCATGTCCGCCACCGCTTGGCGAAGCCCAACGAACACCGCCCGGCTGACGATCGCGTGGCCGATGTGCAGTTCTTCGACGCCTTCCAGGGCCGCGATGGGCTGCACGTTGTGGTAGTGCAGCGCGTGGCCCGCGTTGAACCGCATGCCCGCAGTGCGGATGAGCCCGCCAGCCCTGTCAACTGCGGCCAGTGCCGCCTTGAGCCCCTCCCTGCGGGTATCGCCGCCGGCATCCGCCCACGCGTGGGCGTAGGGACCGGTGTGGACCTCGCAGATATCAAACCCGCAGGCGTGCGAGGCCTCGATCTGGGCCGGTTCTGGATCGATGAACGCCGACACCAGCATCCCATCGCCGTGCAGCTCACGCACAACCTCACCCATCCGGGTGAGCTGGCCGGCGACATCCAGCCCGCCCTCGGTCGTGACCTCCATCCGGCCTTCAGGCACGAGCATCACCGTGTCGGGCCTGAGCTTGCGTGCGATAGCGACCATCTCCGCCGTGGCGGCCATCTCCAGATTCAGCTTCACCCGCACCAGCTCGCGCAGCCGCTGGGCGTCGCGGTCGTTGATGTGCCTGCGGTCCTCGCGGAGGTGGATCGTGATGCCGTCGGCTCCGCCAAGCTCAGCCTCATGGGCTGCTCGAACCGGGTCGGGCTCAACGACGCCCACTTGGGCAGCATCGCCCCGGTACCGGGCCTGGCGAACGCTCGCGATGTGATCGATGTTGACGCCGAGTTGGACCATCCGCCAAGCCTAGCCCAACGACTCGATCCCCCCTAACGGCGTCTGGACAGCGTTTTTGTTGATAACATAAACAATATCAATTTATTGTTTGACATTGTTTATGTTGTTGAATAGTATTGATTCAAAGATACACAATATGCAAGATTCGACCGCTCAATCAACCGCCGAGAAACACGTCCTCTACCGTTTACCGACGGACGATCTCGACCTGATCGTCGAGTTGGTGCTCGAGAGCGGCTCGCTCAAGGGCCTCGCCAAGAACTACTCGGTGAGCTACCCCACCATCCGCAGCAGGCTCGACCGCGTGATCGCCCGGCTCAAGACCCTCATCGAGGGCCGGCCCGCCGACCCGCTGAGCGACCTGCTCGGCGACCTCGTCGAGCGCGGCCAAGTCACGGGCCATCACGCCAAGCAGATACTCGAAATCGCACGTTCCGCATCAGCCAGCCAGGAGAACACGTCATGATCGCAGAAACCGCCGCATGGTTTGATTCCAACACCGCAGGCCTTGTCGGAGCCATCGTCGGAAGCGGGATCGGCGTGGTCGTCGGGGGCATCGGCGGGCCGCTCGCGGGCACCCTGGCGCCGCGCGGCAAGGCCAAGAAGCTCGTGATCGGGTTCTATGTCGCGTGTCTCGCGTTAGGCGTGATCTTCGCCCTCGCAGGCGTCGCGGCGCTCGTGATGGGCCAGCCCTTCCACGTCTGGTTCGTCTTCGCCATGCCCGGCGCGCTGACAGCGACCCTCACCGGCGCACTGCTGCCTGTTGTGCTCAATCGCTACGCCCAGGCGGACCAGCGCCGGCTTGAAGCCGAGGAGCTTCGGCGGAGCTAGCCGCTACACCGCGGCGTGCTCGGGCTCATCCCCATTGAGCACGCGCCACACATCGCGCACCACCCAGCTCATCGCGAGCTTGGCCGCCCGCGTGCCACCCGCGATATGCGGCGACAGGTGCGCGTTGGCCAGCCCCAGCAGCTCGCTGGCAGCATCGATCGGCTCGGGCTCGTGGACATCCAGCAGCGCCTGCGCACCTGGGTTGGCCCGCAGGAACTCGGCGCACGCCTGCGCGTCCACCACCATGCCCCGGCTGGTGTTGATGAACACCGCATCCGTGCGCATCTGCCGGAACCACGCAGCGCCGATCAGCCCCCGGTTCTCGGGCCGACCATCGACATGCACCGTGATCGCGTCCGCCCGTTCGAGCAGCTCATCGCGGCTTACGGGTACAGCTTCGAACCTGCAATCCTCGGGTATTTCCGCCAGATCGTGGTAGATCGACCGCATGTCCAGCGCTGCGGCAACCCTCGCCATTTGCTGCCCGATTCGGCCAAGGCCCACGATGCCCAGCGTCATGTCCGCGAGCTGGCGCGGCGCTTCAAGCTCTCGCCGAAGCGACTTCCACTCGCCCATGCCCAGCGCTGCATCAAGGAACACCCTTGGCCTTGTCGCGTCCAGCAGCATCGCAAGCACATACTCGACCACCGCCCGCGTGTTCGCCCCGGGCGTGGACACCACACGCACGTTCCGCGCTCGGCACGCCTCAAGATCAATGTTGTCAAGCCCCACGCCCGCACGCGCCACCACCTTCAGGCCCGGCGCTTTATCGAGCAACTCGCCATCGACGATGGTGTACGTGCGCACCACCAGCGCCGATGCCCGCGCCAGCAGGCCGAAGAGTTCCGGCGAATCGTGCGCGCAGCGGACCACCTCGCAGCGTGCGCCGAGCCACGCTGCGGGCTGTTCGTCCAGTTCTTCTGTGATAATCGCCAGCGGCCTGTTGGCTTGCGTGCTCATGCACAGAGTGTTGCACACCCAGCGGCATCACGCACCGCTGGCCGCTCAGTCGTCTGCGACATCGGCTGGGACCAACACAGCGGACATCGCCCCGGCCGAAGACGCGATCAGCGGATCAGCACCGAAGCTGTGGATCTGCTCCTGCTTCAACTCGGCCAGCTCGCGGTGGGTGGTCATGCAGATCGCCCGGCCGCGCTTGTCCACCGTCTTGGCGATCTCCAGCCCCTCGGTCACGCTCTTGCGGAAGACCTTGGATGCCAGCGCGATGACGTACTCGTACGAATGGTCGTCGTCATCCACCAGCACCACATGCCACAGCTTGGGAGCCTTGGGCTTGGGCTTGACAGCGGCGGGTTTGAACTCGATCACCCCGACCGCGGAACCGCCTGAATGGAAATCGCTGGATGAATCGCTGCTGGTCATGCCCTGAGCATATCCGCTCTGGGCCGAATCCAGAAGCACTTATCGGCACCATCTCAACACCAATATTGGAACAACCGGTTGGCAACTCGCAGGCCGGCTCAGGCTTTATCAGGGGGTCGAGCCCAGCGTCTGCGGCTCATGGTCGGCGAAGGCCTCCTCGGCCACGTCGATCGCCCGGCCAAGGGCCGCCGCCTTGTTCACCGTCTCGTCGTACTCGTCGCTGGCGACCGAATCCAGCACGATCCCGCCCGCTGCCTGCACGTGGTAGGTCCACCCGCGTTCGCCCTTGGCCGTCTCGGGTCTCCACCGGGCTTGGTCGGTTGGCACCACGATCGTGCGCAGCGCCAAGGCGATGTCCATGTTGCCCTCGAAATCGACGTAGCCCATGCCCCCGCCGTAGGGCCCTCGGCGGATGGGTTCGAGCTCGTCGATGATCTGCATAGCCCGGATCTTGGGCGCCCCGCTGATGGTGCCCACGGGCAGGGCCGCCCGCAGCGCGTCCCAGGCATCCCGCCCCTCGCGCAGCTCGCCGGTCACGGTCGAGCTGAGGTGCATGACGTGGCTGTAGCGCTCGATCTCCATGATCTTGTCGAGCTTGACGGTGCCGGGCTTGGCGACCACGCCCACGTCGTTGCGCCCGAGGTCGACGAGCATGGTGTGCTCGGCTCGTTCCTTGTCGTCGGCGAGCAGGTCGGCGGCGAGTGCAGCGTCCTGCTCGGGCGTGCTGCCGCGCTTGCGCGTGCCCGCCAGCGGGCGGTTGGTGACCACGCGCGCACCTTCCGTTCCAGTGCGCACGCGGCAGAGAATCTCGGGGCTCGATGCGACCAGAATGCAGCCGCGCGACTGGAGGTACACCATGTACGGGCTGGGGTTGACGCTCCGCAAAGCTCGGTACACATCGAACGGGTCGGCCTGCGAAACGCGCTCGAACCGCTGGCCGACGACCACCTGAAAGATGTCGCCCGCTCGGATGTACCGCTGGGCTCGGGCCACCATGTCGGCGTGCTGCGCGCGCGTGATGTTCGATTCCATCGCGCTCGGCGCCCGATCCGGCCCGATGCGCCCCGCGGGCAGCACCTTGACCGCGCTCTCGATGCGCGAAGCGCGCGACTCCGCATCCGCGACAGCCTGCCCATACGCCATCTCCGGGTCGTCGCCCGGGGCGATCATCGCGAGTTGAACCACGTCCACCACGCTCGCGACATGGTCGAACACCGTCACGCCGTGGTAGAGCCCAAAGTGCATCTCGGGCAGGTCGCGGTCGTCGGGCGGCGCTTGGTCCCGGCTGAGCCGCTGGGGCTCGGCGTAGCGCACGGTGTCGTATGCGGCGCTGCCGAACCATCCGCCCAGTGCGCACGCGGGAAGCGAGCGGCCGTGCGTGTCAGCGTGCGCTCGGCACAGCACCACACCCCGCACCCGCTCGCGGAGCACGCTGAGCGGGTCGGGCAGGTCGAACGCGGTCTCGCTGCCCGCGAGGTGGTCGGTCAGCGTGACGCGGGTGTCGCGGGCCGAGACCTCGAGCACCGGCGAAGCGCCCATCAGCGAGTACCGGCCCACGCGGTCGCCGCTCTCGACGGACTCGAACAGGAACGAGGGCGCCTCGCGCGGGTCGTCGGCGACGGTTCGGCGGTACGCGACGGCGGGCGTGAGCTGATCGGCGAGCAGCCGAACCGCCACGGGCACCGCGAGCACCGCATCCGGGTGCTCTCGGCGGGCCTCGGTAGCCGCCCGCAAGAATCCATCTCTACAAATCGAGGCCATGGAGCGATGGTATGAAGGGTCGGCGGCCCATCGCCGATACCCTTGGAACATGGCTACTTCGATTCGCCGGATTCTCGCATCGCTGCTGCTGCTTAGCTCGCCCATCGCGGCGACGGCTCAGGAGCAGGTCAACGTCCCGCCGCAGGTCATGCTCGGCCGGCGTGCTGAACTGCCGCGCTCGGGCATCGGTGTGATCCCGACGCTGGTGATCGTGGATTCGCCCGAGGCCTACGCCGCCGCACTCGGCACCTGGAACACCGATCGAAGGTTCCCCGTGCTCATCGACGACGGCAGCGTCTGGGCATCGCAGGCGATCGGCAGGTTCGCCCACGGCTTCAAGCCAACCAAGGTGGTCCGCTGGACGCCCGAGACCGCGCCCACACTCCCCGCAGGCGGCGAAGAACGCCGAAGGGCTATCGCACGCTTGCAGGCCGGCGCGTGGGCAGCGCCCGATTCTGACCCCGACCAGCTCGTCGCGACTTGGAGCCAGGGCGGGTGGATCCCGCCGGGAGTGGTTATCGCAGACGAAGCCGACCCGGCCTGGACCGCGGCGCTGGCGCTGGGCATCGGCCGGGCGCTGCCCATCGTGTGGGTCGACAGCCTGGACAACCCGATCGATCACGAAACGAATCGCGCGCACGCCGACATGCTGTCGGCCGCCGCCTCGGGCTGGGCCACGCAGATCGGGCTGCCCTGGGAGATCATCGGCGATGCGATTGATGCCATCACCATCTGCCTCAACGACCCCGCGCGGGTCAAGATTGCAGACAACGACACGCTCGCGTTGACCGACCTCGTGGGCCGACACGCCGACGACCGGAGGTGGGCGTGGGCCTCGCAGATCTTTGGCAACGAAGCCCGCAGCGCGTACATGGCGATGTGCAGCCTGTTCATCCAGCCGCGCTCGGCGTGGATCTTCGATGCCTACGGCTCCGAAGACCCGTGGAACCAGTGGGACGGCACCGCTACCGCCGACCTCCTCCGCGGCGCGCTGGTGGATGGCCAGCCTTCGTTCACCGACGTCAAACTCTCGGACGAGCCCTCGCAGAGCCTGGCGGTGTGGCGGGCCGTGACAAACTCGGGCATCGGCGGCGAGACCGGGGCGCTCGCGCTGGTCAACACCTCGGGCAACGCCGAGTTCTTCGACCTTGAGCCGGGCCGGGGTCTGGCGGGCGATGTGCCGCTGATGGTCAGCCCGTCGCTCGTTCACTTCGTTCACTCCTGGTCCATGCTGTTCGCCTCGAAGCGCGAGACCATCGGCGGGCGGTGGATCGAACGCGGAGCGTTCGCGTACGTCGGCGCGGTGCAGGAGCCCGGGCTGACGGGCTTCGTGCCAACGCCCACCTTCGCGGGCCGGCTGCTGAGCACCGCCCCGCTCGCGGCAGCAGCGCGGACCGTCTCGACCCCGCCCGGCCGGGTGGCGGTCTTTGGCGATGCGCTGTTCTGCTTGGGCCCTGTTTCCAGGCGTTTGCCCGAGGCCGAGCTGCCCCTGAGCCCCGTGGTGGACCTCGCCGATGAGATCAAGCAGGCTGCGGCGGCGAAGGACTGGGTCACGCTGTTCAAGGCGATGAGCCTGCGCGGCGACCACAGCCGGGTGGCTCGGCTTGCCGGCGCCATGCTGCGCGACCAGCCCGAGCAGATCACGCCGAGCATCGCGCGCGCCGCGCTCTTCGCTTCCAGCACACAGGGCAGCGCCGCCGATACCTTCCAGCTCTACCGCAAGCTCACGCCGGCCGACGCCCGTTCGGGCTGGGCGCGCGACCTGCTCTGGAACGCAGCACGGCGCGGCATTCCAGCCAACGGACTCAACCTGCTGATCAGCAACATGAGAACCGATCAAGAAGAGGCCGACCGGGCCGAGATCGGACGCATCACGGGCCAACGCTGACGGTGGCGCGCGGGCCGTGCATCGACCGCACATGAATCGTGTCCGCTCCAAGTTCCACGCGCGACCAGCCGTGGATGGCGGTCGTCCGCCACACACTCGTGCCCGCGATACCCGCCCAGCGCGGATCGGCGGCCCGTGACGGACTCGTCGATTGCAGCACCACGCTCGGCCCAACGCGCTTCACGAATTCCACAGCATCAGGATGCACACTCCCATGATGCGGCAGCTCGAGCACATCGGCGCGCACGTCAGTTGCTTGCAGCGCGCGCATCGCCGGCGCCTGGATATCGCCCGTCAAGAGCACACGCCCGCCGCCTGGTGCTTCGAGCACCGCCACGAGCGACTCGTCATTGACCGCTTTCGCATTTTCTGGAGGCAGCGCGAGCAGCACGGTGAGCGTGCACGACCCGATCGCGAGTTCATCGCCCGCGCTGATCGTCTCGACGGTGACACCCCGATGGTCGAGTTCATCAAGCAACGCTCTGACCGAGCGCTCGCTGCCGTGCGACATGAACGCATCCGACACCAATACCCGTTCGAGGCCCAGCGGCCCAGCGAGATCGGGCAGGGCGCTGAAGTGGTCGAAGTTCGCGTGGGTGACGATGGCCGTGCGCACGCGGCCGATGCCCGCGCGGCGCATCGCGCTGGGCAGTTCCCACACGCCAATCGCGGGGTCGATCGACCCCGCATCCCACAGCAGCGCCTCGCCCCGGCTGCGAACGACGATGCAGGTGCCATCGTCCACCGCGAAGGTGTCGATCGTCGCCTCGGGACCCATCACAAACGGTGCGCTCCATGAGCCGATAGCCGCCAATAGCCAAGCGGCGCTCGCAGCCAAGAGCAGCCTGCGGTGCGCGGCCGCTGCGCCCATCCACGCCAGCACAAGAACGGTTCCGGCCCAGCCAAGCCAACGGGGTATCGGCGCGATGCGCAGGCGCGACAAGGACCAACTATCGATGGTCTCGACCCATGCCGCTGCGGGCAGCGCCATCGCTTCGAGCAGGCCCGACGCCTGCACGTTGAGCCCCAGCGCCGCGAGCATGGCCGACGCGGCGCCGACGATGAGCACCGCTGCAACAATCGGCAGCAGCACCACCGTGCTCAGCACCGCCAGCGGGCTCAGCCAGCCGAACCGGGCGGCGACGATCGGAACGCCCGCCCCCCAGCACACCAGCCCCGCCGACACCGGCGTGCGCACGAGTGCCCACCACCATTTGCGGTCGAACACATCCGGCGGCACCTGCACATCATCAAGCTTCTGCCGCGCGAGCCGGGCATCCACGCGCCGGCCCAGCCAGATGAGCGCCCCGGTCATGAGAAAGCTGAACTGAAACCCGATCTCGAACAGCCACGTTGGCCGCCAAACGAGCATCGCGATGCCCACCCACGCGATCACGCCGAGCCCGTGGTGCCGCCGGCCCAACGCCTGCGCGATGAGCAGCGAAAGCACCATCATCCCCGAGCGCACAATCGGCGGTCTCGCCGGAACAAGCACCAGGTACGCCGCGACCACCAGCGCCACCGCGATCGGTTCCGCTGCCCCCCACCGCCCGCCGGTGAGCGTGCGCACCACGAACAGCACAGCGGCGCACACGAGCACCAAGTGAAACCCGCTGATGGCCAGCAGGTGCGCCACGCCCTGACGCGCAAACGCGCTGCGCAGTTCGCTGTCGCCCGCTTCGCGCTCACCCAGCACGAGGGCGCCGACCACGGCGCGCGCGCTGCTTGGTTCTTGCGATTCCCCGAGCACCGCGCGCTTGCTCCGCTGCCGCGCGGCGCCAGCTACTTTTGATGCCCACGCCCTGGCCCGGTCGAGCCGGCTCACCGTCGCGCCCGCAGGATCGAGCGTGCGCGTGCCCATCACAAGGGTGCCCACCTTGCCGCGCTCGGCGCTCCACAAGCGGTGGTCGTACGCGCCGGGGTTCATAGGCCTTCGCACGGGCCTGTAGAGACCGACGATCTCCACCGTTCGCCCGGGCTCGATGCCCGCGACCGATGCTGGCTGTTCACCCGCAAGCACGGTCAGCGTGCCGCTCGTGGGTTCCCAGCCGCTCGCCGATCGCACGCTTCGCGCCTCGATATCGAATATCTGAAACTGGCCCGACCACCGGGCGACGTGGGCCAAAGCGCCGTTCGGTTTGTTCGTCAGTCGCGGCTCACTGGTCACGATGCCACGAAGCTCGATGGGTGTCCCTGCGCCCGTGCCCACATCAACGGGGAGCCGCGCCGCGAGCGATGCACCCGCCGGCTCGAACCAGCGCAGGCTCGTCCATGCTCCACTCAGCAGCACGCACGCGACAAGCAGCAACACGCCAAGCCATCGTTCGCGGGCAAGCAGCGCAAGGGCGATCACGACGCCCGCACCACCGGCCCACACCGACGCGGGCAGCACCACGCCCGCATCAAAGAACCACCCCACCATCGCGATGCCCAGCGCCCACGCGCCGAGCACCGCCATCGCCCGGCGCGCGCCCGTGGGCACGCGCGAAGCCAGCACCGGATCATCGCCGAGCATCAACACGTCATCAGCGTCCCACCGATGCCAGCCCGACGCAACTGCGCTGCGCACAAAAAATCTGCTGGGCGTAAAAGCTGTACTGGGCGCAAAAACTGTACTGGGCGCAAAAGAAACGCCCGGCACCGTGCCGGACGCTCCGGGTGTGTCTCGATCAAGGCCGCAGCCCAGTCCGGGCAGAAGCCAAGCCCGCCCGTTGCGGATGGCCGCGACGGGACGTTCTTCGGCGCCGGGTTGGCGAGCGCCCACCGCGACAGCGGCGCCCGCGTTCCCAGCGTGATCCCAGCATCCAGCCTTGGTGTGGTTCCCCACCCCACCGTACGCGTCTTCGGGTCATGCGCCTCGCCCTGCGAAACACCCAGCGAATCGCACGAACTCGGCCCAGCGGTTGGCGGCGTTACTTGCCGCTGACGATCAGATCGTTGAACCCGCTGATGATGTCCTCCGACGTGGTGTTGTCCGCTTCATCGGTGATGCGGGTTCCATCTGCTTTGAAGAAGTTCCACGCGTACTTGAGTTCGTCCATGGGCAGCGACTTGCCGCCGCGCTCGTTCTTCGAGAAGAAGATGCCGTCGCTGCCCGCGCTCTGGATGACGTACGAGCCGCGCGACTTGGCGGGCAGCACGCTGTTCACATCAAAGCCCACCGGCGTGGGCGAAGCGGGATCGCCCGTGATCGCCGCGATGGCCTCCTGCAGGTCGCCGCCATTGGGTCCGGTGCTGATCATGCTGTTGGCGAACTGCTGCGCGCCGGTCTTGCCAAGCACCGGCACATTCAGGAACGCCGCGTTCGAGTTCCAGTAGAAGCGCGAGCGCTGTGTGCCAGAGTCGATCTGCGCGACATCGTCCACGTCGAGCGGCGTCGATGGCGCGCCCGGGTCCTCGACCCAGATGATGATCGGGTTGCCGAACGCATCCACAAGATCCGGCAGCCGCTTGTCGATGGTCCCGAGCTGGTTCTCTTGGGCGACCAAGCTGGTCGCGGGTGGAGCGAAGTGGATGTGGTCGCCCGCGCCCAGCAGGTCGAGTCCGACATCGATGCCGGTGCCGCTGGCGGTGGGATCGAGGGTGATGGTGTCCGTGCCGTTCCCGATCGCCTCCTCGCCGTAGAGGTCAAGCATGACATTTTCCATCGCGGTCAGGCCGAACGCGGCGTTGTTGGCATCGCCTATCTCGGCCGGTGTGAACAGGCCGGGCATCGCGCCATCGTGGTCGTTGCGGAACTCGCCGATTGAGGTCGAGAGCTGGGTCATCAGCGACTTGGTCGAGGTCTTGCGCGCAACGTCGCGCGCGCCGCCCAGCGCCGGGATGATGATCGAGATCACCAGCACGATGATCGCGATGACCACCAGCAGTTCGATGAGCGTGAACGCCCGGCGTTGTGCCGCAAGTCGTGTGTCGTGTGTGGTGTTAGCTGTTGTCATGGTCATCGGTCGCAACTCCTGCGGGCGCGAGGCCCGCTGCGTGACCCGGAGGCCGGTGCTGGTCGCTCGGGCGGGTAAGTAAAACCCGCTTGCGGCGAATGCTTGTCCCGGCGTTCCGAACCCCCCTTGAAAGAAACCCCCCGAACTTGAACCCGCTCTTGCCCGAGCGCGACCGGGACACCCGGCCCGCCAGCGCGTGGTACCACCGGGCACCGCGCAGCAAGAGCGGCCTGCTGGCAGCCCGCAAGCCGGTCCGCCGAACTACTGTTCGGGCGCTCGGCGTAGGGAGTTGCGGCCAACTCGCCCTCGGGCTTGATCTAAGAATAGCCGATCGCTCGACGAACAGAACCGTACAAACTACGATAAACCATCTCATCCCCGCCTGATCGGCCTGAACGCGGCCTATTTGCCTCGCGTTGCCCCCGCCGCCATACTCGCTGCCACCATGCCGACCGTTCACGCCACCTTGGGTTCGATGTCCGCCGCCGAGCGTTCGGAGGCGATCAGCCGCGCCGCCCAAGGCCTGCGGGACGGCCAGCTCGTCATCCTGCCGACCGACACCGTCTACGGCCTGGCTGCCTCGGCCCACAGCGCCGAGGCCCTGGCCCGGCTCAACGAACTCGCCCCGAGCCCCAGCGGCGTGCCGGGCGAGCCGTTGACCTGGCACGCACCAAGCCCCGAAGCCGTCCTCGAAGCGCTCCCGATCACCTCGGCGATCCATCGCAGGCTTGTGCGCGTGCTGCTGCCGGGCGCGGTGCGGTTCGCGTTCGATGCCGACACCGGCTCTGCCAGCAGACTCTCGCCCCAGCCCGGCGCGATTGTTGGCCCTTCGCCCGATGGCCGGGGCGAAACCGTCGGCTTCCGCGTGCCCGCCCACGGCGTGGCTTTAGACCTCCTGCAACAAGCAGGCGTGCCCATCGTCGCCAAGCGACTGGCTGCTGCGGGCTGGTCGCCCGATCGCGATCCATCAGCGGCGATCGACGCAGCCGCCGCGGCGGGCATCGACCACATCCTCGACGACGGGCCGGTCATCGGCCTGCCCTCGACCCTCGTTCGCCTGCTCCGCACGGGTGGGTACAAGGTGGAACACGTCGGAGCGGTAGAGGAGCGACACATCGACCGCAAGCTGAGCCTTCGTGTGCTGTTCGTCTGCACGGGCAATACCTGCCGAAGCCCGATGGCCGAGGCGATCGCCCGTGACCTGATCGAAAGAGCCGAGCTCGGCTCCATCGCTGGCGGGCTGCCCATCAGCGTTTCGTCCGCGGGCGCTTCGGCGGGCGATGGCCACGCGGCCTCGGCGGAGATCGGCCCGGCGCTGGCCAAACTCTCGATCGACCGATTCGACCATCGATCAAGGCCGCTGACCGAGTCGATGATCGCGGGCGCGACGCATATCTTTGTCATGGGCCGTCATCACGGCTCAGCGGTGCTCGCACTGGATCCTTCTGCGGAATCCAAGCTCGCGCTGCTCGACCCCGAGGGCCAGGACGTGCCCGACCCCGTGGGCCTGTCGCAACAGGTGTACGACGCCACCGCTGCCCGGCTGCGCGAACTGATCGCCCAGCGCCTCTCGGAGCTTGTGCCTTGAAGATCGCCATCGGCGCCGACCATCGTGGGTTTGATATTTGCAGCCGGCTCGCCGAGCGGCTCAGGCTGCACCACCACGAGGCGTACCTCGTGCCGGGCGTCACCCCTGAGCGCTGCGACTACCCCGTGCCCGCGAGCCGGGTGGCAAGAGCGGTCGCCAGCCACGAAGCCGAGCGCGGCATCCTTATCTGCGGCACGGGCATCGGTGTGTCAATCGCCGCCAACAAGGTCGCCGGTGTGCGCGCCGCGCTGGTCAGCGATGAACTCTCCGCTCAGCTCAGCCGCACGCATAACGACGCCAACGTCCTGTGCCTGTCGGGCGACCTGCTGAGCGAGCAGGTCATCGACCGCATCGTCGAGGTGTTCCTCGGCACCGAGTTTGAAGGCGGCCGCCATGAGCGCCGCCGTCGGCAGATCGAAGCCATCGAAGCCGGCCAAGACCCGGGCGAGGTGGAGTGAGCGTCAAGGGGCGCTTCCCATGCAGAATCCCTGGCTCTCCACAACCGAGATAATTCGTGATGCGATGGTCTCGTTCATGCCCAACTATGGGGTTTCGGTTCGGCCTCCTCCGGCGAATGGCGGCCTGCGGTTGCACGAATCAAACACCGGCGCATTATGCGGGCTCGGCTTCGTTGTCGGCGGTTTGCTGACCCTTATCTGGATCGCTACATACTTCTTTCTGATCGATCCGAATCCCAATCGGCACTCGCGCGATGGCCTCGCGATCTTGATCGCCGCCGTTCCTGTTGGTCTGGGAATCATCGTGCCCTGCCTGCTTGCTGTGGCCCGAGTAGACCTGCCGTTTCTGGGACAAGGCCGAACGGCAACAGTCGATAGCTTCGGCAACATGGAGATAACTGAGACCTTCCTCGCCCGATCGAACCGATCGGATCACAAGGTGCAAAGCTGCTTCTTGAGTGCAAATGAAGCGGTGGTCGATCCTAGTATTCGATGGAACAGCGTTCATCAACATGTCATCATGTTGAACACACCAACCGGATCATGGCGGCTTTGCAACTTCTCCGAACCGGACCGCGCTCTTCGATGGCTCGAACGAACGGGCTTGGAGCGCACCTTTGGTGCATGCCGGCCCGGAAAGCCTGTTCGTCTTACGCTCGCCTAACGCGGCTTCTGACCGCGTTCACTTCCCCAGCGGCAGCACCACGCTCATGCTGGGCGTAGAGATAATCGCCATGCCGTCGAGCAGCGCCGTCAACGCTGGCGGCTCTGGCAAGTTCAGCCGCTTGGCATCCATCAGCTTGCCGTTGGTCGTGTCGATGAGCCGAACGCGGTAGCCCAGATTTCCTGACACCGCGCGCACAGGGTCGCGCTCGGTGATGAGCGTCACGCCCGCGCCCGCAGCGGGCATGAGCAGCGAGGCCAAGCCCACCAGCCCATCGGTGGCGAGCAGCTTGCCATCCGGGTGGTAGATGCAAACACCCAGGTCCGACGCCACCACCACCCGTTCGCCATCGCGCCACGCCGACAGGCTGGAGAACGCGCCGCGGTTGTCGCCCTTGGTCAGCGGGCCTGCGAACTGCCCGGTGGCGACGTCGCCCAGTGCGAGATCGCCTTCCGCGCCAACGACCAGCAGCCGGTCGCCGAGCACCCACGCGCCGAACGTGCCGCTGAGCAGGTTCTCGCGCGCGGT
Organism: uncultured Phycisphaeraceae bacterium; assembly: GCA_964352615.1. Classification (GTDB taxonomy): domain Bacteria; phylum Planctomycetota; class Phycisphaerae; order Phycisphaerales; family UBA1924; genus OFTM382. Next base: position 36,044 of record CAYGSG010000021.1, read on the forward strand.
CCATGCTGCGGCCCCGCTGCGTGTACGCACCGCGAGCAGCCCGGCATCGACCCCCGCGAGAATCAAGCCCTGATCGGTGAGCTGAGCCCACCTGAACGGCTGGGTAAGCTCGCCGATCTGGTGGATCGTCTCGCCCGTGCGCGCTTCGTGCAGCAGGATGCGCGATTCGCTCTGCCGCCGGCCGGTCGCCTTGTCGCCGACGGCCACGACCTGCCCCTCGGCCACGCTCAGATCGACCACCCGATCGAGGGGGAACTCGGTGTTCCAAAGCAGCCGGCCGTCGTCGAGGCTGAACGCCGCGACCATCCCGTTGCGAGCCGCGAGCACGAGCGTCTGGGTATCCATCGCGATCAGCAGGTCGTCGGGCTGGCGCCAGCCGTCGAGCGGGGTCTGCACGCCCCCGCCCCCCCCGCCGCGCCTTCGTGGGTCTACCGCCACATCGAGCATCGGGTTGACCGGACCAACACGCCAGAGGCTCTGGCCGCTGACCGCGTCGATCATCTCGAAGTGCCGGCCCGCGTCGCCCTCGATATACACCAGCACGCGCTGCTCGCCCGCGTGCAGCACATAAGGCACGACATCAAACGGCCGCTCCCACCGGCGCTCGAGCGTCACGCCGTCACGGCCCGGCTCGAACACGCCGAGCAACCGCTGAGAGTCATCGACCATCGTGATCCAGTCGTCGGGTCTTGCCGCGATCGTGCCCGCCATCGGCAGCGCGAGACGCCAGCCCTTGAGAATCTGAGGCGTTGAGCCGAGCGTGGCGCCGACCTCGGGCAGCCGGCCGCGCTGGCCCAGCCGCTGGCCGACATCTGCGAGCAGCGCCGCAGCATCCACCGGATCGCCGCCGCTGGTCAGCACAAGCTGCGAATCTCCCGCGAACTGCTCGAACTGCTCGAACTGCTCGAACTGCTCGAACATGCGGCGCGCCGATGCGAGCCTGCCTGACTCGACAAGACGCGTGAGCGTTCGGCCCGCGATCTCGCCCGCGACGTCCGGCGCGACCGGGTCTCCGATCTGCGCACGAAGCAGCACGACCTGCGTGCCCGCGTCGAGGGCTGCGAGCTCGTCGCCGCTCGCGCCTGCGGCGTTGAACTGGTCCGCGGCCCGCAGCCACGCGTCGGCGGCGGCCGACGCCACGGGGTAGCGCGCCGCGACCGAAGCCGGATCGCTTCTGCCACCTGCCGAGACCAGTTCGCGTTTGGCCCGCGCCTCGTACTCGGCGTACGCGCCGGGGCCGAACCGGGTGATGACCTCGCGCAGTCGCCTCGTCGCTTCTCGGCCAGCGCCGATCGTCAGCGCCCGGCTCGACCACACACTGGCCGCAAGCTCTGGATCGAGCACGATGCTCTGGTACGCGCCGACCGCGCGGGCCGCCTGCTCGCGGGCCTCGGCCAGCCGGCCCGTCAGCATCGCGACGCTCACCCGCTGCTGGCTCGCATCAGCCAGCGAGCCGAGCCGTTCGAGCAATTGCTCGGGCAGTTCGAACCCACTGAAGGCAAGGCCCGCGTTGGCGCGCGACGCGGGGCCGTCATAGACCCAAGAGCTGCCGCCGATTTCCAGCATGTTCAGCACGGTTTCGTACGCGCGCTCGCGCTGCGGGCTTTCGGGCTGCTCCGCGTTGACCGCCATCGCGTGGTCGATCGCGCCGATGATCGACTCGGACCGGCCCGACCTGAACGCGAGTTCGGCGAGCGTGAGCGCCGGCTCGGGATTCGTAGGCTCGGCTGCAAGCCGCTCGCGGAGCACGCGCTCGGCGACCTCCCACACGAGGTAGCTACGAACCGCGCGGTCATCGGTAATCAGCAACTGGCTCTCAATCGCGATGGCGTTGCCCGTGCCCTCCATCGCGATGCGTTCACCGAGCCGAGGTTGAGCCGGGTCCACCACGACCAGCGCCCCCTCGACGGGCACCAGCAGCCGGCCGCCGATCGCAAACGGCCGGCCCGTGAGCCCCTGTTCATCGAGGCTCCCGGTCAACCTTGGTGGCGCGGCCTCGGCCAACTGCGGGTCGGCATCCACCAGGCCGAGCTGGCCGTGGCTCACAACAGCCAGCGTTGAATCGTTTACACGAACCAAGCATTGCGGCGTGTCGTCCAGCGCAGGCGCGCCGATCGAGCCCGCAAGCTCGCCCGTCTGCTGATCGATCCACAGCACCCGGCTGCGGTCGCTGCTGAGCACAACAATGTCTTCTGCTTGCACGATCGGCTGCTGCACCGCCCAGGTCATCACCCGCGCGCCGCTGCGGCGAGGAGGCGAAGTATCCAGCCGAAGCCACCGCGTGCGCCCGCTGGCCGCTTCGACCGCCGCCACCGCGCCCGCTCGGTCCGTCATGTACACCACGCCGCGATCGATCGTCAGCCAGTCGCCCGCAGCGATCTCTCGGCTGTACCCCACCGAACCGGCGCTGGCGATGCTCCGCACCCACCGCGCCGAGCCATCGGCCAGCGAGATTCCAGCCAGAAACACGCTCGTGGCGCGCAGCGTCGGGTCGGCGCGCCGCACCAGCACGACCGCGATGTCCCCCTCGATCATCGGAGGCCCGCGGAAGATGGCACCGCCCAGCCGGTCATCGAGATCAACCGGACGGATGGCCCAGCGGCGTTCGCCCGTCTCGATATCGATCGCGTGCAGCCTCGGGTCGCCCCAGCGCTCGCCGTTATCGCCGACCACGCCCGTCGCGGTGAGCAGCAGCCCCGGCGCGTGCGCGATGCTCGTCGGCTCGTTGAGGCGCATCGACTGCACTTCGACGTCAAATTCACGCGACAACTCGCTGACCCAATCCGCGCGCAGCGAGTAGCGATCGAACGCTGTCACCCGGTAGCCGTCGTTGAGGAACACGCGGTCGCCGACGACCAGCGGGAACACCCACGCCGGCGGGATGATGTCCATCCCCGCGCTGCGAGCGGGATGGACCACGGCTCGCTCGCCGAACGACACCGTTCGCAGCGGAGCGCCCGTGAGCGAACTGATGTCAACATCGCCCGCGGGCAGCGCCGGATCAAACGCACGAATCGTGGCCGCCTCGGGCCAGTCGATCGCGGCGCCCGGCTCGATCGCGTCGCCCGCCCATGCGCGGGCGGTCTCTCGCAGTTCGGTTCGGTTGAGAAACCGATCGATGTTCAGCAGCACGGTTGCAGCGGCAATGGCCCGCTCGCCCGCGTGGTCGGGGTGGTCGGCAAGCTGAAGCACGCACAGCCTGGCCGCCTCGAACCGCGCGTGCCGCAGGTGGTCCTCGGCGACACGAAGCGTGGCCTCATAGCCAGCCGAAGTCATGAACATCGTGTGCTCGACCAGCGCGTGCTCGCCCGCCTCAAGCTTGAGGAGGGCGATGGGCTCCTGGATTCGGCGGTAGCGGTCGAGCAACTCGCCCCGGCTCAGCAGGGCTGCGTGCACGCGCTGGCGAACAGGCACGAACACACCACGCCGATCCGGCAGTTCCAGCACGCGATCGGCGTGCTCATCGAGCACGGCTTGAACCGTGCGCACAGCCTCGGGCCAGTTCTCCGCAGCCACCAGACCGGGCACGCTTGCCAACCCGTCGCGGGCCAGCGGCGAAACGTCCGGAAACACCGGGTTGTCGGTGTTCTGCGCCCACGCGTGACCAGACGTGCCCAAGGCCGCCAGCGTCAGCCAGATGGCAGGGTGGACGTTGGCCCTCGGAACGATCCGCACGAACCGGCGCAACCAACATCCAACAAAAGACTTACGGCGATGTGCCGCTCGCTTGGGGGCCGGGGTGTGCCGATCGACAACCTTCATCATGGCTCTCACACACCTCCGCGCGGGTAGGTCCACATCCCGAGTTCTGCCCTCTGAGCGGGCCAGCCTCCGCCAGCTGCTCCTAGGCACACACTACCGCTCAACGAGGGTGGTGGTGCTGCTGATGGCGCTGGCGGTGATGAGCTTCTTTGATCTGGTGCTCACCATGACATACCTGACAAATACCGGGCTTTTGGAATCCAACCCCGTCGCCAGGCTGCTCATCGAGAGCGGCGGGCACGCCTCGGTGGTGCTCTGGAAGGTGCTGACGGTGGCGCTCTCGGTGTTTATTTTCTATGTGGCCCGCAAACGCCTTTCGGGCGAGCTGGGAGCGGTGCTCTGCTGCGCGGTGCTCGCCTGGCTCATGGTCAGGTGGCACACCTACACCGACGAGGCGCACACCATCACGGGCTTCATCAACCAGCCCGACAGCATGTCGGGGTACGACTGGGTCTCGCTGAATCCTGATGCCGAGCCTTCGCGCAGCCCTGCACGCCCGACCCGCGTTGTGCTACGCTCCGACCCGTGGGACGAACCCTGAACACAACCTTGTTGGCAGCCTCACTCGGCGCGAGCACCCTGACCGGGTGCAGCGTGGGCGGGCTCTTCGTGGGCGAACGCCCGGGCTTCGAGGTCTCGTCGGCCAGGCTGGTCGATCGAACCGACGAGGGGCTCAAGCTCGAATTCACACTCGCGGGGTTCAATGCCTCGGACGAACCGCTGCCGCTGCGAGCGGTGGACTACACACTCAAAGTCGATGGCAAGACCGTGTTCAACGGCTCGCGGTCCGCTGAGCGCACGCTGCCCGCCGGGGGCACCCAGGACATCCGCCTGCCCGCGGTCGTGCCGCTTGAGGCGCTGGGCACGGGCGGCAACCCGCGGTACACGCTCAGCGGGCAGATCGAGTACTCCAAGCCCGGAGCCCTCGCCGACACGCTCTTTGATGCCAAGCTCGTCCGCCCCAAGATCGCGTTCAGCGATCGCGGCACACTCGACCTCAATGGCAGCCAGCCATCGATCCCAGCGCCGCCATCTGACCTGACCAACTGAGCCCGTCGCCAGCCGCTTGTTGCGGGTCAGATCGATTCCAGCGGGTCGCGGTCCTGCACCGACACACGCACATCCAGCTTGGGCAGCGATTCCCTGAGCATGTCGGCGAAGCGGGGCAGGTAGCCGCGCTCGGTGTTGGTGTGCCCGGCGAGCAGCACGCCCAAGCCAGCGTGCAGGCACGCGACGATGTCGTGGTGCTTCATCTCGCCCGTGACCATCAGCTCGGCGCCCTGCTCGCGCGCGCTGCGGGCAAACGAGGCCCCGCTGCCCGGCACCACGCCCAGCGTGCTGACCGCCACGTCGGCCTCAGGCAGCGCGAGCTTGATGCGCGATTCGGGCAGGTGCGCGCGCAACCGCTCAGCGAGCGTTCTGGCTGTTGCGGGCTGATCGAGCACCAACTTTCGGCCAGGACCCACACCCCGCTGAGGCACGCCCGCCAGCTCGTACACATCGATCGCCGGTTCCTCGTACGGGTGGAACCGGCG
>CAYGSG010000022.1:0-39720 GCA_964352615.1 uncultured Phycisphaeraceae bacterium
GTTCCGCCTCGTGGCCCGGTCGGTCGTGATCGCCAAGTAGTACTCCTTGGCGATGTCCACCCCGGCTGCGAAAAGCAGCTTGCGGACCTCGATGCCTTCGGGCCCGGTCTGGTTGCTCACCATCCGGTTGGAGAGCATGAACGTGGCAGCCTCCTCGGCTTCTTTCGCCGAGCGAACCAGCTTGACGAACCCCGCCTTGCCCCTGCCGCCCGCGTGGACCTGAGCCTTGACGACCACCAGCCCGTTGTTCGGGTCGAGGCCCGCGTCGGTGGCGACCTGCTTGTACGTCTGGCCAGCCTCGTTGGCGCTCGTGATGACCTTGGCCGACGGGACGGGGATGCCAGCATCGGCGAGCAGCTCGCGGGCCTGGTACTCATGAATCTTCATCGGGAATCTCCGTCCGTTGGAGGCTTGCTGAGGCCAGCTAGAAGCGGGCGAGCGGGCATGGTAAGCCAATGGTTTGGTCCTTGCTCCGAACACTGGCGTCGAGCGAGTCGGCGGTGCTCCTCGCCCCGTGCGATGGCCCGCTGCGTCGCTACCGAGCATCGCCGGAGCCGGTGTTAGGGCCTATCCTCAAAGCCCCCGCCACAGTCGGCGGGCCACACTGGCTTCAAGACGAGGATTCCCCCCCATGGCGCAGGGCACCAAAGGCACCATCACCCAGGTCATCGGCTCGACCTACGACGCGCAGTTCCCCGAGGGCAACCTGCCCGAGATCTACAACGCTGTCACCATCGATGCCGACACACCCGCGGGCAAGCTGACCCTCACCGGTGAGGTCCAGCAGCACCTTGGCGGCGGACGCGTCCGCTGCGTCGCGCTGGGCTCCACCGACGGCCTCCGCCGCGGCATGGACTGCCTCGACATGGGGGAGCCCGTCTCGGTCCCCGTCGGCGAGGGTGTGCTGGGCCGCGTCTTCAACCTGCTCGGCGACCCCATCGATAACCGCCCCGCTCCAGAGGGACTTAGCCGTAAGCCCATCCACCGCGCTCCCCCCGAGTTCAGCCAACTCAACCCCCATACCGAAGTCCTGCCCACGGGCATCAAGGTCATCGACCTGCTCTGCCCGTTCGTCCGTGGCGGCAAGATCGGCCTGTTCGGCGGCGCAGGCGTCGGCAAGACGGTCATCATCCAGGAGATGATCGCCCGCGTCGCCCGCGAGTTCGGCGGCTACTCCGTGTTCTGCGGCGTCGGCGAGCGCACCCGCGAGGGCAACGACCTCTGGCTCGAAATGCAGGAGGCCGAGTACACCGACGAGAACGGCAAGACCGCCCACGTCATCGACAAGGTCGCCATGGTGTTCGGCCAGATGAACGAGCCCCCCGGAGCCCGTCTCCGCGTCGCCCTCTCCGGCCTCACGATGGCCGAGGAATTCCGCGACGCCTCCGGTAAAGAGACGATGATCTTCGTCGATAACATCTTCCGCTTCACACAGGCTGGCTCGGAAGTGTCCGCGCTGCTGGGCCGAATGCCCTCCGCGGTGGGTTACCAGCCGACGCTCTCGACAGAGATGGGCGAGCTCCAGGAACGCATCACCTCGACCAACAAGGGCGCCATCACCTCCGTGCAGGCTATCTATGTGCCCGCGGACGACCTGACCGACCCCGCGCCTGCTACGGCGTTTGCTCACCTTGATGCGTTCGTCGTGCTCACGCGCGGCATCGCCGAGAAGGGCATCTACCCCGCCGTCGATCCGCTGTCCTCGACATCGCGAATCCTCGACCCCGCCATCCTCGGCGAGCGCCACTACCGCGTCTCACGCCGGGTGCAGGTCATCCTTCAGCGGTACAAGGACCTCCAGGACATCATCGCCATCCTCGGCGTCGATGAGCTTTCTGAAGAAGACAAGCTGATCGTGAGCCGCGCCCGCAAGATGGAGCGGTTCCTCTCCCAGCCCTTCTACGTCGCCGAAATCTTTACCGGCTTCCCCGGCATCTACACCACCCTCGAAGACACCATCAGCTCCTTCGAGCGCATCTGCGATGGCGAAGGCGACGACCTGCCCGAATCCGCGTTCATGTACGTCGGTACACTCGACGATGCACGCAAGAAGGCCGAAAAATCCGCAGCCAGCGCCTAAGCCTCATCCACGGACTATCCGCGCCAGCACCCGCGTCACAGCGGGTGCTGTTTTTTGGCGCTCACACGCGAACAGAGGAGCCGACAAATGACCGCAACCACCAGCACACCCATCGACACCAAAGCCGCTCCGCGACGGGACATCACCCTCAAATCGCTCGCTGATATCTCGGCGGAACTCGACCGGATCGAGGCAGCCCACAACGCGGGCACGCTCAAGACCACCGGCAACTGGTCCGCAGGCCAGATTCTCGAACACATCTCGATCCTCGCAGAGTGCGCGATCGACGGCTTCCCATCGCAGATGCCCGCCCCCATGCGGTGGATGGCCATCCTCATGTTCAAGAAGAAGGCCCTCAGCGGGGACAAGATGCCCCCGGGCTTCAAGCTGCCAAAGGGCGCCTCGTTTCTCATCCCAAATGAGACCACGACCACCGAGCAGGGCCTCGCCCGGATGCGCAAGGTGCTCGCACGAATCGAGGCCGGCGAGCGCTTCAACCAGCCCAGCCCGGTCTTCGGCAAGCTCACGCATGAGCAGTGGTGCACGCTGCAATCGGGCCACGCCACGCTGCACCTGTCGTTCATCCACGTTTAGCCCGCAGAGTTTCCTCATGACCAGGCAACGTCCGATAGGGTTTTGAGGGGTTGGATGTGATTTCGTGCAATATTGTGTTCACAAAGGACTTGCGTGAGCCACCTCGCGGAGTCAAGATAGAGCCGCGATGGCCATTTCGGGCTGTCCGAGTCATCTGAGGGAGAGCACCATGTCCGCTAGCCACACCGTCCGAGGTATCGCCGTTCTGTTGGTCACCGCCTCCAGTGCCGCTTACGCAGACGATCTTGTTTCGATTTCGTTCCCTCAGTCGGTGACGCTCAGCCAGAGCACCGCCGCCGCTGGCCCGCGCTCGGTGATGGCACCGTTTGACTACAGCGGGATCGGCAACATCATCAACCCGTCGGTCGCGGCGCCGGGCAGCGGGGCTAACGCCAGCGACTTCACGCTGCACCAGACCGTGGGCGTGGTGGACATCACCGATGTCGTGGTGACCTACGAGTACGACACTGCGGTCCAGATCGATGCGTTCGACATCGTTCAGCACCACAACGGCGTCAAGACGCTCGAACTGTTCATCGGGAATTCCCTCGCGAGCATGACCTCGATGGGGTCGGTTTCGGTGCCGGCTAATGCGATCGAGTTTGCCGTCAACCGGTTCGACTTTGATGCTCCGATGACGGGCCGATTTGTGCAGCTACGGCTGATCGAGCCCGAGCTGCCGGGCCAGGGCGGCTGGGCGATGTACCGCGCCTATCCGGTGCTCGTTCCGGGCGCTGGCACATTCGGCGTCGCGGGTCTTGGGCTGGGGCTGATCGGCCGCAGACGTCGGGCCTGATTGGGCTTGATCCGGCTTGATCCGGTTGGATGAGGGCGCTCGGCCATCTTGCGTTTCAACTAGACTTTGTCGATGCACCGCCGACAAGCTCTCGCTGTAATCGTCTCACCAGTGGCCGCTGGCGCGGCTGCGTCGCTTCTGCCCGTGCGCACCGCCAGCGCCGCTGAACTGGCATCTCGGCTGTCGGGTGCTACGGGCGAGCCCTCGGCCATCGCACGCGACGAGGACTACTGGGCCGAGGTGCAGCGGGCGTTCACGCAGAATCGCGGCCTCATCAATCTCAACAACGGCGGGGTGAGCCCGGCCCCATTGGTCGTGCAGGACGCGATGGCTCGACACCTGAGCCGAGCGAATTCTGTTCCGCCGCCGATTGCGCTTTGGCGTGAAGCACCGGCTCAGCGCGAAGCCATCCGGGCTGGCCTTGCGCGCGCGTGGGGCGTCGATGCGGAGGAGCTTGCGATCACCCGCAACACGACCGAGAGCCTCCACATCTGCCAGCACGGCTTCGATCTCTCGCAGGGCGACGAGGTGCTCACGAGCGATCAGGACTACCCGCGGATGATCAACGCCTTCCACCAGCGGGAACGCCGCGCCGGCATCAAGCTTGTGCAGGTTTCGCTGCCGGTACTGATGAACGACCCCGCCGAGGTCGTGCGCCGGTTTGAGTCGGCCATCACGACCCGGACCCGCATGATCTTGTGCGCGCACATGGTCAACCTCACCGGGCAGGTGCTGCCGGTAAAGGAACTGTGCGCACTGGGCGAGGCGCGGGGCATCCCGGTCATCGTGGACGGCGCGCACGCCTTTGCGCACATGGACTACAGGCTCCCCGATCTAGGCTGCCGGTACTACGGCACAAGCTTGCACAAGTGGCTGTTCGCGCCGCACGGCACGGGGCTGCTGTACGTTCGGCGCGACTCCATCGAGAGCCTCTGGCCCCTGTTCGCCGAGAACCCGGGCCAGGAGAACGACATCCGCAAGTTCGAGGAGATCGGCACGCACCCGGCGGCCAACTTCCTGGCCATCGCCGAGGCGCTCGCCTTTCACGAGGCCATCGGACAGGCCCGCAAACTCGCCCGGCTCCGGTTCTTGCGTGACCGATGGATGCACGCGCTGGCGGCGCACGACCGGGTGCGGTTCAACACCAACCCCGAACACGCGGGCGGCATTGCCAACGTTGCAATCGACGGGCTCGACCCGATCGAACTGTCGAGTTGGCTGTGGCGCGTGCACCGCCTGCTGGTAGTAGGCATCGGGCACGAGGCGTGCCGCGGGCTGCGTGTCAGCCCGAGCGTGTACACCACGCTCCGCGAGATCGACCGGTTCGTCGAGTTGATCGAGCATGCGATGGCGCACGGCATCGGCTGATCGCACCTTACCGGCGCTCGTAGGCCAACCGATTCGTGCGCACCCCGGCGCGGTGGATGCCCTGCACCAGCACCGCTTGGTCGGTGGCCGTGAGCAGGAACCGTCGCTCGGAGCCCGGCACGGCTTGGGTGGTCCAGACTTCGCTTCCCCCCGAATTGCGCTGCCGCATCACGAGCCAGCGGACTGGATCGGTTGATGCGCGCACCACGAGCGTATCGCTCGCGTGGCCCGGCTCGATGGAGCCGGTGATGGTGGGCGCGCGCAGGCCGAGCCAGGGGGCATCGGGCACGACCGCTGCTTCAGCGAACGCGCCCGACGCGAGCGAACGCGCAAACAGCGGCTGATCGCGCAGCACAGACGCCGAGAACATGGAGAGCCCGCTGGCGTGGTGCTGGGATAACTCGCGGAGTTGGCGGGGGATTTCGTCCTCCAGCCAGCGCGGGAATGCCGGCCCCGAGCGGGTCAGGCTCAGCCCGGGCCAGAGGTGCCGGGCAAGCACGTTCTGCTGATCCCACCAGCCGAGCAGCGCGGTGAACGACTGGTCTGGCTTGTCGATCGGCCAATAGAGCTGGGGCATGAGCGCATCGACCCAGCCCTCGCGCAGCCACCGCCGGCTGTCGGCGAAAATCTGTTCGTAGGCGTCCATGCCCTTGATGCCTGGCGGGTGCCCGGGCCTCCAGATGCCAAACGGGCTTACGGTCACCAGCACCGAAGGATCTTCGCGTTTGACGAACTGGTACAACTCGCGAACGAGCGCCGCGGTGTTGGACCTGCGCCAGTCGTTTCGGCTGAGTGAGCCTCCCTCGCGCTGGTATCGGGCAAACGAGACGCGGTCATCGAACTCGGGCACTTTGGCCGAGCCCCCGGGTGGGTAGGGGTAGAAGTAGTCGTCGATGTGGACGCCATCGACTTCGTATCGGCTCAGCACGTCACCGACGACGCGCAGGAAGTGGTCGCGTGCTGCGGGCTCGCCCGGGTCCGCCCATTTGTACGGCCCGTGCGTGCGCACGAGGTCGGGGCGTGTGTTGTTGATGTGGCCCGGCGCATCGGGCCCGATGGAGCGCGGGTGCCGGGTGCGGAACGGGTTGAACCAGGCGTGGAGTTCGAGGCCCCGTGCGTGCGCGCGGGTGACCCACTCGGTCAGTGGGTCGTAGCCCGGATCGAGTCCTTGCGTGCCGGTGACAAACGCGCTCATGGGCTCGATGGACGAGCGGTAGAGGGCGTCGGCGGTGGGGCGGACCTGGAAGAACACCGCGTTGAACCCGGCGCGCTGGGCGCGGTCGAGGATGGCATCGATCTCGGCGAGTTGCTGGCTCTTGGGCGCGCCCGGCGCGCTGGGCCAGTCGATGTTGTTGACCGTGGCGACCCAGAGCCCGCGGAACTGTTCGTTGACCGCCGGCGGCTGGAGGAGGCTCGCGGATGTCACGCCCCAACGCTGCGACTCGGTGGACTGTGCGCACGCGGACAGCTGCGCGCCGAACAGCAGCGCGATCAGCAGGCTCAGGCGGGCCGAGACCTGCGGGCTTGGTCGGAAGGTGAAGCGCTCCAGAGGAAGTCTCCCGCGATGGTTCGTTCGTGTTCGATCAGTTGTTGCTTGGTCTCGATCCCACCGCCGAAGCCCGTGAGCGTGCCGTCGGCGCCGATGACGCGATGGCAGGGAATGACAAGGCTCACGCGGTTGGCGCCGTTGGCACCCCCGACCGCCCGCACCGCGCTGGGCGCGTTCAGCGAGAGCGCGAGGTCGCGGTACGCGATGGTCCGGCCGAAGGGGATGTTCTTGAGCTCGGCCCAGACCCGCTGCTGAAACTCGGTGCCGGGCGTGACCGTCGGCACGGTGAACGCACGGAGCGAGCCAGCGAAGTAGGCGGTCATCTCTTGTTTGAGCAGGGAGAGGTGCTGGGAATCCCCGATCTCGGTTGTTGCTTCGAGCAGCGGTTCGAGGACATCGAGTTGCCGGTCGACGCGGTCGTCGGGGCCGAACTCCAGCAGGCACACGCCGTCATCGGTCGCCGCCGCGATGACGCGGCCGAACGGGGTGTCGATGGCGGTCGTGCGGATGGTGTTCACCCGAGCGACTCCCTCCCGTTGAGGTACGGGCGAAGCGGCGCGGGGATATGGATCGTGCCGCCCTCTTGCTGGTGCATCTCGAGCAGCGGGATGAGCAGGCGGGGGCTTGCGGCGACGGTGTTGTTGAGTGAGTGGCAGAAGACGGTTTGACCGGTGCCGCCCTGGCCGCCTGGGCGGTAACGCATGTTGAGCCTGCGGCATTGGTAGTCGTAGAGCCGGCTAGCGGAGTGCGTCTCGCCGAAGGCGCCCGTCGGCGCTCCGTCGGGGCCGTCTTCGCCCCGGCTGGGCATCCAGCACTCGAGGTCGATCATGTCCGCGTTCTTCGCGCCGAGGTCGCCCGCGCAGCATTGGAGCAGGCGGTGGGGCAGCTCGAGGCTTTCGAGCAGTGCCGCGACGATGCCGATCATCTCTTGGTGCCAGCGCCGGCTCTCGGCTTCGTCGGCCTTGCAGATCACGACCTGCTCGACCTTGTCGAACTGGTGGATGCGGTACAGGCCCGCGGTGTCGCGGCCCGCAGCGCCGGCCTCCCGGCGGAAGCAGGTGCTCACGGTGCAGAGCTTCATCGGCAGGCTTGCTTCGTCGAGAATCTCGCCCGCGTGCATGCCCATGAGCGAGACCTCGCCCGTGCCGGTGAGGAACAGGTCGTAGCCGCTGGCTCCACCGGTCCCGGCAGCATCATCGGTTTGGGACTCGGCCGACCGGCGTTCACTCTCTGGGATGTGGTACGCCTGGTCGCGGGACGCGGGGAAGAACCCGGTGCCGACCATGGCTTCTTCACGCACGAGCACGGGCACCGTGACGGGTGTGAAGCCCTTGGCGATGATGAAGTCCATCGCGTATCGGAGCACGGCCGAGTGGAGGAGCGCGCCGTCGCCCGTGAGCAGGTAGCTGCGCGAGCCGGCGAGTTTGACGCCTCGCTCGAAGTCGGCCATGCCGAGCCGCTCGATCAGGTCCATGTGCGAGCGGGGCGCGAAGCCCTTCTGCTCGGCGAACGGTTTGGCCGGGTCGAAGCCTTGCGGCGACCACCGGCGGATCTCGACGTTGTCGTCGGCGGACCGGCCATCGGGCACGTCCGCGTCTGGAGGCAGGGGGATGGTGAGGACGAGTTGGCTGAGCGAGGCATCGAGCGTCCGCAGTTCGGCTTCGATCTGCGTGATCTCGGCCTTGAGGGCGGCGGGCTCGGCCTTGATGGCCTCGATCTCGGCGGCGATGGCCTCGCGGTCGGCACCCTCGGCCTTCTTGAGCTTGCCGCTGAGCTGGCCGATCTGCGGGCCTGTGGCCTTGGAGAGCTTGTTCTGCTCGGCTCTGCGTTCGTCGAGGCGGGTCTGGGTCTCGCGCTTTCGGGCATCGAGCGCGAGGACCGCGTCGATGTCGACGTCGGCGTGCTTGCGTCGGCAGCCGAGCTTGAAATGTTCGGGGTCTTCACGCAGGGCCTTGAGGTCGATCATGAGTGCTGGCAGTGTAGGTGGCCGGGCCTTGGACGGTCAGGGGTTGGGAGTCCTGCTTGGCTGTGATACCATGGCCGAGCCAGGCACCCCAGGGGAGGAATCGGCCCGTCATGCCCAACGCGACGCAGACTCTCAGACTCCGCCCAGCGGGCGGCAGCGGTCGCCCCATCCCGCTCGGGGCCGACGCGGTTTCGATCGGTCGCCACCCGTCGAACACGATCCCGATCGCCGACGACCGCGCCAGCCGAACGCACTGCCGAATCGAGCCGAGTGCCGACGGCACGGGCCATGTGCTGCGCGATCTCGACAGCCGAAACGGGACCAAGCTCAACGGGCTCAAGATGAGTGAGGCCCCGCTGAGCGTGGGGGATGTGATCTCGATCGGCAAGACCGAATTCTTTGTGGAGGAGGCCGCCGGTGCCAAGCCCGCGGGCAAGAAGCGAGCCAAAGCCGGTCCCAAGCCCGCCGCTGACCCGAGCGAGAAGAAGGCCAAACCAGCGGACGATGGCGAGCCTGACACCGCAGAGCTTGATCCGAAGGTCACGCAAGACTTGGTGCGGATGCTCGAAAGCCTGCCGCCCAAGGACGAGCAGCCGCCCAACGTCATGATGGTGCAGGCCGACGGCTCCGACTCGGGCGTGCTGAACGCGGACGGCACGGGCGCTGTGGTCGTCAAGCTGCTGTTGCAGGTGGCGTCGAAGGCTCGGGCTACGGATATCCATGTGGAGCCGCAGGACGAATTCACACGGGTCCGGATGCGGATCGACGGGCAGATGGTGTGGATCGCGGACTTGCCACGGAGCGCGGGCGACCGGGTGGGCGGGCTCATCAAGGCGGCGTGCCAGCTAAAGACCTCGCACGCGCAGGCGGTGCTTGATGGGCACTTCAGCGCGCGGATTGACACGAGGCGGGTGGAGTACCGCGTGAGCTTCACGCCCTCGATGCAGGGCCAAAAACTGGTGATCCGCGTGCTCGATGCACGGGGCGTTCCCACGAGCCTGCGCGAGCTTGGGTTGCTCAGTTGGATGGAGGACAGAGTTCGGCAGGTGTGTGAGAAGGACTCGGGCATCCTGCTGACCGTCGGGCCGACCGGATCGGGCAAGACGACGACGCTGTACAACTGCCTGCGGTCGGTCGATCGCGAGCGGCGGAACGTGGTGACGATCGAGGACCCCATCGAGTACCAGCTTGAGGGGGTTACGCAGATCCCGATCAACGCCCAGCGGGGCAACTCGTTCGGCGACCTGCTGCGGTCCGTGCTGCGGCAAGACCCGGACGTGATTCTTGTGGGCGAGATTCGCGATGAGGAGACGGCGCGCACCGCGATGCAGGCCGCGATGACGGGGCATGTGGTGTTCTCGACGCTGCACGCGAAGAACTCGATCTCGGCGGTGTTCAGGCTGCTGGATTTGGGCATCGAGCCTTATCTGGTGGCGAACGCGCTCGATTTGGTGCTGGCCCAGCGGCTGGTGCGGGTGCTGTGCGAGCATTGCTGCCGGGAGATACCGATCAAGCCGGGCCAGGCGAGCCGGATGGGTAGCGCCCTGCGTGGCAAGACGGTCTCGAAGGTGCCGGTGGGCTGCCAGGCGTGTCTCAAGACCGGCCACCGCGGCCGGGTGGCGCTGTTCGAGCTGCTGGAATTCAACGACGCATTGCGCGACATCGTGCTAGGCGAGCCCACGGTCGGTGCGATGAAGCAGGTGATCGCCAGCGGCCACTTCACGACGCTTACCGAGTTCGGCTGGCGCCTGGTGGCCGAGGGCAAGGTAAGCATCGAGGAAATCGAGCGCGTCGCGGACAGCTAAGCCGGGGCGTTGGCCAGTGCTCAACTCGTGAGCCTGATGTCTCGCAGGGCGGGGAAGGTCTTGCGCCACTCGGTAACCGCGGCTGGGTCGAGGTCAACGCTGAGCACGCCCGGCTCGGTGCCGAGTTCGCCGAGGATATCACCCTTGGGGTCGATGGCGATCGAGCCCCCCACGAAGTTGAGGTGCGGGTCACTGCCGCAGCGGTTGATGGCGAGCATGAAGCCCTGGTTCTCGATGGCTCGTGCGATGGCGAGCGTGCGCCAGTGGTGCTGGCGCGTGTCGGGCCAGTTGGCGATAACGCAGAAGCACTGCGCGCCGTCGGCGGTAAGCCGGCGGAAAAGCTCCGGGAAACGCAGGTCGTAGCAGATCGCGACGCCGACTCGGAGTGCTTGCTCGCCCGCTTGCCAGTCCCAGCAGGTGGGCGTGGTGCCCGCGCGCATGACTTCGTTCTCTCGGCCGAACCCAAAGGGATGGATTTTGGCGTACTCGCAGAGCTGTTCGCCCTGAGGGGTGAACACGGGGGCACGGTTCTCGGCCTGCTCGTCGTCCGGAATGGCGACTGCGATACCGCCTTGGACGAAGGCTTTGGTGCGGATCGCAAGGTCCTGCAGAAACTCGCACGCGGCCTCCGCGGCAGCGGTCGTGACGTGGTTCCGCAGGCTGAACCCGGTTGAGAACATCTCCGGCAGGACGACCAGATCGCCCGGGCCGATGCGGGTACCCGCGACGAGTTGTTCAACCAGCGCGAAGTTCTCGGTCGGTTGTTCCCACTGGATGTCGTACTGGATGAGATGGGCTCGCATGGTCCGAGGATACGGGCGGGAAAGCTGGCGAGTTCGCGAACCGGGCGAGCGATCAGGCTGTAAACTAGGTGGAGCAGCTCGGCAACCGATCGGCAGCGCGGCCCGTGTGGGCTGGGGGCCGCTCGGCGAGGCTGGGGGCAGACCAGAGGCCGCATGCTCGTGCTCGCCAGTTCATCCCCGCGCCGGCGCCGACTCCTTGAGGAGCGGGGTGTTGCGTTCACGGTCGTGGAGTCTGGTATCGACGAGAGCCTGCTGACCCGCGGGCAGGCTGGCCCGCACGACTGGGTCATGGCGCTGGCGTACATCAAGGCCCGGTCGGTGGCCGATGCCATCAACAAGCGGTCGCCCGAGCTTGCGTGTCTGGTGCTCGGCGCGGACACGATGTGCCTGGACGGCGGCGAACTGCTCGGCAAGCCGGCGTCGGCGGGCGAGGCGCGCCTGATGCTGGCGCGGTTCATCGACGCCCAGCACGAGGTCGTCACGGGCGTAGCGATTGTGAACCCGCAGACAGGCCAGCGGGAGGTGTTCGCCGATCTGGCGGTGGTCCGCTGGGGCAACGTGGATGCGGACGCGATCGAGCGGTACATCGAGAGCGGCGAGTGGCGGGGCAAAGCCGGCGGGTACAACCTGGCTGAGCGGGTCGCCGAGGGTTGGCCGATCGAGGTCGTGGGCGATCCCGCGAGCGTGATGGGCCTGCCGGTGTCGCGCGTGATCGAGTCGCTGGAAGCGTTCGATTCGAACGAATCAGCTTTGGAGGGTGCGAGCGATGCTTGACCCGATGATCGAGCATCAGGCGATCGCGCCGGCGTGGGTCGTGCTGCCGATCGCGGTGGTAGCGCTGCTCGCGTCGCTGGTGCACCTGTCCATGCTGCACGACCCCGAGGTAATCAGTGAGATGCCCCTGAGCCGAAGGCGGCTGCGGACCGCAGGCGGGGTGCTGACGCTCATCACCATCCCGCTGCTGGCGTATTCGTTCGGCATCGTGACGCCCGCCGATCCTCGGGCGTTCACGATGGCGTGGTCGGCGTCGATGGGCCTGCTTGGGATGATCGTGCTGGTTGCAGCGCTGGACGCGCTGAACTCCGTCGTGGTTCACAGGCGGGATCTTGCCAGGCACCGCGAACAGCGCCGGCAGACCATGCAGGAGCTGGCAGCAAGCATGAAGCTCGACCATGCAACGCGCACAGCGGCGAACAGGCACGTATCGTCCGACCATGACGGCTGAACACCGCTCGGCTCCGGGCTCCCAAGGAGCAACGACTGCACCAACTCGGTTGCCCGGCTGGATCACCGGCCCGGCGAGCCTGCTGTACGCGCGCGGGGCGGCCAGACAAGCCGCCAGATTCGATGCGGGCAAGGGCGTCGTGCGGATCGATCGGCCCGTGCTGAGCGTCGGGAACCTCTCTGTCGGAGGTACGGGCAAGACGCCGGTGGTGGGCTGGCTGGTCGAACAGCTCCGTGCGATGGGCCGCGACCCAGCGGTGGCGATGCGCGGCTATCGGGCACAAGGCGGGCTGTCCGACGAGGCGCAGCTGCACGCTCAGCGGTTCGAAGACCTGCCCGTTGTGGCGCGGCCCGATCGGCTGGAGGGATTGTTCGAGCTGTTCGCCAGTGAGCGGGGCGAGCGCGTTGACACCGTCGTGCTGGACGATGGGTTTCAGCACCGTCGAATCGCGCGTTCGTTGGATATGGTGTTGATTGATGCGACGCGCGACCCGTTCAGCGATCGGTTGCTGCCCGCTGGCTGGTTGCGCGAGCCGATCGGGGCGCTTTCTCGCGCGACGCATGTCGCCATCACGCACGCGGAGTCGGTCGCACCGGCAGCGCTGGCTGCGCTCGAACAGCAACTTGCGCCTGTCCTTGGCCGACCTGTTGATGCGGTGCTCAAGCACCACTGGACCGGGCTTGAGCTGACCGAGCCCGATGGGGCTGAGCGCACGGAGCCCGTGAGCTGGCTCAAGGGGCGGTCGGTGGTCGCGGCGTGCGCCATCGGGAACCCGCAGCCGTTTCTGTCAGCCGTCGGTCGGGCAACCGGTGCCGAGGCCGCAGCGAGGGTGTATCCGGACCACCACGCCATGAGCGAAGCGGTGGTTCGAGAGCTGATCCGCAGCCTGACCGACCGTGGGGCGCAGGCGCTCATCGTCACGCAGAAAGACTGGACCAAGCTCTCCTCGGTGCCGGCGTCGCGGTGGCCTTGCCCCGTGGTTCGGCCGGTGCTTGAACTGTCCTTCGTGCGCGGCGAAGAATCGCTCGGGGCTGAAGTGCTTCGAGCGGTGTCCGAACACACGCCTGACGACGACTAAGGCGTGCTATCATCAGGCGATGGCCGCACTGCTGCTGCAAGAGATCATCTCGGCGATCGAAGCGTGGAAACCTTTCGGCGTGGTTGTCGTGGGCGACTTCATGCTCGATGAGCTGGTGCTGGGCGATGCCGAACGCCTGAGCGCCGATGCGCCCGTGCCCGTGCTGCGGGTCCGTGAGCGCCGGCACACGCCGGGCGGCGCGGCCAATCTCGCGCTCGATCTCGCTGCAATGAACGCGAGCGTGCGCGTCGTCGGGATCGTGGGCGATGACGGCTCGGGCCGCGTGCTGCGGTCCATCCTCGAAGACGCGGGCATCGACTGCACGGGCCTCGTCGTCGATCCCGATCGCCCGACGACGACCAAACGCAATCTGGTCGGCCTCGCCCAGCAGCGGCACCCGCAGAAGATGTTCCGGCTCGATGAAGAGAGCCGCGACCCGCCGAGCGATCAGGTGCGTGCAGAGCTGAGCCGGGCGTTTGCTAGAGCGCTGCATGACTCGGTGGTTGTCTGCATCGAAGATTACGACAAGGGCGTGTGCTGCGCGCCCATGCTTGCAGAGGTGATCGAGCAGTCGAGCGCCCGCAGCATCGAGGTGCTGGTTGATCCGGCTTCGATCGATGATTTTTCACGGTACCGAGGGGCGACCGCGATCACGCCCAACCGCAACGAGGCCGAGCGAGCGACAGGGATGAAGACGTGCGCCGAGGCGACGGCGTCGCAGAACGTTCGGCTTGCTGAACGGCTGGTCGAGGTGCTGGGCTGCCACGCCGTGGCGCTCACACTCGACAGGCACGGCGCTCTGCTCTACGAGCCGGGGCACGAGCCGCTCTCGGTTCCGACGGTGGCACGCGAGGTGTACGACGTAACGGGCGCGGGCGACATGTTCCTCGCGGGCTTTGCAGCGGGACGCGCCCAGGGACTGAGCTGGGCCGCGAGCACGAGGCTCGCCAACCTGGCAGCGGGTCTTGAAGTCGAGATTTTCGGCGTCCAGCCGATTCCGCTGGACCGGGTGCTGGTTGCAGCAAGACGAGAAGCGGGGCAGGTCGATGGCGGGCTCATGTCGCTTCGGCTTGCCGCCGAGCACGCCAGGCATGTGCGCCAATCGGGGCGCAAGGTGGTCTTCACCAATGGCTGTTTCGATGTGCTGCACGCGGGCCATGTTGCACTTCTCGAGCGGGCACGCTCGTTCGGCGATGAGTTGATCGTCGGGCTCAACAGCGACGACTCCGTGCGGAGGCTCAAGGGCGAGGGCCGACCGGTCAACTCCCAGGAAGACCGGGCTCGCGTGCTGGGCGCGCTGCGAGCGGTCGACGCCATCGTGGTGTTCGAGGATGACACGCCCATCGAGCTGATCAAGGCGATCAACCCGGCGGTGCTTGTCAAAGGCGCGGACTACGCCGGCCGCGAGGTCGTGGGTCGCGCGTGGGTTGAGGCATCGGGCGGCCGCGTTGAACTGGTCGAGTTGGTCCAGGGCCGCAGCACGACGAACACGCTTGACAAGCTGAGTGCGTCCCGCAAGCCATGAAAGCTGAACCGCCGTTGGATCTCATCGGGTGGCCGGGTGAAATGGCGATCAGCGCCAATCGATCACGAGCTTGCCGAACTGCTCGCCTGCTTCCAGCCGTTCGTACGCAGCGGTGCAGTCTTCGGGCTTGTACACGCGGTCCACAACCGGCGCGAGTTTGCCCGTTCGGAGCAGGCTGACGACCTCCGCGAATTCCTCGTGCGAACCCATCGTAGAACCGAGGAGCCTGAGCTGATTCCAGAACAAGCGAGCGAGGTCGGTGGTCGCGTCGGGGCCGGTCGTACAGCCTGGAGTGACGTACGCCCCGCCGCGCGCGAGGCTCTTGATGCACGGGAGGTGCGTGGCCTTGCCGACGGAATCAACGCACACATCCACACCGCGTTTGCCGGTGTGCGTACGAACCAGCTTGGACCAGTCGCCTCCGTCGTCAAGGATGCCAAGGTCAGCACCGAGCTTGGCGGCTTTATCGAGCTTCCATTGATGCCGGCTTGTGACGATCGTTTGGCAGCCAAAGTGCTTGGCGATCGCGAGCGACGCGGTCGCGACCCCGCCCCCGATGCCGGTGATGAGCACGCTCTGCCCGCACCGGAGTTGAGCCTTCGTGACAAGCATGGACCACGCGGTGAGCGCGACCAGCCCGAACGCCGCAGCCTGGGCCGGCTTGGTGTCGCCAACATCGGCGCAGTGGCTCACCGGCAGCGTGAGCATCTCGGCATGCGCGCCGGGCGAGCGGTGCTCGCCGATGAGTTCGTAGTTGGGCGCGAGCGTGGAACCTGGCGGGTCGCCGGGCCTTGCGTGCTCGGGCATCTTGATGGCCGCGTTGAAGATGACCCGCTTGCCGAGCCAGGCGGGATCGACCCCGTCGCCCACATCGGTGATCTCGCCGCAGGCATCGCAGCCGCTTGTGCGTGGGTAGTCGAGCGACAGCCCGGGAACGCCGCGTCCGACCCACAGGTCCATGTGGTTGAAGGCGCTGGCGAGCACCCGCATGCGTACCTCGCCCGGCCCGGGGGCAATCGCATCGGGTATTTCGCTCAGGTGGATGTTGGGTGCGACGGGTGAGCCCTGCTGTTTGATGACGATGGCGCGCATGGGTTGAGGGTAGGAGCTCTATCGACGACGCTCACTGGCCGCTACGCTCGGGCGATGCGGATCGACGTGCTGACAACCTTCGCGGAGCTGTTCACCACCGATCCGGGCGGCGTGCTTGGGTCGAGCATTCCAAAGCGAGCGATCGAAGCAGGTGCGCTCGAAGTGGTGGCCACGAACATCCGTGACCACGCCGACAACAAGCACGACCGGACAGATGACCGGCCGTTTGGCGGCGGTCCGGGGATGGTGATGACGTGCCAGCCCTTGTGGGACGCCGTGATGGCCGCCGAGGGGTTGGACCCAACCCCGGCGCGGCGTGTGCTGTTGACACCGCAGGGCGTGCCGTTGACGCAGGCGTTGGTGGAGGAGCTAGCCGGTGAGCCGAGGCTGCTGTTGATAGCGGGCCACTACGAGGGCATCGATGAGCGCGTGATCGAACGGCTCGATCCGCTTGAGGTGTCGCTCGGAGATTACGTGCTGAGCGGCGGGGAACTCGGTGCGTTGGTGCTGATCGATGCCATCGCGAGGCTCCTGCCCGGTGTGCTGGGCGACGAGGCCTCTGCGAGCGAGGACAGCTTTGGGGGTGTGCCGAACACCGATGCCGACGGCGCGCCGATCAACGCCAAGCGGCTCGCCAAGTGGTGCGCGGAACTTGGCATCGAGCCGAGCGCGAGGTTGCTCGACTGCGCGCACTACACGCGGCCCCGCGAGTGGGAGGGCCGAAGCGTGCCCGAACAACTGCTGAGCGGCGATCATGAAGCGGTGGCCAAGTGGCGGCTTGCGCAACGTGTCGAGCGGACGCGCGCGCGCAGGCCAGACCTGCTCGAAGATTGAACGCTTCATAAATGAAACAAGCCGCGCCCTTGGAGAGCGCGGCTTGTGGTTGCTTTTAATGAACAATCAGCTTGCAGTTACTTGCGGCCCTGGGTCGTGCCCTCGCCGGCGATGTGGTGCATCTTGCGGCGGCGGTCGCGGAGGCGGCGGCTCTTGCCGACGCGGTCGCGGAGGAAGTACAGCTTGGCACGGCGCGAGTCGCCTCGGCGGACGACCTCGAACTTGGCGATGATCGGGCTGTGCAGCGGCCACGTGCGCTCGACGCCGATGTCGTCCACGATGCGGCGAACCGTGATCGTCTCGTTGATGCCCCGGCCCCGGCGGGCCATAAGCACGCCTTGGAACACCTGGATGCGTTCTTTCTCACCCTCGACGATGCGGGCATGCACGTTGATCGTGTCGCCGATGCTCAGCGTCGGAAGATCCGTCTTGAGCGCGTCTTGGTTGATGTCTTCAAGAATCTGCTGGCGGCCCATGGCTGGCTCCTGGCTGGGCGATCGCCCACGCCGATTGGTCTCGATAGGGCACCGAGCGAGCTTGAGACGCTTTGGGTGCCAACACAACAACCCTGCACAGGCGGCTGTGAGGGCGGAGATCGTAGACACTAGCGATTCAGGAGTCCACGCTGCGGACGCCCAAGGCCACGCTATTGAACCCAAACAGCGGCCAATTGGCGGCGGCCTGAAGTGGGCTGGACCGACTGGGTCAGGCTCGCTCGAACAGGTAGGCGGCGTCTTCAATCCTTGGGCCTGCTGCATCGGCGACGGCGAACCGGCCCCCAGACCAGATGGAAGCGGCGCCGAACTCGCCCGCTTTGCTCAGGGCGTAGAGCTTCACATCGAACCGGGGTCGGCCGTGCTCGTCGGTAAGCCGGCGCTGGAGTTTGGACCGCTCAGCGATCGTGCGTGCCACGGCCAGGCAGGCCTCCGTTGGGCTCATGCCCTGGCCCATCAGCGTGACCATCGCGTGAGCGCCGCAACTCTGGATAACCGCCTCGCCGCGACCGGTGGCGCCGGCAGCCCCGGCTGCGTTGTCGCAGAACATCCCCGCCCCGATGATGGGCGAGTCGCCGACCCTGCCCGGGATCTTGTAGCTGAGCCCGCTGGTGGTGGTGCACGAGCCGAGATCGCCGTTGGGATCGACCGCGGAACAGTGGATGGTGCCGGTGGTGCGGGGGATGGCTTTGTTGGCGTCGAGGTCCCAATCCCGCTGGTCGGCGTCGAGCCAGTCGTCGCCCTCGTTGAGTTGTTGCTTCCACCGCAGCCACGCCTCGCGTGCGCGCGGCGTGAGCAGGTCCTGATGCGGGAACCCGTTCTGGCGGGCGAACGTGCGAGCGCCCTCGCCAACCACCATCACATGGTCGGTGGTTTGCAGCACCTTGAGCGCGACCTGGGCCGCGTGGACGGTGTCGCGGAGAGCGGCCACGGCCCCGGCCTTGTGCGTCGGGCCGTGCATGACGGATGCATCGAGTTCGACGATGCAATCTTCGTTGGGCAGGCCGCCGAGGCCAACGCTCATGTCGTTGGGGTCGGCTTCGACGAGGCCGACGCCCTCGACGACCGCGACGGCCGGGTCGGTCCCGCCGACCAGAAGTTCATAGGCTTTGGTCACCGCCCCGAGCCCGTTGGCCGAGGCAATCACGACCGGGCCGTTGGGTGGTCGGCTGCGTTTGGTCGATGGGCCAGCAGCGCGCGCAGAAACACCGAGCAGGCCTACCCCGGTGATGGCGCTTGCGGACTGGATAAATCGGCGTCGGCTCTGGTCGTGCATGGCTGCACGGTACCAAAGCGGTGCCCACTGCGGAAACTGGCGCTTATTCGGCGGCGTCGGCGGCAGGCTCGTCTTCGGCGGGTGCCTCGGCTTTGGCGGCCTCTTCCGCAGCGGCTTTGGCCGCTTCCTCAGCTTGGGCCTTGGCAGCGGCTTCGGCTTCCGCGGCCTCGCGGGCGGCCTTGGCGGCCTGAGCCTTCTCGTCCGCGGCCTTCGCGCCTGCAAGCGCCTGCTTGGCCGAGTCGATCGCCTTGGCGGCGGCATCGGCATCGGCCTTGCTTACCGCGCTCTTGGCGGCGGCGGCGGCTTCGGTTGCTGCGGTGACGAACTCGTCGAGCGAAGCCTCGGATGCGCCAGCGATGCCGTTGATCTCGGCCAGCGCCTCATCGGTCTTGGAGGTCGCGATCTTGCACGTCACGCGGTTGCGGTCGGCCTTGCGCTGGGCCTCCCACTCGGCGGTGTCGATCAAGTCGGCCTTGGCGAGAAAGTCGCGGACCGTGTCGCTCGGCTGGGCGCCGACACTCAGCCAGTACTTGATCCGCTCGCCGTTGAGCGAGAGTTGCTTGGACTCGTCCTTGGCGATCGGGTCGTACCAGCCCAGGTTCTCGATGACCTTGCCGTCGCGGCGGGTGCGCTTGTCGATCGCGTTGATGCGGTAGAACGGGCGGTTGCGACGGCCAAGGCGCTGCATGCGGATGCGGACCATGTTCGAGACTCCTGGGTGGTGCGGGCGGTTTGCCCGGACCTGATCGCTCGTGCTCCTGTACGGTTCTGCCGGCCGCGAGACATCTCGGGCCGGTTTCGAGCGGTCCAGACGGTAGGTCGGTATTTGACGAGGAAACAGCCGCGTTCCGTTGGAGTGGGCCAAAAAACACCCCGGCCGAAGGGCCGGGGCGCTAAAGAGGGCAGAGGTGCGATCAGCCCACCGGGGCCAGGCTAAGCGATTAGCCGCGGCGGCGACGGGTGGCGGCCAGCGCGCCCAGACCCAGCACCGCGAGCGCGCCGGGGGTGGGAACGACCTGGATATCGCGGATGGCAAAGTCGCCGTCGAACAGCACGCCGTAGCTGCCCATGCTGCCGTCAGCTCCGAGCGTCATGATTCGGCTGGGATTGTTGGGTCCACCCTTATCCTCGACCAGCAGCCAGCGGTTGTTGTAGGGGTCCCACTCAATTTCCTCGACAGCGCCGCCGCTGAGGCTCAGCGCGGTCTGGTACGCGCCGATGTCGGCAAAGAGCGAGACGCCAGCGGAGTTGCCGCTGCCGTCGATGTCGACTTCCACAATCTTACGCTCGGCCAGTCCCGAGTTGGCTGTGACGAGCACATCGCCATCGGCGTCCACCGCGATGCTCGTGCCTTTGGTGACGGCGTTGGCGGCACCGACGATGCTCGCCGAGAAGTCCTGGATAAGGTCCATGCTGACGCTGCTCAGATCGTTGTTAACGGTCATGCGATGCAGGGTGGACGGGGCGTTGTCAGACGAACCGCCGTCGATGCCGCGGTTGAAGGTCAGCACGTAGTAGCTGTTGTTGCGGAGCGGGTCAGCGACGATGTCGATGCCCGCGTTGTAGCGTGGGTCGCCGCTGAGTGGCTCGGCGAAGAGCTGTGTGTTGGCCATCGTGTTGAGGTTGACAGCGCTGACACCATCGGTCGGGTTGGTGGGAGGCGGGTTGCCCGCGGGGTTGTTGAGGACGATGATGCTGTTGGACGGGCCGTGGTACTCGAACTCTTGGGGGCTGTCGGCCATGCCGCCAACCGAGAGGTTGTTGCGAGTGCCGGTGCCGCTGAACAAGTTGTTCACAACAAAGGTGCTGCCCGCGCCGGGGATGCCCGGGAAGGGCTGGTTGCCGAACACATAGTTGCCCGAACCGTTGCGACCGATACCCGACAGGCGGCTGGTGGTATCAGAGGCGGGCACCTGGTAGAGGTTGGACGACGTGAGCGCGCCGATATCGATCAGCCCGATGTAGTCGGGGAGAGCGCCGCTCGAGCGTTGCAGGCCGTGGCTGGTGAACAGGATGTCGCCGTCGTTCTGAGCGAAGGCTCCGGTGGCGGCTAGGCCAGTAACAGCGATAAGTGTGGTGAGGCGATTCATGGGTTCAGTCTCCTCTTGCGATGTCCGCGGTCTCTGTCTTGTTCCCTCTGGCTCACGCGAGCCTGGGATCTGCTGCTGGGCGTACGGAACGGAGCCCGATAACGGAGGTCCAAGCCGTGCCCCAGCGTTTCACGATTCTGAGCCCCGTTCAGCCTTTGAACAAAATGGCCTGAGGAACCCCGTCTCGCCCATAATACTTCGCAGCTCAGGCTGGAATGGGACACAAGATCAAACCCGTTACCAAAGAATTTTGTAATTTGGAGCTTGAGCATCGCGCAAAAGCCGCGCGAGTGCTTCTAAAGCCCCGCAAAGCAATGGCTCGGCACGCTGACGCCCTTGACTTGGTAACCTTTATAGTTAGTACGCACTATGGCCAACGCATCAGGATCGCTGCACTACGTCGGCATTGATGAAGCGGGGTACGGGCCGATGCTCGGGCCGCTCTGCGTGGCGTCGTCGGCATTCAGGATTGAGGCTTGGTCGCCCGACGGGCACGCCCCGGATCTGTGGGACCTCCTGAGCGATGCGGTCTGCCGATCGCCCCGCGAGGCCAAGGGCCGGCTTGCGTTCAATGACTCGAAGAAGCTCAAGCTGGCCAACTCGTCCAAGCGTCGCCACCCGCTGTACCACCTTGAACGGGGCGTGCTGGCGTTGCTGCCAGCGGCGATCCCCGAGGAGGAGCCGATGCTGCTGGGCGCTCTCCGCGCGCAGCTCGACGACTCGCCCTGGTACGCCGAGCGGTGGGGAAGCCCGGGACTGCCCGTCACGACCGATCGAGGGAGCCTGTCCATCGATCGCAACACGCTGCACACCGCGCTTGCGCGAGCCCGGATTGTTCCGGTGGGCGCGCGGTGCGAGGTGCGATGTGAAGCCGAGTACAACCAGCTCTGCGCCCAGCTCGGCAACAAGGCCGAGGTCAACGGCGCGTGTGTCAGCGCGCTCATCGCTGAGCACATCGAGGCGGACGCCGCGTTTGTCCGCATCGTTGCCGACCGTCAGAGTGGGCGAACCGACTACCGCGAACTCGTGCAAGCGGCCAGTGGTGGCCGGGCGGTGGTGGTGGTCGCGCAGACCCCGAGCGTCAGCGCGTACCGGGTGGCGGACCCGTGGCGGGATATCGCGGTGCGGTTCGAGGTAGAGGCCGAAGCCTCGCACCTGCCAGTGGCGGCGGCTTCGATGACCGCCAAGTACGTACGTGAGCTGGCGATGGGCCGATTCAACCGCTACTGGGCCTCGCGTTTGCCCGAGTTGAAGCCGACCGCCGGCTACACGACCGATGCTCGGCGATGGCTGGCCGAGGTCGGGGGCGAGGCGACGAAGGCCGAGCGGATGCGGATGATCCGCCGTTCTTAGGTGCTCGATAACCGGCATCTCGCCACGGAGAACCCCGGCCGGACGCGGTTCGCGGGGCCGAGTTGGCTCCAAGGGTCAAGAGCCACGTTGATGCAACCGATGGGGGAGGGGTTGCGGCGGTGCTATGGGCACGGCCGGGGTTGGATCACTCGTGTGTGTGTCCGAGGTGAGACCATGAGCGTAGACAAAGATGTGCTAACCACCGGCGAAGTTGCACGGCTGTGCAACGTGGCGCCGCGAACCGTGTCCAAGTGGTTTGATTCGGGCTCGCTTGGCGGGTACCGAATCCCCGGTTCGCGTGACCGGCGCATACCGCTGGGCGAGTTGCTGCGGTTCATGAAGTCGCACGGCATTCCCACCGAGGGCATCGATTCGGGCCGAACCCGCGTGCTGATCGTGGACGACGACGACGAGATCTGTTCGACGCTTGAGCGTGTGCTAGCCGAGCGCACGAGCTACGACGTTCGCTCGGTGACAACCGCGTTTGAGGCGGGCATCGAGGCCGAGCGGTTCCGTCCGCATGTCATCCTCGCCGATGTGCATGTGGGCGAAGATGAAGGCCGGGAGATCCCGCTGACGCTTCGTGATGCCGACGGGCTCGAGATGACTCGCGTGATCGCGATGAGCGGCAAGCTCAGCGACCAGCAGGCGGGCTCGCTTCGTAGCGAGGGCTTCGACAGCTTCCTGAAGAAGCCGTTCGCGGTTCGCCAACTCGTTGAGTCGATCGAGCAAGCGACCAGCATGGTCCACTGAACGCGGTCAACTGCTATCCGCCTCGGCGGTACCACAGCTCCACATCGTCGCCAAGGCGTCTCGTGTGAACGAGCCGAAGCGGTCTGCCGCCATCGAGGGCGGGCACGGCACGGCCTCGCGCGGCGCCGGGGGCCTGCTCATCGCCCAGCAGCAGCGGCGCCACGTACACCCAGGCTTCATCGACGAGGTCCGCTTCAAACAGCGAGCCGAGCATGCCCGGGCCGGCCTCGATCATGACCGTCGAACAGCCGCGTGCGCCAAGCTGCTTAAGAAGTTGAGCGAGATCAATGTGGTGCAGGCCCTCGCGGCCGCCGGGTACGCCCATGACTTCGACGCCGCGATCCGCAAGGGCTGCTCGCTTGGCAGCGGTGAGATCGCTCGATGCCATCGCTGAGTCGCACGCGATGAGCGTCGGTGCCTCGCGCGCCGAGGTGACCAGCTTGCAGCCCATCGGCGTATCAAGATGGTGGTCCACGAGGACCCGCGTGGCGGTGCGTCTGATTCGGCGCACGCCGCGAGCGGTGAGCATTGGGTCGTCGGCGATGACCGTGCCCAACCCCGTGAGGATGGCATCGACTCGTGCGCGCAGCCGGTGGACGCGCTTTCGGCTTAGCTGTCCCGATATCCACTGGCTTTGACCGGTACGTGTAGCGATTCGGCCGTCGACCGTCTGTGCCCACTTGGCGATGACCCAGGGCCTGCCGGTGGCGAGTTGCTGCACGAATGAATCGCTGAGCCCGCGTGCGACGGGGTCCGATTCATCGAGTACGGCTTCGATCCCCGCTTCACGAAGGAGTTTCGCCCCGCCGCCCGAGAGTGCTCCGGGATCGGGCCTCGTGTAGACCACGCGGGCGATGCCCGCCCGGATGAGCGCCTCGGTGCAGGGGGGCTGCTTACCGGTGTGGCAACAGGGCTCGAGGGTGACGTGAGCGGTCGCGGCTCGGGGGTCGAGGTTGCGCGAGGTGCAGTTCGCGAGGGCTTCGCGCTCGGCGTGGAGGCCCCCGAATCGGCGGTGGTGCCCGACGCCGAGTACCTCGCCGCCGCGTTCGATGACGCATCCCACGAGCGGGTTGGGCTCGGCGTCACCTGCGGCCCGCATGGCCGCCATGGCGGCTCGCCGAAGGTACGGGTTGGCAGGCCGGGCGTGCATGAACCCACGATAGCGGGGCGGCCAGATGCCATCGAACTGGACCTGGGCGACCCGGCGGCGCACAGCAGGTACCCTGTGTGACTGCTATCAACGCCCGCAGGCGGGCCGAACCACGCTGGAGCTGATACCGACATGGCCAAAAAATCCAAGACCGTCTCCAAGATCACCCGTTCGACTTCACGTAAGGCTCCCAAAGCATCTGGCGGCGGGCTCGATCTGGCGCTGCTCACCAGGCTCTGCGAAACCCCCGGCGTGCCGGGCCGGGAGGAGCGGGTGCGGGCGGTGATCGAGAAAGAGATCAAAGGCCTGTTCGACAGCACCGAGGTCGACGCGCTGGGTTCACTGATCTGCCGAAGGCTTCCGAGGGACGCGAGCGGCAAGAAGAAGACGGTCAAGAACGCCAAGACCGTGATGATGCTCTGCCACATGGACGAGATCGGGTTCTACGTCACGCACATCTGCGACAAGGGCTACATCTACATCGATGCTGCGGGCGGGTTCGATACGAGGAATCTGTTCAGCCGGCGCGTGACGGTTTGCACGGACTCGGGCGATCTGCCGGGCGTGATGAATCCCGGCGGACGCCCCGTACACATCGCGAGCCCCGAGGACCGCAAGAAGGTGCCCGAGGTGAAGGAGTTCATGGTCGATATGGGCATGAACGCCGAGGAGGCCAAGAAACGCGTCAAGGTGGGCGACTACATCGTGATGAACGAGCCCGCGATGAAGATGGGCGACAAGTTCGTCTCCAAGGCGCTCGACAACCGCGTGGCGTGCTGGCTTGGGATCGACTCGGTACGCGAGCTTGCAAAGCTCAAGCTTGCGCACAACTGCGAGCTGGTGGTCGCGTTCACAACGCAAGAGGAAGTGGGCCTCCGCGGCGCGCGCACCGCGTCGTTCGCCGTCAGGCCCGACATCGGGATCGGGATTGATGTGACGCTCGCTTGCGACACGCCCGGCGTGCCCGAGAACGAGCGCGTCACCGTGCAGGGCAAGGGCTTCGGGCTGCATGTGAAGGATTCGAGCTTCATCGCCGACCACACGCTGGTGCGCGACTTTGAGCAGCTCGCGATCAAGCACAAGATCCCGTACCAGCGGTGCATTCTGGCTGCGGGCGGCCAGGACGGCGCGGCTGCCCAGCAGGCCGCAGCGGGCGCGAAGGCGATCGGCATCACGGTGGGCACGCGGTACATCCACACGGTGACCGAGACGATCGATCTGACCGACCTGCGTGCGGCGCGCGACATCCTCGCGCGGTACGTCGCCAGCGTGTGACGAATCCGGTTGTGGCCTTCTGATCCTGCGCCCCTAGCATCGCCTATGGCCCATCCGAGCCCGCTCGAACCGCGTTACGCCAAAGCCCAGCCGCCCATGATGCCCTACGCGCTGGGGGAGGAGGGCTCGGGCGATCCGCCGAGGCTTGTGGCCGCCCATGCGCCCGTCGCGTTCGAGTACGCGACCATGCGAAGGTCGGCCGGGCTGATTGACCTCCCGCACCGCGCGACGGTCGAGATCACCGGCGGCGAGCGGGTCGCGTTTCTTCAGCGGATGCTCACGCAAGACCTGGTGGGCGTGAAGGTGCCCGTCGGGCCGCTGGCCTGCCGGGATTCGTTCTGGTGCAACCGCAAGGGCCGGATCGACGCGGACGTTCGGCTGATGCTGCTGAGCGACCGTGTGCTGGTGGATGTGGACGTGCATGCGGTCGAACGATTCGTGCGCACGCTTGACGCGTTCCTGATCGCTGACGACTGCGAGATGAAGATCGCAACCGACCGATGGCATCGGCTAGGGCTTCACGGCCCGGCATCGAGATCGCTGCTTGAAGACGCGGGCGAGCTAGTCGAGGGCGACCCCTCAACGCCTGACGCTGCAACCCGTTGGAAACTCGGCGGCATTGAGTTCGTTGCGGATCATCGCAGGCAGACCGGCGGGCTCGGGTACGAATTGAGCGTGCCCGTTGAGCACGCCGCTGCGGTGGTTGATGCGTTGTTCGCTGCGGGCGGCTGGACTGGCGACGATCCGTACGCAGCCGTGGATGAGTCGGCGGAGCACCCGCAGGCGTCTCGGCTGAGGCCCATCGGCTGGCACGCGTACAACACGGCGCGCATCGAGGCGGGCGTGCCGTTCTACAACCTCGACTTCGGGGCCGCGCACCTGCCTCACGAGAGCGGCATCGTGGACCGCCGAGTGCGGTTCGACAAGGGCTGCTACCT
Source organism: uncultured Phycisphaeraceae bacterium (assembly GCA_964352615.1). Classification (GTDB taxonomy): domain Bacteria; phylum Planctomycetota; class Phycisphaerae; order Phycisphaerales; family UBA1924; genus OFTM382. The sequence goes on from CAYGSG010000022.1 coordinate 26,045, forward strand.
GGGTCAGGAGATTGTCGCGCGGATGCAGTCGCTCGGGCACCCCAAGCAGAAGCTCGTTGCGATCGACCTCTCGCTCGGTGAAACGTCCGCAGCCGAGTTGCCTCAGCCCGTCGAGGGAGCGGTGGTGCTGGCGGAAGTCGACGGCGCCCGCGAGACGGTGGGGGTGGTTACGAGTTCGAGCGTTTCGCCCATGCTCGGCGGTCGACCTGTCTGCTTTGCGATGGTCCGCTGGCAGCACGCCCAGCCTGGCGCAAGAGTCGGTGTCACCGCGGATGGCGCGGTGCTTGAAGGCACGGTTCGTCAGGAGTTGGCGTACTGGACCTCGCCGTAGCGGGCTCAGCGTTGCTCGGCCTGTTTACTGCGTGCGACCACCGAGCTCACCCCGAGATAACTCAGTCGCCCAAGATCAGGGGCAACAACCGGTCGTTGGGCAGGCCCAGAGCGCCCGCGAGGGCTGCGGCAGCGGTGCCCTCATCGCCCGGCGATGAGGCGACGAGGTCGACAAGCCGGTCGATCTGACGGGCTTCGAGCCTGCCGCCGAATCGTCGAACGCTGTGGCTCGTCAGATCAAGCAGGGCGACGCGGTCGGAGCCGCTGGACGCGAGGGCCTGGTCCATCAGGGCGACCTGGGCTTGGTCGTTGTCGAGCACGGCGAGCACGCCCGCGACCGCCATGGGGTCGGCTGCTGAGCCGTTGGTCATCGCGTTGACGAGTGCAGGCGTTGCCGCGGCAGGATCGAGCGAGCCGCCGCCGGTGATGGCGAGGTCACGGAGAACCGCGAGCGATCGGCTGGCGAACGCCTGGGCTTCCTGCTGGGTGATCGGGCCGCCGGAGGCATTCTCGACGAGCATCTCGACCGCGTTCTTGAGTTCCTGTGCTCGCAGCGAGATTGGGCGAACGCTTGAGAGCGCGTCGCGGTCGTAGCGAGCTGCGAGGCTGGTGGCGTCGGCGCGAGACACGAGCGCCAGCACGGGGGTGGCGGCCAAGTCAGGCGTGCCGCGGACTTCATCGATGAGCTCTTCGACGCGGGGACCGGTCGTGACGCTGACGATGAGATCAAGCCCCGGCGTGGCGGCGATGGCATCGCGAGCGGCGGAAAGATCAGCCGAGCGAGTCAGCACCTTGTAGCCCATCTGGTCGAGGACGGCTCTCACGCCTTGGTAGACCTCTTGGTCGTTGGCGAGCACCTGGGCGTAGCGGTCGTCGGCGTCACGCACAGCGCTGGCGAGCAGCGGCACCACGCGTTCGTCGCCCGGGAAGGCGTCAACGGGCAGAGCCCCGCCGATGGCGAGGGCGGCGTCGTACTGCACCCGGCGGTTGGGGTAGAGCATGGCTTCGACCAGTGGGCGGGTGCCGTCGAGGCCTTCCCAAAGCGTGCTGCCGCCCGCGACGTTGCTGACGGCGTCGATCGCGCGGAGAGCAAGGCGCGTGTCGCGGTCTGCCAAGGCCCGGCCCAGCACACGCTGGCTGATGGCGTTGCCCGAGGCGACAGCGAAGTAGTCGGCGCTTCGGCCGAGTGAATCGGTGAAGACATCCGTGTAGCCGTCGGGGTTTTGGATCTCTCTGCGAAGGTTGGCTGCGATCCACAGCGAGAGCGCTTCCTGGCTCTGGGGGGCCAGCCGGAGCGATTCGGCGGCAAGTCGCATCGCCATCACCTCGTGGTACACCTCCGTGCGCACCGCACGGGGCGAAAGGCTCAACTCGGGCGCCTCGGCGTTGAATGTCCAGACAAGCTGGAAGTCCTCGCCGGGAAAGCTGGTGACGTCAAGGCGTTCGTTGTAGTAAGCCTCGCCAAGGGAGGCGAACATCCAGGCGGCATCGCCCGGCTGCTGGGCGGTCGAGGCGTTCAGAGCCGTCAGGGTCCGGTCGGCGGCGGCGCGGACACGGTCAGAACCGGTCGAGGCCCGCAGCTTGGCGATAAACGGCACGGACTGGCGGTACTCGATATTGGCCAGGACTCCCAAGACCAGTTCCTGGTGCTCGGGTGTCAGGGCTTCGAGCGAAACCGCCAGCGGCATCACGGCCTGCTGACCGAGGCCCGAAAGCACCTGCGAGGCCGCGACCTGCACCGCTCGGTTGTCGGTGTAGAGGAACGCATTGAGAAGGCGTGGCACTGCGTACTCGCCCGCAGCGAGCAGGCGGTCCTCGGCGAGCACTCGGCCTCGCATGTTGCCGCCGAGCAGATCGATGTTGCGAGCGATCTCGGAGTCGTTGCGGGCTCGGTTGAGTTTGCCTGTGTTGAACAAGCTTTCAAGAGCCGCGGCGGTGTCTTCAAGCTCGGTCTGTCCTTCGGCCCGCTGGGCGAGGGCCACCGCGTTGACGAAGCGGTCGAGCTCATCGGAGCCTTCGACGACATCGGTAAACGCCTGGGCCTGCATATCCATGGCCAGCAGTTCCTGGCCGCGCAGCACGGCTGCGTCGTACCGGGCGATGCGCACGTAGTGGATGAAATCGCGGAGCGCCTGGGTGGCCTGCTCGGCTTGCGGGTCGGTCTGGCCTTTGGCGGGTACAACGGCGAGGGCCAGCAGAACCGTCAGGATGAGCATTCGGAGCACAAGACTCTCCTTCTCGTCGAACCCCAGGGCGCGACAGGCCCGGGCGGTCGAGGGGGGAGCCCCGCGATGCAGCACCTCGCTGGTGCCAGCACGACGGGGGGATGGCGGGCGTTTGATAGCCGCCAAGACCGCCGATCGGGCGGGCCGGGAGACCATCGCAGAGCGGAATCTAGCCCCATCGGCGGCTGGGTGTCAACGTGGGGGGTGTTTGGAGACTCAAAGGGCGAGAATCCTGGCCATCCGATAGGGCTTTGTTGAGTGGTTTGAATATGCCGGTTGGAGGCACTCCGCTGCGGCAGGCGTTCTCGGGCTGGGCGGACCACGGGGACCTTGCAGGCGCAAGGTCCGCAGAACGGTGCGGGCAGCCGTCATGGCCCACAAGGCCGTCACAACCTTCGCAGCCGCCAAGAGCGTTCGGCCCCGGACCTGACGGACGCGGGGGTTGTTTCCGATGTTCATCGTGCGGCCAGATCACGGCCCGGGCGTCGGAGGAGACGCCCCGGTCGTGCGAGGCTGCCAGCGGGCACGAGCCCGCCGGACCGAACCGCCAGTACCGGCCCCTGATGCAAGCAGGGGAACTCACATGTGTGTTGCAAGGAGACTCAGTTATGAAGCGTACGCGAACCAATAAGGCCTTCACCCTCGTCGAAATCCTGATCGTGGTCGTGATCCTCGGCATTCTCGCCGCGATCGTCGTGCCTCAGTTCACCAACGCGGCCAACGACGCCCGCGGCGGCAACCTGAGCTCGCAGCTCCGCACGCTGCAGAACCAGATCGAGCTTTACTCGGCGCAGAACAACGGTGCCTACCCCGACCTGTCGGCCGACTGGGACGACATGACCGCGGGTAACTTCGTCAAGGACGACCCGGCCAACCCGGCGTGGCCCACCGCCGCGACGCGGGACAGCGTGAGCGCTGGTGCTGCCGGCACCGGTTCGGCGACCTCGGCGTGGTTCTTCAACACCACCGAGAACCGCATCTACGCCTCGTACTACAACGAGCCGTGGCGCGATGGCGTGACCCCCGGTGTCACCCAGACCGCGACCGACTGATCCAGGCCCAAACGACTCAATCTCTCGCCGCGGCGCTGAAAGACGCGCCGCGGCGATTTCAACAAACGGAGCCAACCCATGCCCAGCGATTTCAACAAGCCAAACAAGTCGAGTAAGCCCGGGACTCCAGGCGACCGCGACGCCCCATCGACGGGCGAGGTCTTCCACCCTCGTGGAAGTCAACATCCCGCGCGGGCCTTTGCTCAGGTGCTGGGCGTGATTGCCGCCGTGGCCATTGTGGTGGTGGCCGTGCGCATGACGCCCCGGTCGGCGACCGCCGGCGACGAGGTGACGACCGGCCTGGCCAATCCGATCGACCAGCGCAACGCGATGATCGCCGAGCTGCGGACGCTGAACTTGCGGCTGGAACGCATCGAAACGCGGCTTGGTGCAGCGCCGCAATCTGACCAGCCCGGCGGTTGAATCGGAACAGCAGTTCGTGGCGACGGGTATCGAGCCAAGGAGTGAGCGGATGCGTCGCAACGGGTACACGCTGATCGAGATTCTGATCGTGGTGGTCATCATGGGCATCTCGGCGGCGATCTTGATCCCGTCGCTGGGCGACGCCAACGTGCTGCGCATTCAGGCTGCGGTGCGAACGCTTGTCTCTGACATCTCGTTTGCTCAGACCGATGCACTCGGCTACCAGCAGCGCCGGGCGATCGTGTACAACGAGGATGAGAACCGATACTCGATCTGCGAGGTGCAGGTGACGGGCGCGGGTGGGGGCAGCCCGACGATTGTGTACGAGCCGCTGTTCCACCCGGTGGGCGATGACGGCCGGTACACGGTGGACCTTGATCTCAACGAGTTCGACGGCGCGGAGCTGTACGACGTGGACTTTGGCACCAGCAACAACGTGCTGATCTTTGATGAGCTTGGCACGCCTGTTGACGGCGGGGCGAGCACCACGGCCTCGACGGGCGGCACGCTGTATGTGCGGGGCAGCGGCTCGGTGTTCCGCATCGATGTCGCGCCGTACACCGCACGGATCACGGTCGAGCGCGTTGTCGCGCTTGAGCCTTGAAGCAGGAGTGGGGAACGATGGATCAGCAGCACGAATCAACGAATGAATCGAACGCTTCGAGCACCCCATCGACTAGCTTATCGAGCACGGCCTCGCGCATGAGCGCAAGCCGACGGCTGGCGCACGCGGCGGTGCTGGGGCTGGGTGTCTTTGCTGGCCTGCTGATGTGGTCCCGTCTCAAGATCGTGACCGATACGCCGCGCTCGGCGTATGCCGAGCCCCGCGCCGTCGAGCCGGCGGCTGGCGACACGCCCGCGGCCCCCAGTGCTGATGAGCCTCGCGCCGACTCAAAGCCTGTGGACGCAGCAGCGTCGTCCGAGAAGCCTGCAACCCCATAACCAATCGGAAACTAGGGCTTTTTTGAGCCTCCTTTCGGACGGTCGGGGCAAAGTCGCTCGCTCGCTAGGTCGAAACACATTCCGACGGTCGTGTGGGTCCCCGTCTGCGGCGAGTGCCGCGGAGGGGTGTGTAGAACCGACCGTGACGGGATGAACGATGCAGACCGCAACAACCGCAGACTCGAACCGTACCGCATGGCTGATGGCGTTGGTCGCTGCCGCTGGCACCACCTTTGCACCAGCCGCCTCTGCTCAGGACGAGGACCCGATCGCCGGCATGCTTCGGAGCATCGCCCAGGGCGAGACCCCCTCTCAGGACAACCCGCTCGATGCGCTCGCGAATTCGGGCTATCAGTCCGAGCCCATGACCGACGACGAACTGATGGAAGCGCTCGCCGACGACGTGAGCGTCGACGAGAACATGATCGTCGAACTGCACGTGCAGGACGAAGACCTGGCGAACGTGCTGCAGATGCTCAGCATCCAGAGCCAGCGCAACATCGTTTCCAGCCGAAACGTCGCTGCGACTGTTACCGCCAACCTGTACGGCGTGACGTTTTACGAGGCGCTCGATGCGATCCTGCACGTCAACGGCTACGGCTACGTCGAGCAGGGCAACTTCATCTATGTCTACACGCTCGAAGAGATGGCCACCATCGAGCAGGCCGCCCGGCTGCGCGTGGCCGAGGCTATCCATCTGAACTTCCTCAATGCGATCGATGCGGCGGAGTTCGTCACGCCCCTGCTCAGCGAAGGCGGGTTTATCAAGACCAACGGTCGTACCGCGGAGTTCAGCGTCGGCGGGGACACCCCGGTCGGCGCGGACGATTATGCCAACGGCGCGATGCTTGTCGTCTTTGATTACCCCGAGAACATCGATGAGATTCAGCGTCTCATCAACGAGATCGACACCCGCCCCGCGCAGGTGCTCGTCGAGGCCACCATCGTCCAGACCACGCTCAACGAGGCCAACGCCTTCGGTGTGGACTTCTCGATTGTTTCCGATCTCAACATCGGCGACTTCCTGAACACCGGCGGCGTGCTCGGCCCGGTCGATGGCCTGCTGGGCGGCGTCGGCCAACGGTTCCAGAACGGATCGACTACTTCGGTTGGCGTCCCGGGCGACGACGGTCGTGGCGGAGCCATCCAGAGCACGCCCGGCAACACATCGGGCCCCTCGACGCTCAAACTCGGCATCGTTCGCGACGACATCTCGGTGTTCGTCCGCATGCTCGATGAAGTCTCGGACACCACCATCCTTTCGAGCCCCAAGATTCTGGCCCTCAACAGGCAGGCGTCCCGCGTGCTCGTCGGTCGCAAGGTCGGCTACCTGAGCACGACCTCGACCGAGACCTCGACCACGCAGACCGTCGAGTTCCTCGATACGGGTACCCAGCTGTACTTCCGGCCGTTTGTGTCGGACGACAACATGATCCGCATGGAACTCAAGCCGCAGGTGTCGGAAGCGATCATCCGCAACCAGACCGACGCGACCGGTGCTGCGGTGACGATCCCCGACGAGATCACCAACGAGATCGTGACCAACGTGATCGTTCCCGACGGGCACACGATCGTGCTCGGCGGCCTGTTCCGTGAATCCACCAGCGCGGCGCGGCGTCAGGTGCCCGTACTTGGCGATCTGCCGGTCATCGGTGCGGCGTTCCGCGGGCACGAGGATGAGACGCAGCGGTCTGAGATCATCTTCCTGATCAAGCCCTCGATCATGGCCGACGATGTGCTCATCGCCCAGGGTGGCCGGGGCGAGGACTATGTGCGTCGGGTGCGTGCGGGCTCACGTGAAGGGCTGCTTCCCTGGAGCCGTGAGCGTCAGTCGAGCCAGCTTCTGGTCGAGGCCGAGCAGCTTGCCGCTGAGGGCAAGATCGATCGGGCGCTGCACTGCGTGCGGCGGGCTCTGGAGCACAACCCATTCCAGCCCGATGCGATCGCGATGCGTGAGCGTCTGATGAACGAGCAGGCCGTCTGGCCCACACGCAGCCTGATCCACGACGTGGTTGAGAACGAGCTGTTCGATGCCCCCGTGGGCCACACGCCCTCGGGCTCGATGAGCCGGGGTTCGCAGAACACGCAGGCGGCACCGATTCAGACCGGCGCTTCGGCGACGAGCAGCCAGAGCTTCACCGCTCCCGTGCCGGTCGCATCGCAGCCGGTGGTGACGAGTTCTTACACCCAGCCAGTCACGCAGTCGGTGACGCAGCCAACTGCTCAGTCAGTTGCACAGCCAGTTGCTCAGCCGGTGCAGACACCTGTCGCCGTGCAGCGTTCAGAGCTTCGGCCTACGCCGATCGCGGCCTCGACACCGGTCGCCATCCAGTCGAACACGGGCAGTCAGCTCGCGCCGACAGGGTCGTTCCAGTCCACGACATCCCAAGCTGCTACAACCCAGACGACCAGTGCGCCGGCATTCCAGACGACGCAGCAGACAGCTCAGCCGACAACTCAGCAGACTACCGCTTCCCGGTTCTCTGATCTTCGGCCGACACCGATGGCCGCTAACAGCGGGGCCACCTTTAGCCAGAGCACCAGCCCGATGGCGGGCCTTACGCCCACGCTGGCGCCAACGCAGCAGGCACCGGCTTCGACCGGGCTGCTCAACGACCCGACCATGAAGCCCACCGGCTTTAGCGGTTCGCAGAGCGTGTCGCAGACCGCGCCTGTCGCCCAGCCCGTTAGCCAGACGCCCGCTGCGCCAGCGATCGACCCGACCGCATCGACGGCCCGGATCATCGCAGCACCCGTTGCAACTCCCGCAGCTTCACCGACGGCTTCGGCCGCTACGACCGGTGACGCGGCGCAGGCCGCTGCCGAGTTCGGCTTGAGCGATTCCGAGATGCAGATGCTCGTGCTCACCGAGTTCTTCCGGTCCTTCGGCTCGATGTCGAAGTCCACCGGCCCGTTCACCGAAGTTCCGACCGAGACCGACACGCCGGAGTAATCCGGGGCGGGCGCACAGCGCCCCGCTGGGGAGAGGGAAGAAGGAGACCAGCATGGACAGGTATCAGAAGATCACAGCGTCCGTCCTCGTGGCGGCAGGGCTTATCGGGCTTACGGGTTGCGGGGGCGGAGGCGCCAACCGCGGCAAGTACACCCAGGAGCACCTGTCGGCGGCCCGCGTCAAGCTCGACATCATGAAGAGCGCCACCGAGTACGACATGGCCCGCCAGTCGTTCCTCGCGGGCGATCTCGACAAGGCCCTCGAGCGCATCGAGCGTTCACTCTCGCTCAACCCCGAGGTCACCAAGAGCAACGTGCTCCACGGCCGGATCCTCAACGAGATGGGCGAGGTCGATCAATCGATCGCGGCGTTCACTCGCGCGGCCACGCTCGACGCGAGCAACGTCGAGGCCCAGTACTACATGGGCATCGTGTACGAGCGGATCGTCAATCGGGAGAAGGCCGCCGAGCACTTCATTAAGGCGCACGAGCTGGACCCGACCGACCCGCAGTACCTCATCGCAGCCGTCGAGCAGCTCATGGACATGGGCCAGATCGACCGCGCGCAGAGCTTCATCGAATCCACCGGCGACCGCTTCCAGCACAACGGGGGTGTCCGCCAGACGCTCGGCCACCTGGCCATGATTCGCGGCGAGCACTCGCTCGCGGTCGAGATGTTCAACCAGGCCCGCCTGCTCACCCCAGACGACAAGGGCATCATCGAGGATCTGGCCTCGGCGCAGATCGCGACCGGACAGGTCGCGGCTGCGGAATCCAACCTCGCCAAGCTGCTCTCCGACAAGGATTATGCAACCCGCCGTGATCTTCAGCACACCCGCGCTCGCGCGCTGGTCGAGTTGAACCGGCTCGTCGAGGCCCGCACCGCGTACCTCGAACTCACCAAGGGCTCGCAGGGCAGCTCGGATACCGAGGCATGGGTCGCTCTAGGCAGCGTGGCGATGGCGCTCAACGACCAGCTCCGCATACGCGAGTGTGCCCAACGCGTCGTGGCTCTGCTGCCCGATCGTCCCGAGGGTTATCTGTACCGCGCTGCTTGGTTCCGCGGGCAGACCAACCCCGAGCCGGCGCTGCGCTGGCTCGATATGGCCCAGCAGCGAGGCGGCGACCAGATCGTCATCCACCAGATGCGGGCCATCGTGCTCAAGGAACTTGGTCGCGACGCGGAAGCACGCCAGGAGATACTCTCCGCAGCTCGGGCTGACCCGACCAACCCGCGCCTCCGCGAGCTGGCCCAGAGCCTCGGCTCCTACGCCAACGTGCCGGTCAACGACTGAAGCAAGTCCATCGCACTCACCCGTCGAGCCTGAGGTCCAGCACCTCGGGCTCGATGTTTTTTTGCCCACGCCACTCGTTGAGCTTGGGCCGAACGATGGCGTCGAGCTTCACGCCCTGCCGAAGCTGGTCGGCCCAGTCGCCCTTGCGCCAGCCGACGAGTCGCAGCACGCGGTCGCCATCGGACACACGCAGCGACAGGTGGCTGCCGGTCGAGCCCATGCGTTTGGGCGACTCGATCAGCCGGAGCGCGTCCATCCGCACGGTTACTTCGGGGTTGGAGTGCCCGAACGGGCCGAGGCGTTGGAGCTGTTCGACCCCGGCGGGGGTAAGGTCGCGCGGCTGAACGCGCACGTCGTAGCGCAGCTCGGGGAGCATCTGCGACTCGGTCAGATGCGCCTCGGCGTGTGCCTGCATCGAGGCGGTGAACGCGGCGAGTGACTCTTGCGAAAGCCCCAGCCCGGCGGCGGCGGCGTGCCCGCCGAAGCGGTCGAGGTGCTCGGCGCAGGCGTGCAGCGCCGCGTGCAGGTCGTAGCCCGGCACGCTTCGGGCCGAGCCGGTGAGCGTCTGGCCAGTGCGGCAGAGCAGCACGGTGGGCCTGCCGAACCGCTCGACCAGCCGCGAGCACACGATGCCGATGACCCCAGGGTGCCAGCCGTCACCGGCCAGCACGATCACGCGTGCATCGCCCGTCGTCATGCCCGCGCACTCGGCCATCTCGATGGCTTGCTCGGCGATGGCTTTCTCGAGGTCGCGGCGGGCGGTGTTGCGCTCGTCGAGGTACTCGGCGATGTCCCGCGCCTCGTCCATGCTGGCCTCGGTAAGCAGGCGGACGGCATCCGCTGCGTGCCCGAGCCGGCCGCAGGCGTTGAGGCGGGGGGCGAGCCCGAACGCGACCCGCTGGGCATCGACCGCGCCGTCTCCGAGGCCGCAACTCTCGAGCAGCGCGCGCACGCCGTGCATCTTGCTGTTGCCCAAACGTGCGAGCCCGTGGCGAACGATGGCCCGGTTCTCATCGACCAGCGGCACGACATCCGCGACGGTGCCAAGGGCTGCGAGCGAGAGCAGTTCGAGCAGCGTCTCACGCCTGGGCGCAGAGAGCTGCTTTCGGCCCTCGTGTTTGGTGAGCAGGTTCCACGCGAACTTGTACGCCACGCCCGCGCCGCAGAGCGATTCGAACGGGTACTGGCTGCCCGGCAGGGATGGATGGACGATGGCGAATGCATCGGGCAGCGGGGTTGGCCCACCTGCTTCGTGCGGAAGGCTCGGCTGGTGGTGGTCGGTGATGATGAGGTCGATGCCGCGCGCGCGGGCTAGAGCGGCTTCCTCCATCGCGGTGATGCCGCAATCGACGGAGATGATGACCTCCGCGCCTTCGTCTGCGAGCGAGGTGATGGCCTCGGCGTTGAGCCCGTAGCCCTCGTGCAGGCGGTGGGGGACGTACGTGCCGAGGTTGGCATCGGGCGCGATCGAGCGGATGGCGTGGTAGAGGATGGCGGTCGAGGTCACGCCGTCGACGTCGTAGTCGCCATAGATCACGATCCGCTCGCCCCGTTTGAGCGCGCGCAGCACGCGGTCGGTCGCCTGGACGATGTTGGGCAGCAGGGCCGGGTCGTGCATGTTGCTGAGCGATGGCCTCAGGAAAGCCGAGGCGCCCTCGGCGTCGCCGAACCCTCGTGCAACCAGCACGCGAGCGGTCAGCGGGTCGAGGCCGGGCAGATCGCTGAGATCGCTCGCGACATTGCTGGGGCGAGATTCCGAATCACAGACCCATCGGCACGTCAGCCCACGCTCGTGGGCGGGCTCGGTGGGTCCGCTTGCGGCGTTGGCTGCGGGCGGCGTGTCTTGCGGTACACTCAGCATCGCGTCTGGGGTTCCTTGGGGCTCCCGGTGCGCCACCCCTCGTGGTGGGCGGTCGCTTTCTTGGCTCCGTTGGGGGCCTTCGTCGCGGGATAGAGCAGAGCCCCACCCTACCGGGCTTACGGTTTGTAAATGGTCAAGATCACGAAGATATACACCCGCACCGGCGACGATGGCACGACAGGGCTTGTTTCGGGCACCCGCGTGGCCAAGACCTCGCCCCGCGTGGTCGCCTATGGCACGGTCGACGAGGCCAACGCCGCGGTCGGCTTGGCGGTCTCAAGCCTCAAAGCGGGCGACCACCAGGCCAGCCAAGCCGAGGCCGATCGGCTCATCGCCCAACTCACAGTGATTCAGCACGACCTGTTCGACCTCGGGGCGGACCTGGCCACCCCGGGCGAGATCAAGGGCGCTCTACGGATTGTGCCTGCGCAGGTCGATCGGCTCGAAGCCGAGATCGACGGCTGGAACCAATCGCTGACAGCGCTCACCAGCTTCGTGCTTCCCGGCGGCTGTCCCGCGGCGTGCGCCTTGCATCTGGCCCGTACGGTCACCCGCCGGGCCGAGCGCAAGGTCGTCGAGGTCTGCGAGCATGAGGGTACGCTCGAGTCCGAGCCTGCCACGTTGCGTTACCTCAACCGGCTCAGCGACTTGCTGTTTGTCATGAGCCGGGTCGCCAACGCCAATGGCGAGGCGGACGTGCTGTGGGTGCCGGGCAAGAGCCGGGGCGATGGGAGTGCCGCGAAATGAGCAAGCCCATGTTCACCTCGGCGGCTTACACGCAAGAGTTCTCGCAGGAGTTCGAGCTCCAGACGCACCGCCTGCTGCGCAAACGGTTCCTTTGGTTCACCGCAGTGGTCGCCGCCTTCGGCGTGCTCGGTGTTGCGATGGGCATCCTGACGGGTCTTAACACGCAGGCCATGCAAGAGATTACCGACCAGAGCTCTTCTGACCTATGGAAATTCGTGCTCGTTGGCATCCCCTGGACGCTGCTCTACGTCATCGCGTTTGCCTGGGCGGTCTACGACCGTCCCTCGGGCAAGAAGCTCATTAATGCGAGCATCGCGGTCGTCACCATTGACGGCCTGATCAACCTGCTCGCCCGCGACATCGCGATGCCCTTTGCGCTCGGGCTCGCTGGCTTTGGCATCACGCATCTGATCGCCGCCCTGTTCCTGCCGTGGACCCCGTGGCAGGCGATGAAGTCCGCGATCATCGTGCTGCTTGCCAACGTCGTTTCCGTGCTGACCATCCAAAACCATTTCTGGAATTTCACCGGCGGTGAATGGGCCAGCGCCAGCATGCTGCTGTTCACGCCCATTATCGCTGTGCCCGGCACAGCGGTGTGCGCGATGCGGCATTCAAGCCGAACTCAGAAGTTCAAGACGCAGTTCTTCCAGTCGCGCTACGGCGATCTCCGCCGCGAGCTGGTCGATGCCAAACGCATCCACGAGTCGCTCTTCCCCGATCAGGCCGAGGGCGGGCCGATCTCGATGAGCTACACCTACGAGCCCGCGCGTGCGATCGGCGGCGACTTCCTGTTCCTGCACCAGGCCCCGTCCAAAGGAGACGAGCAGGGCTCGCTCTCGCTGGTCGTCATCGATGTCACCGGCCACGGCATCCCCGCCGCGCTGACCGTCAACCGCCTGCACGGTGAACTGACGCGCATCTACGCCGAGAAGCCCCACGCCGCGCCCGGCGAGGTTATGGACCTCCTCAACCGCTACGTCCACCTCACGCTGGCCCGCCACTCGATCTACGCGACGGGCCTGTGCGTGCGGATCAACGCCGAGACCCAGACGCTCGACTACACCAGCGCCGGCCACCCGCCCGCGTTCGTTCGTGCGGTCGACGGCACGCTCGAAGACCTCGACTCGACGGCCATCGTGCTCGGCGCCGCCGGGTCTGACGACTTCGAGCACGGCGAACGCACCATCCGTTTCTTCGCGGGCGATGCCTTCCTCGCGTATACCGACGGCGTGACCGAGGCCCGCGCCGCCAGCGGGACGATGCTGCAGATCGACGGCCTGCGCGCTTCCATTTTGGCTGCGGGCTCGATCAAGCCCGGCGGCTGGCCCGCGCACCTCCGCGAGCGCGTCGAGCAATTCCGCGAGGGCGGTCCCGAGGACGACCTCTTGATCGTCGAACTCCGCCGCAGCATCCCCAAGCGCGAACCCAAAGCCCGGCCCGAGGGCGAGCACATCCGCCACGTGCCCGTGGGATAGAGCGGAAAGCAGTCAGGAATCCGGGTGGCACTGCTGGATAACCCGGATGCCTCACTGCCTGCTTCTCAATCCTTCACGCCCTCGACCCGGCTTCGGTCGGTGTACTTGCCGACCGCCTTGGTCAGGTCCACGCCGTTGATGTTGGCCAGGGTGGTCAGCCACGCAAACACATCGGCGAACTCTTCTTCGAGGTTGTGGAGCTGCTCGGCGGTGGGGGTCTTGTCGGGCGAGCACTCGTGCAGGCTGGTGGCCAGCTCGCCGACTTCCTCGATCATCCACATGAACGTGCCGGGCGTGCCGCGGGCGGAATCGGTCGGGCCGTAGCGTTCGGCGATGAGCCGCTGGAACTCGGCCAGGGTGATCGTGGGATGGGC
>CAYGSG010000023.1:0-39511 GCA_964352615.1 uncultured Phycisphaeraceae bacterium
CAAGGGGGGCAAGGGGGGCAATAGCAATGGGATTGACCGGGTGGCATGCCCACGCGCCCCCCGGCGCGCGGGCATGGCTTGGTTTAGCTAAGAGGCCCCTCATTGACATTCGGGGCTGGTCGTGAGCACTCGCTGCGTTCCTCTGCCACACTCGGAGCAGCCTCGCGAGTAGTCAAAGCGCAGGTCGTACTTGCACCTCGGGCAGAGCCCGCGCCGGTACCGCCCTGCGTGCTTGAAGGCCTGACTCACTCGTATCACGGCGAAGAACAGCAGCGCGTAGAACGCGGTGTTCAGCGCGAGCCCCGACCAGATCGGGTAGTAAGGCAGGGCGCGGAGGTTCCTAGCGGATATCGGCAGGCCAGAGTCTCGAAGTGGTAACTCGATGCCGCCCGCGAGCGACCGGAACGACATCGAACTCATGAAATCCGCGGAGGGGTCTACTTGTCGGCTCGACCAAACCGCCAAGAACGGCAATCCTCGCGCGTCATCGAGGCCGGATGTCCAAGGGCTTCTGGGGCCCTCCGCCGAAGCAATGTGACGCTTTCCCCAGCCCTTGCCGTGGGTGACGTCGAACGTGACTTGCGTCTCGAATCCCAACAACTCGCTCGGATTCAGCATGGGATCGTACATGTCCACGATTAATGGAACGTCTTGACTTCTACGCGCCGTGGGCTGCCCGACGTTGGAGCGGTAGTGGATGGCGGATGAACCGATGCCGCGCCAAGTGGTGCCCGCGATCAAGTGCCTGTGGTCGGGATTGAATCCGGTGACGATGGTCTCTCGTTTGAACTGCGTTCCTATCGGGATGAACGCAGCCAGCCCCCACGCGACGGCCCACGTCGCGACAAACCCGAGAAGCAGGTACACCACCACCACGCGGCCGATGGACAGGGCTTTGCGCACGAGAACAGCTTACCAGTTTGAGCGTGACTGCTTGGGTCGCACTGGTAGCTTGTCGGGGGGGCAGCCAGTGCGAGGGGACGACGACTGCTGTAGATGCTTCGATGAACAATACCCAAAACCAGAATCTTCTTCGCGAAGTGCTGCGCAGTCTGCCGCATGCCGCTGCACTTCCTCTAGAAATCCAGCACCTCGAATGTCGTGCATCGCAATTTTTTGTGATGGGTCTAGCCCATCGACTGCCGGCCGTGGAGCGCGTCGGCCAGCGCTGCCTTGTTGGCAAACTCAAGCTCGGAACCCGAGGGCAGGCCGCGCGCGAGCCGCGTGATCTTGACGTCGCGCGTTGCGAGCTGTTCAGCGAGGTACAACGCCGTGCCGTCGCCCTCGAGCGTCGGGTTGAGCCCGAGCACGACCTCGCGGATCGCGATGTCCCCACGGCTGGCATCGGGCGCGTCGATGCGGTCGAGCAATCGCGCGATGGTCAGGTCGCCCGGCCCGATGCCGTCGAGCGGGCTGAGCCGGCCCATCAACACGTGGTAGAGCCCGGCGTACATGCCGGTCTGCTCGAGCGCGATCAGGTCCCGTGGCTGCTCGACCACCAGCACGGTCGAGCGGTCCCGGCGGTCGTCGCAGCAGATCGCACAGGGGTCCGTGCCCTGGTCGGTGAGGTGCATGCACACCGAACAATGGGCAACCGTTTGGCGCAAATCGTTCAGGGCTGACGCCAGGGCGCTGGGTACTTCTGGAGCTGCGGTGAGCAGGTGGAAGGCGAGCCGCTCGGCGGACCGGCGACCGATGCCGGGCAGCTCGCTGAGCCGGGCAATGAGCCGGTCGACCGCTTCGGGATACGATGCACCATGACCCGCCATCGGGACGATGGTAGACCGAGCATGACCAGTCCAAACGCACCATCCAGCCAGACCCCGCCCGCGACGGCTCAACGCGCACAGCGATCCGTGCCGCGCGTTGGATCAGTGGCGGGTATCGCGATTCGGCCGCGCCCCAAGCTGACGTGGGATCGCGCTCTCGTGCTCGCGGTCTTGCTGGGCGGCCTCGCCCTGCTCGGCTGGACGCAGTGGATCGAGCCCAACCTGGAGCCCAAGCGGTTCGGGGTGGTGGTGCCGGGCGAGATTTACCGTTCGGGCGAGCCCACGCCGGGCGGGCTCAAGTCGGTTGTCGAGCGGTACGGCATCAAGACCATCATCGATCTGGGCGCGCACGAACCGGGTAGCCCCGAAGAACTGCTCGCGGTGCGCACAGCCGAGGCGCTGGGTGTCAGACGCATCCGCCTTGATCTTGAGGGCGATGCCACGGGCAACCCGGAGAACTACGCGATAACGCTTCGCATGTTGCAAGACCCGCAGACCCACCCGGTGCTGGTGCATTGTGCTGCGGGCTCGCAGCGGACCGGGTGCGCGATCGCGATGTACCGGCAGATCGAGCAGGGCTGGACGTTCGACGAGGCGTACACCGAGTCGTTCAGGTTTGACCACGATCCCCATGACCCGAACACCTACGTTCGGCAGATGCTCGAAGACTGGACCTGGCCCGTCGAGGTCGCGGTGCGCACGGGCGGGCCGGTGAGCGGACCGAGCGAATGACCGTCAGCCCGCACCCACGGGCGTGGCTGTGGGTGCTTGTGGTGGTTGGCGCATGGGCGCTGGTCTTTCTTCCCCGGCTGGGCGGTGACGGGTTCACCAACACAGAGGCGCACCGGGCTGTTCCGGCGTTCGAGTTGATCGCCAAGCAGCATGCTGGCACGAGCGACTGGCTCGCGCCCACGATGTTCGACCGCGTGTACCTGCGCAAGCCACCGGGCATGACGTGGGCGGTCGCGGCCAGCGCGAGCGTGTTCGGTAGCACCGAGTTCAGCGCCCGGCTGGTATCGGCGCTGAGCGTGCTGATCGCGGCGTTTGTTTCGGGCTGGTGCGCACACCGGTGGTTCGGCGGTGGTGCCCAACTGCCCGCAGCTCTTTCGGTGGTGCTGATGCCCGCGATGTGGTTGCACGGACGCGCCGCGGAACTCGAAGCGCCGATGTTCGCCGCCACGCTGGTTGCGTCGCTCTGCGTGCTTGATCTGCTGTTGAATCCCAAGAGCGGGCGCCGATGGCTGGCGGCGCTCGGAGCATTCCTTGGCGCAGCCGCGATGCTGATGGTCAAAGGCCCGGCCGGACTGCCCGCATTGGGTGGCGCGCTGATCGCAAGCGCGGCTGTGAGCCGATCTGGCCGGGTGCTCCTTAACCCGCTGGCGGCAGGCTCGATCGCGCTGGCGCTGCTTGGGTTTGGAGCATGGCTGCTCGCTGTGCGCTCAGCTCTTTCGGAGGGTGCGGTCACGCAGAGCCCGGCCGCGTTCTTGTGGTCGCTCGATCGGGCAGCGGGTGTAGCGTTGCTGGCGCCGATGGCGCTGCTCGCGGGGCTTCCAATGGCGCTGGCGATGCTCTTCCCGTGGGGGCCAGACGCCGCGGCCGAACCGCTCGGCCAAGATGCGCGCGCGCGAAGGATGTCGCGGGCGCTGGCGTGGGCAACGCTCGGAACGCTCGGACTGTTCGTTGCTTTCGGCGTATCGAACCCTCGCTACGCGCTGCCTGCGTTGGTGTTCACGCCGCCGTTGATTGGTTGGGCGGTAGGCGGCATGAGCCGAATGACCGCCAAGCGCGCAAAGATCGGTCGCTGCATGCTGCTCGGGTGGCCTCGCGTCGCGGCCTGTGTGCTGCTGATCGCGGGTGTTGTGTACGCGCTGGCGATCGAGCCGCGAACGCGCACGGAGTCTGGGCGGCAAGCAGGCCGGGCCATGGCGGCGATGGTGCCCGCGGGCTCGGTGGTGATCGCGGACCACGCGATCGAGGCGCGGCCCGAGGTGTTGCTGGAGCTTGTGCGCGCGGGAGCGGTCGTTCGGTGGATGGGCACTGGCACCCACTGGCCGACCGGTGCGCACGTACTGGCCCGCGACGATGAACGCAGCCGCGAGGCAGGTGCGCATGCGGGCGACTCGGACCATGAAAAACGCGCCACCCTTGGGAGGTGGCGCGTGCACGAATACGAGTTGGTGCTTTTCGGGCCCGAACGCTAGGCAGTCTTACGGGCAGGGCCCGAGAACGCCGAGGAGGAACAGGAAGTCACCGAAGCTGACCTGACCGTCTCCGCCGGGCGTGCCGTTGTCATCGGCGTTGTCGCCGGTGCAATCAGGGTTAGACGTTGCCGGACCGCAGGGGCCGAGCAGACCAAGCGAAGCCAGGAAGTCGCCGAAGCTGACCTGGCCGTCCGCTCCGGGCGTGCCGTTGTCGTCGGCGATGTCACCCGTGCAGACGGCGACGTTGCAGCCGAAGCTCTGGCTGCCGCCGGCAATGGCCTGATCGATGGCATCGATCACGCCGTCGAGGTTGACGTCGCCATTGGAGTAGGTCGCCACGCCACCGACGTTGACGAGTGCTGCGTCGGATGCGTCGCGGTCCCCGTCGAGGTCGAGGTCGCCGAACTCGGTGCCGAGAACGGTCTCGATGATCCAGCAGGCATCATCGAGGTTGACGACGAGGTCGCCGTTCATGTCGGCCGACAGGTCGATGTTGACAGCCTCAGTAAGGGTGGACCAGTCGCCGAAGTTGGCAGCGACATAGTCCACATCGGCGTTGTTGATCACGCCGTCAGCACCGTTGGGAACGTAGCCGGGGGTCTGGGCCTGGCCTGCGACATCGGCGGCTGCATCGCCAGCCTTGTAAGTAGCACCGGTGGTGTAGGCCGCGATGCCGAAGAAGTTGGCTTCCTGGTTGTCAAGAGCCTGGTAACCCATGAAGCGGTTGAGGTTGCCGCTGGAGCTGTCGATGGCGAGGCCGTCGGCGAAGTAACGCATATCTTCACGGTCGAAGTTGCCGTCGCCGGTGGCATCGCCGAGGATTTCGACGATGGCATCGGAGCCAGCGATGCCGATGGTGTGCTCGCTGGCGAGCAGGCCGTTGCCAGCGGGGGCGACCCACTGGAATCCGGCACCGGCTTCACGATCGAGGAGGGCGAGGTAGGCCTCGGCCACGTCGGCGATCTCGCGGAGACCGTTGCCGTCGAAGTCGAAGGCGACCTTGTTGCGAGCGGCGAGGTTCGAGCCGCCGGTGACGAGCGCGCCGCCCTGGGTGAGGTACCGGCCGCCGTCGGATGAAGAACCGGTCTCGGCGGCATCGGAGTAAGGGTTAGGAAGAGTCGCGGTACGGCTTGGAACCTGGCCCGTAGCGGTCGCGCTGGCATCGGCGAGGCGGGGGTTCTTGAGGGCGTTGGGGGTGCCCGGATCAAGCAGGTAGCTCCTCAGGTTGAGGTTCTGGGTGGGGTTGGGAACCTGATCGATGAACCCCGTCATCGGGTTGGGATTGGGATTGGGGATGTTGTCGGCTGCGTTGGGCAGCACGTAGAGGACCGCGGCTAGCTCACCGGGGGTGAATAGCGTCTGGTCGGCACCGGGCAGGGCCTGGAAGGCATCAATCGAGCGGGTGAGGTTGTTGATGAAGGCCGCTGCACCAGCGTTGGCCATGGGTGCGGATGGGAAGGGGTAGGGGCCGGTCTCGTCGTCGGCGTTACCGGGGATGCCATCAGGGCCATCTGGCAGGAAGCCCCAGCCGCCGACGCTGGCATCGTTGGAGCGGGGATCCCCGACGGTGGCGATCGCTGCGGGTCCGGTTATGTTCCAGCCGTCGGGGCCACCGGCGATGGTGTTAGCCAACGTCGGGCCAGCGAAGACGGTGCCGCCCTTGATGTCGGCACGGACGGGCAAAGAGTTGAGGATTCGGTTGTTGGGGAAGCTGCCCGCATTGGGCGACTCGAGCCATGAGCCATCGCCACGCTCGGCACCGGTCTGACCGAGGCCCAGGCGGTGGTTGCGGACGTTGCCCTCGAGACGGCTGGAGGAGCCGCGGTGCGAGGACTGGTAGTTTGGTCCGATGCGATCGGTGGCGCTGTCGGAGTCGCGCGGACCGATGTTCTCGCCGATGCACCACGAGGGGTCCACGCCGATGCCGTTGGCGAAGGCGTTGCGGGTGCCTGAGCCGGAGTCGCGGGTGGCGATCATCAGGTTCTGCCCGTTCTTACCGCGACCAGTGGTGAAGTAGTACTGGAGGTCCGACATATCGATCTGGACGAGGTCGGTGCCCGGGTTGGCGATGGCCGCGACGGGCACGAGGGCGATGTTGGTGTCGAAGATGGTGTTGGCGTTGGGGTTGGCAGAGTTGGTGTTGGCAGTGCCGTTGGGGCCAACCAGGCTCTTGAGCCTATTGCTCTGGCCGTTGACCGAGCCATCCTTGTTCAGGGAAACGACAGGGTTGTCACCGTAACCTGCTTGGTTGGGTACCGCGTTGTAGGTGGGGGTGCCAGACTGGGTGGCGAACCAGAAGACAGGCACATCGAGGTTGGCGAAGTCCATGTGAATGCCGCCGCCAGAGGAAGCCGCACGGAACTGGTTGGGGCCGGTGGTCTCGCTGAGCACGCGGTAGCCGCCGGGGTTGGTGGCGATACCGTTGGGGCCGACGGTGTCGGCGTTGGTGATGATCGCAACGCGGTTCTGGAACGAGCGGCTGGTATCGAGGTCGAGGGTAAGCGGATCGCTCCCGACGGGCATGTTGTCAACAATGGGATCGCCCACAGCGAACACACCGGGCAGGCCGAATTGCACGAGCTCAGCGAAGCCGTTGCCCGAGCCGTCAACGCGGTAGCTGACGATCAGCGACTGGCTGGTGAAGGGCTGGAATGGGGCAAATATGTCCGGGGGAGCGAGTTGGTCGGCATCGAGACCGACGAGCCCGTCACCATCGACATCGATGAAGTCGTTGGTAAGGGCTGGGGCATCGGCGAAGTTCTCGAGCAGGGTGGCGCCCGAGCCGTTGACCAGGTAAGGCTGGCCGGGAACGAGTTGGGCGTTGGCGGTGCCAGCGAGGCCTAGAGCCGCGCCGCAGGCTGTGATCAGACAAAGTGCTTTGTTCGTCATGGTATGGATCTCTTCTCTTTCAAAACGCTCTTGCGGCGGGGTGGCCCGGAACCATTCCGGGACGACAGACCGATACCGCCGCGGGATACGACCACGTTGACCGCGCTCCACGCGGGAGCGGGTTCTTGTTGCTGTACTGACTGCCGCATTGCAGTCTTGATTTGGCTCACCGCTGAGCCGAAAGCACACCCCCCCGCTTTCACGGGGGGATGTGATGCAAAGACGGTTAGTCCTTGAGATCGACCTTGTTGTTGCCTGTCAGGCTGTAGAACTGGTCGCCCCAAAGGCGTTCCTTGACGGTATCGAGCACGGTTTTGGTCTCGACGTGTCCGTCGACGAACGCGAAGTTGGAGGTCCCGCCGCCGTGGTGGCGCCCGACGGCGTTCAAACCCGAAATGCTGTTCTCGATCTCGCCGACGCCTAGCTGATCGTCCTGCAAAATTTCGTCCTCGCGCGGGTAGCGGTAGCGAGCGACCCGGCCGCCGCCAGCGGTGGGCTCGCCGTACACGTCGGCACCAGCGCTCTTGCCGATGAACGGATCAACGGGGCGGTGGCTGGCGATTTTGCCGGAGGAATCGCCGCTGCCCGCGTTCTTGTAGAGCGAGCTCCAGTTTTTGCCGTTGTCGTAATACTCGGCCGCGAGGATGACCTTCGACGCACCCTGGCGCGAGCCATCGATCCACGCGGTCTTCACAAGCTGATTCTTGCGGTTTGTCCCTGAACTGGCTGAGAACTTGTTGCGTGGGAAGATGGCACTGTTGCCGGTGAACGCCACGCGGGCGGCCTGGCGGTCGGTCTTCGCCGAAGAGGTCGCGCTGGTGTTGCCGAAGTCATCGACCTGACCGAACTCCCAATTCTCTTCGTTGTTTCCAGGGTTGGTGCGGGGCGCTCCCTTGTTGGTGACAGCGGGCGAACCAAACGCCTCATCGGGCAGGTTCTGCTGAGCGAACAGCGACCAGGACCAGTGGATGTAGACGTTATTACCTGTGCTGAAGCTCTGGCCAGCGACGTTCCACTCACCACTTTCGATGTCGTCCTGGTCGGCGGCGTAGACGTATGAAGGTGGGAAGAAGTCGCCGGTAGTCGTGTAAATGGCAACGCCTTGGGCAATCGTACGGGCGTTCGCAGCGGCCTGGGCCTGCTGGGCGGCGGCACGTGCCTTGCCCAGCGCGGGCAGCAGGATGCCGATCAGCAGCGCAATGATTGCGATCACGACGAGCAGTTCGATGAGTGTAAACGCGGAGCGGCGGTGCGAACGATGCAGCATGGGTCGGTCTCCGAATAGCGAGGTTGAGTAATCTCAAAACGCTATCCGATATCCCGCTTCATTGGGGTCAGGGTTGTGTGAAGTTCATCCTCATACAACGCGGGCCAGTTCCCTCTCTGCCTTCTGTTAACAAGCAAGCCACTCTGAATTCGACATAACGACTGCGCCTTACTCTGATTAGGCAGCATAAAAACAAACGGCCCGCGGGCCGTTCGCTTTTGTCTTCACGGTTTATTGATGCGATGCAAGCGCTGTGTTAGCACAACCTTCGCGTTCGCCCGACTGCCCGTCTTACGGACAGGGCCCGATCAGACCGAGCAGGGCAAGGAAGTCGCCGAAGCTGACCATGGCGTCGCCGCCGTTGAGCGTGCCGAAGTCGTCGGCGATGTCACCCGTGCAGCCGGGCGAGCCGCCGGGGCATGGACCGATGAGCCCGAGCAGGGCGAGGAAGTCACCGAAGCTGACCATGCCGTCGCCGCCTGGCGTGCCGAAGTCGTCGGCGATGTCGCCTATGCACGGGTCGGCGAGCGCGACGATGACCGCTCCATCTCCGATGGGCGCACCCGTGGCGAGCACGGAGAAGTCGGAAGCCGCACCGAGGTAGCCCGGCCCGCGCTGAAGATCGATCTGCTCGATGAAGCCCAGGGTTGAGCCATCGTACACGTCGATGAACCCCTCTTCGCCGGTCTCGAACCCGACCGCGCCGCCCATGGTCACCGAGCTGTTGCCGTGCGCGATATAGATACGGTCTTCGGCCGCGTCGTAAGCCAGACCCGAGATGGTGGTGCTGGTCATCATGACCGGGAACACCGGCAGATCTCCCACCGGCACGCCGTTGGTGACATCCACCACCGAGACCGTGTCGCTGGCGACCTGTGCGAGCAGCACCCGGTCGTTGTCCATGAAGGTCGGGAAGCCCGGCAGCGCCTGGCCGACAAGCGGGTACGAGCTGGTCATGGACTGGGTGGCCACGTCGTACACATCGATGGTGGCATCGATGCCGCTCGCGCCGTTGGTGGTGACAGCGAGTTTGGTACCGTCTGGGCTGAACGCGACGAACGACGGGTTGGTCCCGCCAAAGACGTCGCCCAGGTCGGTCCAACTCGGGGCATCGATGAACGACACCAGGCCGTCGAACGAACCGGCTGCCGCGATGGTTGAGCCATCGGGGCTGATCGCTACGCCGCTGGACTGCCCGAAGGCGTAGCCAAAGAACCCGACCATGTTGCCGGTGGTGAGCTTGGGACCCTCGACGGCCAGCGTGTTCAGGTTGATGCGCGTCACGCCGTCGCCGTCGGCGACCACCGGGATGTAGGCGTAGGTGCTATCGGGGCTGAAGAGCACCCGGCTGCCGCGCCGACCCATGGGCACGGTGTTGAACGCAAAGGTGTCGAGATCGATCACACCGGCGAAGAAGCTGTCGCCGTAGGCGATGACGGCTTTGGAGCCATCGGGGGAGATGCCCACCGCGTCGGCGCGTCGGCCCGCGCCGACTTGGGCGAGCACCGTCATGGTCGCGGCGTCATAGACCACCGCGTTGCCCGAGACGCGGTTGAGGCCCACGACTTTGGAACCATCGGGGCTGACTGCTGTATCGACCATGCGGTCGCCCTCGAAGTCCGGACCCGTGAAACGGAAATCAATGAACTGCGGCGTGGCGTCGGGCTCGATGACGACGAGATCCTCGCCGAAGGTGGTGCTGAGCTGCACGATGCGCGAGCCGTCGGGCGACATGGCACCGAGATCGGTCGAAACGATCTGGTTGAGGTTGCCCAGGTTGGTGCCCGCGTTGAGATCGATAACC
This sequence comes from uncultured Phycisphaeraceae bacterium, assembly GCA_964352615.1. Classification (GTDB taxonomy): domain Bacteria; phylum Planctomycetota; class Phycisphaerae; order Phycisphaerales; family UBA1924; genus OFTM382. The sequence goes on from CAYGSG010000023.1 coordinate 9,931, forward strand.
GATCCACGAAAGCCGATGCCGGCCACGCGGTTGCCGTCGGGCGTGGTGATGAGATCGTTGAGCGTGGCGGTCCCGAGCGTCGGGCCGGCGATGCCCGTGGTGAGGTCGATGGTGCGTGTGTTGTTCGAGATGGTGTACGCGGCCTTGGTGGCGTCGTTGTTCACCGCGATCTGCGCGGAGAAGTTCGCGTTCTCGGGCAAGCCTACCGAACCGGTCACAGCCTCGGTCGCAACGTCGATGACCGTCAGCGACGGTTGGTTGGCGTGCGCGACCACAGCGGTCGTGCCGTCGGCCGAGATAGCAATGTCGTTAGGGTCGGTTGTCGCGGGGACGATGCGGTTGACCGCGCCCGTGCGCACGTTGATGAACTGGATCTCGTCTGGCTGAGGATTGGGCCGGAAGCGGTCGAGGTTGACGATGCGGTCGTTGTCTACCACGACCGGGCTCGAATAGGACAGCCGCTGAAGGAAGATCGTGGAGAACGCGACGGTCTGGCTGAACCCGATGTCGCTGATGCGGCGCACTTCGGTGTTGGTGCTGAGATCGATAACCACCAGCTCGCTGTCGAACGCTGCGGACACGACCGCGAGATCGCCGGCTGGCATGATGACCACCGCGCCCGGAGACTCCCCGATCGGGACGACCGCCGAGACGGTCAGCGTGCCCAGATCGACGATGGCCGCGTTATCGGTATCGACGAGCGCGACCACAGCGGTCGTGCCGTCGGGTGTAATGGCGATTGAAACCGGCGCGCCTGGCAGATCGATCCCGCCGACAAACGCGAGCGTGGCGGTGTCCCAGATCACGAGGTTTTTCGACTCGCGGTGTGCGATGACGAAGCTCGCGCCGTCGGGTGTGAACGCGATGCCATTGGGACCATCGCCCTCGGTCGTGCCCCCGCCGAACACGAAGCCCGCGAGCGCCTTGTTGGCGGGTGTAAAGTCGAATGGGTCGCCCATGAAGTAGGGCACATCCGAAGCGGAACGGACGATGGTCTCGACCTGGATGTCGCCAACGGGCGTGTCGGTGGCGGCTGCGGCCGACGCAATTGCAAGTCCGGCAGCAAGTACAAGACTGGTAGTTCGTGGCATGTTGGATCTCCTCTGGTCGTTGGTTTGAGCCGACCGGTTCGGCTCGCTATCAGATTACCGCGCCAAGCCGTCTGAATGAACCCGTAAAAACACCCGCTTCGCAGAGCGGGTGCTGTGTGTGGGGGTTGTCCGGGATTCGCTTACGGGCAGGGGCCGATGAGTCCAAGCAGGGCAAGGAAGTCACCGAAGCTCACCATGCTGTCACCGCCATTGAGCGTGCCGAAGTCGTCGGCGATGTCGCCCGTGCAACCCGGGGCTCCGCCGGGGCAAGGCCCGATCAGGCCGAGCAGCGCGAGGAAATCACCAAAGCTGACCATGCCATCCGCGCCGAGTGAACCGAAGTCATCGGCGATGTCGCCCGGGCAGTTGGCAGGCGGTACGCACTCGACAAGTTCGATGCTCACGGCATCGACCGCGGCCTCGATGACGGAGCCGTCGCCAAGATCGCTGGCGGTAAACCGCAGGCGCATGTTGGCGGTGGGTGCAACGAGGCCGTCGAGCCGCTGGCTGAAATACGCCCATGCGTCCTGCGAGGTCGGCCCGATGGTCTGGACGAGTTGCCACGAAGCGCCGTTGTTGTTGGAGACTTCGACGGTGAAGATGTCGGCGTTGGGGGATGCACCAAAGCTGTTCGAGTACCAGACCGCGTAGTTGGCGTAGACCTGCGTGCCGCCGGTCGCGTCGAAGACCGGGCTGATAAGCGAAGTCGAGCCACCGTCGACATCGGAATTGCCCGAGGCGTTGTCGGTGAGGTAGGCCCAGCCGTTGCCGTCGAAGTCGGCGGCGGGGTCGCCGCGTTCGCCGCCGCCAACGGGCTGGCCGCGTGTCCATGAGCCGTCGGTGAGTCCGGGCGAGTTATCAACGCTCCAGCCTTGGTTGGTGTTGAAGCTGTCGGCGAACGCCTGCGACTGGCTGCTGGCAACCAGCGAAGTGAGCGGCGCGGTCGCGCCCGCTGCGGGGTAGCGGAACAGCGAGCCGTTGATGTCGCGGGCCTCGATGTGGTACGAGACGGTGTCGAAGCATTCAAGATCGGCAAAGTCGAACCGGTAGGTGCCGCCGCCGATGGAGGCGCCCGCGACGCTGCTCGACCCGTTGGCATCGCTCACGATCATCTCGACGGTGGACGGATTGAGCGAGAGGCCGACCTCGGTGATGATGGCCTCGATGCTCGAAGCATCGCCGGGCATCAGCGTGATCGGGGCTGAGCCGACCAGATCGATATCGAGCCTGTTGACCGCAAGCCGGAGCATGAACAACCCGCGTTCGATATCGCTGACGATGATCGTGCCGCTGGGCAGGAACGGGTAGTTGCTCCACGCGCCGTTGAACGCCGCAGCGTCGGAGCCAGGGAAGGTATCGAACCAGGCGACTTGCACGGGGCTGGCCGGATTGGCGATATCGAACACGCGCAGGCCCGAGCGGTAGTTCGACTGGTACATGTAGCCGTCGTGGGTGTAGAGGTTGTGGTCGATCGAGGGCCGACCCGTCGTAGCGGTGCCCACGAAGCTCGGGCTTGCGAGGTTCGAGACGTTGAAGATGCGGGTGGTGGTCACGCCGACGGTGTCGCCCTCATCCAGCTCGTCGTTGACGTAGAAGAACTGGCGGTCCTCGGTCAGCCAGCCCTGGTGGGCGTATCGAGCGCCCGACCATGAGATGGTGCTGATGGTGAACATGTTGGACTTGTTGGTGACATCGACAATGCGCAGGGCCGTGTTGCCGGAGCCGTTGCCCGTGCCCGAGAGGCAGTAGGCGATCTCTTTGCCCGCGTTGGGGCCGCTTGTAAAGCTGACGACCTGCGCGTCGTGCACATAGAACGAGCCCCAAGAGCCAACAATGTTGGGCAGCTCCGGATTGGTGGTCACGTCCACCGCGACCAGCCCGCCGTTGGCGATGTTGGCTCCGGTCAGATAGACGAACCCGCTGTCGGTGTTGGACGCGATGTTGTGCGTGGTCGAGTGCCCGTTCTGCTGACGGTTGCGCACGAGGGTCACCACGCCGTTGTCGATGTTGCTGAGATCAATGACCTGAATGCCCGCGCCGCCCTCGGACACGCCGTAGGCGAACTCGCCCATGACCTTGATATCGTGCCACGGGCTCGACGGGCCGCTGATCGTTTCCACGACGACAGGGTTGAACGGATCCGTGACTTCAACGAAGCCGAAGCCTGCTTCGAGGCCCATGATCGCGTACTCGCGCCCCGAGGGCGAGACGTAGCCCCAGCAGTCGTTGCCCGTGCTTTGCCCACCGGCGAAGTTGTTGAGCGGGACCCACGAGAGCAATTGCATGTTGCTGGAATCGAACGGATCGTCCATCTTGGCCGGTCCGTCGCCGCCGTCGCCTTCCAGCGCGAACGGCACGCCGCTGACGATCGGGCCTGTGAACGGAGCACTCGGCTCCTCGAACCGCTGCGAGCGATCAGTCGGGCCAGCGAAGGCGGCACAAGCCGACAGCAGGGCCACAACGGTGACAGCGACACGTGGACGATCGGCGTTGGTCATGAATCTGCCCTTTGTTCTCTCGTGGTGGCGGAGCGAAAAACTCGCACGCCACACGCAGGTCCGATAGCTTCGGTCGGCCAGCGCTCGACCGAGCGCTCAGAACCTACCGCAACACAAAGCATCCGGACAACCATGCCCGCTGGTTCCGCCCTGGTCGAGGAATCAAATGATGCCCGCGGCGGGCGCGGGCGTCGCAGGCTATATGTAAGGAATGTGATCGGTCCGATCAGCGTCGCATAGCGAGATTACGGGCATGGACCGATGAGGCCGAGCAGGGCGAGGAAGTCGCCGAAGCTGACCATGCCGTCACCGCCGAGCGTGCCGAAGTCGTCGGCGATGTCGCCCGTGCAGCCCGGCGTCCCTCCGGGACAAGGGCCAATGAGACCGAGCAGGGCCAGGAAGTCGCCAAAGCTGACCATCCCGTCGCCGCCGAGGGTTCCAAAGTCGTCGGCGATGTCGCCCACACACACGCTCGGCGTTTCGAGCGCGATGGTGAGCGTGGCGGCCGCTCTGAAGCGGTCTTCTCCGAATACCGTGTCCTCGTTGAGGTCGAAGCTGACGAGCGAGTCATCGAGCAGCACACAAACGAGCAGCGCGCCGCCGCGCGTGGTAATGGTCGCAGGCGTGGTGCTGAGCATCAGCGGCACGGTATCGAGCGTGGCGGATTTGCAGACGATGTTCATCGTCACGCCGCTGCCATCGCCGGTTGGCGTGCCCAATCGGAAGCCGTTTCCTACGAGACCGCCCGAGAGGTTGAACGTGCCGTCGTAGGCTCGGAAGTCGCTGCCCAGCGCCCCGCCGGTCATATTGAATTCGGGATCAGGCCCGCCCGAAGCAAGGATGGCGCAGTTCACGTCCATGCCGCCGCCGGACATGTTCAGCACGCCGGTGCGAACCACGAAGTCGCGTCCGATGGTGCCGCCTGAAAGGTTGAGGATGTTGTCTTCACCGGCCAGAAAGCCGTTGGTGCCCGACGAGCCGCCGGAGATGTTAGCGATGGCATCGTCGTTCATCTGGATCGAGCCGGCGATGGTGCCGCCGGTCTGTGTGAACACCGCTGTGTCATTGAAAATGATGAACGTATCGATATCGCCGCCGTTCATCGTGAATGTCGCGGTGTCCTCCGTAATGACCGCGGCCTGCCCGCCCGCGACCCGTCCCATGTCACCCGAGTTAAGCGTGCCTGCTGTGTTTCCTTGTAACCACACCCCGCGAATGGTCTCGCCGCCATCGATGTTGACGTTTGTCGTGCCGGTCGAGCCAACGAACTTCGTGCGTGTCAGGTCGCCGTTGGTGTTCACGTTGTAGGTCACGTTCTCGATGAACGTGTCAAACACCGGAAAACCGGACGCGCCGCCCGAGTTGATGTTGACCGTCGCGCCATTGAAGTTGAACGCGCTGGGCATGGAGTTGTCGGGCGAGATCGCGCCGCCGGAATCGACGTTCACGATCGTGCCCGGGTTGGCCGCAAAGAACGACTCAGCCGGGAATGCATCCGGCGGAATGTTGATGACCTGAGCCGAGCTTGAACTGGCAGCGAGTATGAGCGTCAGGGCGGTAGTGCTTACGAGTGTGCGCATGGTGTGTTCTCCCACGGGGTACTGCGGGCTCACCGACTCGGGTGGGCCAGTAAAAGCCATTGCACCCGAATTCGGCCCTCAACACCAGCACCAAACGCGAGATTGCGTGCTTTCCATGCTGGCGCGTGTCTCAGCAGCGAAGCCGCCGGTCTGGCGTGGCACGGTCGATGCGAACGAAGTGCAACCATCGAGCCATCTCAAATGCGGGCGACAGGACTTGAACCTGCACGACCTTGCGGCCACGAGGACCTAAACCTCGCGCGTCTGCCAATTCCGCCACGCCCGCAGCGGTCCTTCAACCCCCAATCCTACGGCTCTCGCACCCTTGGCCCACCCGAAACCCGAGTGAACGGCTTCCGAATCACTGGTCGGGTACGGGCTGCTCAAGTGTTGCGACGGGTGCATTCACCCCTCCTGATAGGCCCGGGCTCAGCCCTACGCGTTCGTACAGCCCGACCGGTGGCCTAGCCGATGACAACCACATCGTGCGAGCCTCGCGGGAATCCCGCTACGCTCCGCGTAGAGGCCCGCGTAACCGCGAGGCCCGAAAGGATGAACCATGAGCCTCCGCGAGTCTTTGGCAGTTGGATCGGCCCCCGTGTTCTTGCGACTGGCCCTGGGCGTCACGTTCCTCTGGGCGGGGCTTGCCAAGGTCGTGCACCGGACCGACTTCAGCGGGCAAGATGCCGCCACGCTCGCCAACTACGGCATCGTCGAGCCCGCCATCGGTGGAGCGTCGCTCGAACCCATCGCGTTCTTCCCTGTGACCGCACAGGACGAACAACCCGAGCAGGACGAACAAGACGAGTCCCGCCCCGACAACCGCCAGCCCGATGGCTCGCCGCCGCCGCCGCTTGATGACGACGATCTGCAAGAAGCTGTCCAACCCAGCGCGCTCGCTGGCCAGTACTCGGCTGCGCAGTTCCCCGAGCCCGTCGAGGCCCGCTCGCTGCACAACATCACCCTGATGCTGCACAACGCGATGATGCCCGGTGTGAACCCCGATACCCAAGAGCCGACCATCGCCCTGTGGTTCGATGTCGATGCCTCCAAAGACTTCGACCCGTGGCCCGTGTACTTCGCGTGGGCGGTCGCAGGCACCGAACTGGTCGCGGGCGGATTGCTGCTGCTGGGCTTGCTGACGCGACTCAGCGCCCTCGGCATCGCCGGGACCATGGTCGGCGCGATCTGGCTGACGACCATTGGGCCCGCGATCCAGAGCGGGCAGACGACGCTGGGAATCTTGCCAAGCCACGATCTATTCGACATGTACGCATGGAAAACCCCGCTGTGGCAGTTCGCGCTGCTCATGGCCTCGCTCGCGCTGTTCTGCACCGGCTCGGGGGCCGCGGGCATCGACCGCCTGCTATTTGGGAACCCCTTCTTCTACAAGGCCCCTGACAAGAAGAGCGACTAATCGCTCGCTGGCGGCCCGCTCAGTTTGCGCCCCCGATCAGCTTGCTCCGCAGGTCTTTCGCCCACGCCGCGCGGTTGGCAAGCTGTTCGTACGCCTTGCCGCACTCGGGGCACAGGCCCTCTGTGGGCAGGCCCTCTAGGCTGAACAGGCAGTCGCCGCACACGTCGCCCTGGTGCCGCTCGACCCGGCGCTTGACGGGGAAGAACCACACGAACTGCACGAAACTCACCAGCCCGATGAGGCCCGTGAGCCCGAGCCACTGGCGGGCCGGGGTGTTGTAGAAGAACGCCAGCACGACCGCCACCGTCGCCAGCGGCACAACCACTGCCGCGACTATCAGCACGAGGCACCGCCGTACGTGTCGCTTGGTCCACGGCTGAGCAGGCATCAGGGCTCGACCACGCTCGCGCCGCTGTGCATCGTCGCGTGCGCGCCATTTGATGAACTATCAAACAGGTACGGCCCCTGCGCGCCGTCCATGTGCAGCAACAGCACGGTCGAGTCGGTGCGCTCAAGCCTCCGCTTCGGCTCGAACTGGCTGGAGTAGACCGCGCCCTTCGAAAGCCGCACTTCGTCGATCACGCCGTCGAACATCGACGTCGGCCGCCCGTTGCCGTCGACATCGCCACCGATGACCAACGGAAAATCATTGACCGTGCGCTCGCCGGTACGAGAAACGGACCCCACCTCCACGCCATCGACGTACAGCTTGACGGCGCTCCCGTCGTACACGCCCGCAAGGTGGTACCACCGGCCCGGCTCAAGCTTGGTCGCGCTCTCTGGCTCGGCGTAGCGACCGCCGATGTGCGCACTGAAGCTCGGCGAGCCGCCGCTCACGAAAAACCCGTACTCCGAGTTCTCCGTCTTGGCCAGCAGCCCCACGCGCCTGCCGAACGAATCCGCCCGCATCCAGCACTCCAGCGTGAACGGGCCTTGCGGCAGCTCGATCTGCTCGGCGCGAACCGTCGCGACCGATTCGCCCCCCGTGCGCAGCGCTCTATCCATGGCGGGCTGAGCCGGCGGATCAAGCTGCACACGCACCGGCACCGCGACACGCCTCTCAGGCACGGCGTATCGGAACCCCTCGGCCAGGTAGTCCAGGTTCACCACCACCTCTGGGAGCCGAAGGGCGTCATCGATGGTGCTTGCGAGCGAACCACCCGCGCGGTGCGCACCGAGCGTCATCGTCCGTTCGCTGCCGGGATCGAGCGTGGCGTGCGCATGATCGGGCTGGAACGACCACCGGCTGTCGGCGCTGGTGGGTTCGATGCTGGCCTCGACGGATCGCGTGGTCGGGTTTCGCAGCGTGAGCGTGAATTCGCCCGCGGAGCCACCGTCAGATAGCAGTTCAAGGCCAGACCCAATGACAACCCCGCCGCGCGCAAGCCGGCCGACTTCGTCGCTCAGTTCGCCCGTGATCGCGCGCACGTCCTGAACCTCGCCCACAGGCAATGAGGCCATTGCGATCTGGTCTTTGCGCACGGTCACTACGTTAAAATGGTGCAGGTACCCCGCATCGGGGCTCAGGCCGCTCTGCCCGCCGCCGACGGTGGCCAGCGTGACGTACTCGATCCCGTTGAACGGCCCGTCGTGGCGCATCCTGTGGATGTGGCCCGCGAACACCGCCGACACGTTGCCAGCTTCGACAAGCCGGTCGTGCACGCGGTCCCAGTCGTTGCCGTAGCCTCCCTTGAGCCAACGCGGGTGGTGCAAGAAGATAAACACATGGTCCGCGCCCGAGGCCTTGCTCAGGGTTGCATCGAGCCAGGCGAACTGCTCGGGGCTCATCTGTTGTGACTCGGGCTTGCCGAAATTTTTCTCGCCCGTCTGCGGGTTGCCCTCGTCGGTGTAGAGCACGACAAACCACGAATTCTTGTGCTCGAAGGCGTACCACAGCGGGCCAAAGTGCATCTCGTAGTTCGCATCGTGCTCACCATCGGGCTTCTGGCCTTGCGGGCCTCTCCAGTACGTATCGTGGTTGCCCGCGACCGGGAACCAGGGGCAGAGCAGCTCGTCCATGATGCCCTTGAACTCGCGCATCTGCGCCATCCAGTCGGGCGTCTGGTTGTAGCCGTCGATGAGATCGCCCACCGTCATCACAAGGTCCGGCTCGAGCAGGTTGGTATCGCGAACCGCATCGGCCAAGATGTTCACGCCTGAATCCGGCCCGCCCGTGCGGTCGCCGAAGACCACGAACGTGAACGCGTCCTTCTCTTGCGGCAAAGGCAGCACCACGGGCGACTTTCGGTCGGTGACAAACCGCTCGTCATCCACAACCGTCGGATGGGGCTCGTTGTGGTGGTGCTTGTGGCGTTCATGGATGAGGTTGACCGGGTCGTCCTGCGCGCCGGCCAAAGAAGCGGCGATGGCAAGAATCAGCGAAGCGATGAGCGTGCGATGGGTCATGCGATGGGTCATGCGCGCAAGGTAACGTCCCCGGCCCACGGGCAACAGCCGGCGTGCGCTCATTTCATGTGAAGCCGGACTCACACGGGCTGGCCTGCGCTCCGTACACTCGGCCGTGCGCACGGACGACCCCAACTGGATGCAAACACTCGGCGGGCGGTTTCTCGTCTTTGACGGGCCCGACGGCAGCGGCAAATCCACCCAGCTCGACCGCTTTGCCGAGGCCGCCGAGCGGGCCGGCGTGCGCGTCTGCCGGGTCCGCGAGCCCGGCGGCACACCCATCGGCGAGGCCATCCGAGACGTGCTGCTCGACCGCGAGCACGAGGCCATGACCGCCGCCACCGAGGTCATGCTCTACATGGCCAGCCGGGCGCAGCTGTGCGCCCAAGAGATCGCCCCAGCCCTGGCCCGAGGCGAGCTGGTGCTGGCCGACCGGTTCATGTCGTCCACGCTCGCCTACCAAGGCACCGCGGGCGGCATCGCGTTCGATGACATTGTCGCCGTCGGCAGGGTCGCGCTGCGGGGCGTCGAGCCCGACCTGACGCTGATCTTTGATGTCGATGAACGCACCCGCACCGCGCGCCTCACCGGAACCCCGGTAAGGCGGCGCTCCAAGCCCGATGCCGGCCCGAGCCTCTTTGCCGACCGCATCGAAGACAAGGACGCCCAGTTCCACGCCCGCGTTCGCCAGGGGTATCTGGACCAGGCCGAGCGGTGGCCCGAGCGGTACGCCGTCATCGATGCGCGCGGCGAGGCGGACGATGTGTACGAGCTGGCGATCGCGAGCATCATCGAGCGAATGGAATTGCGCTCCCCTCCCTCTCCCCTTGAGGCAGAGGGCCGGGGTGAGGGGTCATAAGCGAAGCTCCTTAGCAGCCCCCTCACCCGGTGCTTGCGCACCACCCTCTCCTTCGGCGGGGAGAGGGTGCAGAACCGAGCCTCCAGACAATGCGCTGCTTTGGGCTACCCTCTGCTCATGGCCTCCAAGAGCTTCCAAGCGCCCAACGGCACACAAGACAGCTACCCCATCGACCTCGCGCGCAGGCGGTGGCTCATCGAGCACTGGCGGCGCGTCAGCACCCGCCACGGGTTCGAGGAGATCGACGGGCCGACCTTCGAGCACCTCGATGTCTACAAGACCAAGAGCGGCGAGGGAATCGTCAGCGAGCTGTTCAGCTTCCGCAGAGCCGGCGGCAAGGACGACTACGCCCTGCGACCCGAGTTCACGCCCACGCTTGCGCGCATGTACGCCGCCAAGGCCAACGCCCTGCCCAAGCCGACCAAGTGGTTCTGCACCGGCAACTTCTTCCGCGCCGAGCGGCCCCAGCGGGGACGCCGCCGCGAGTTCTGGCAGTGGAACGCGGACGTAATCGGGCTGGATGTGGACCCTCAGCAAATGAACGCAGAGGGCGCAGAGAAGGACGCCAAGATCGCAGAGGCCAAGGCACGCATGGATGCGGAGGTCATCGCGTGCGTCGTGGGTCTGATGCAGGCGGTAGGGCTGACGGAGAGCGATGCAACGGTTCGAGTTGGAAGCCGAGACGTCATCGATCAGGCGTTTAGATCAACGGGCCTTGCCGAGGAGCTATGGGCTCAGGCGTATGCGCTGCTCGATAGGCGTCCAAAGCTTGGCGACCTCGAAGCAATCAAGCAATCAGATGGGCTGCTAGATCTCGAAGAATTCGACATGTGGATTGAGACATGCGAAGGTGTATTCCAGAATGGGACGTCTTGGTTCAAATCCGAAGGGCCGGTAACTGACGCGGTCAAGTTCGATTTCCAGCCGTTGCTGGCACTCTCCGCGCATCTCCGCGATCTCTGCGTTGATTCCTGGATCACGCCCGACTTCAACATCGCACGCGGCCTGGCGTACTACACCGGTACAGTGTTCGAAGTCATTGCCGACGGCGAGCGAGCGGTCGCGGGCGGCGGGCGATACGACGGGCTCATCGAGATGTTCGGCGGGCCGCCCACACCGGCGGTCGGGTTTGGCATGGGCGATGTCGTGCTCACCAACCTGCTGAGCGACAAGGGGCTCTTGCCGAGCGATGACGAGCTGATGCAGTGGGCGGGGCAGACGCCGGATGTGTTTTTGATTGCAGCGGGCGATGACGCTGCCGAGGCGGTTCGGCCCGCGTGCGCGCAACTGCGCTCGCAGGGCCTGCATGCCCGGCATAGCTACAAGGCAACAAAGAACGTCGGCAAACTGCTTAAGGAAGCCAACCAGCTTGGTGCGCAGGCGGCGCTGCTCATCGAAGACGGCGGCGAGTCGGCCAAGATCAAACACTTGAAGGGCGATGGCGGCGAGAGCGAACCCATGCCCATCGAGCAGGCGCTTGCGCAGCTGGCTGAAGAGTTCAGGCCCGTCGATGCGCCGCCCTCAAAGCGGCGATAGTGCTCTGCCGGTGGCACAGCCTTGCAGGCTGTGTCTGGAGCTTCTTGGTGGCACAGCCTTGCGGGCTGTGTCGGGGAATCTTGCTTAGATCGGATCAGTAGCCAGTTCGGGCGCGCCGACAGCCTGGCGCAGCGCCTTGGCATCGGTGCGGTCGCACACGAGCCAGAAGACCAGCCCCGCGCTCCGCCACACGAACACGCACGGCTTGTCGGGCTCGGCCTTGCCGCCGGCGAGGTGGTAAGAGGGGCCTTCTTCGATCGCGAGATCGCCGAGGTCTTCCTGCACGAACAGGCTCGCGGTGTGCGGCTCGCTTGCCGATTGGGTGGCCAGGCGGATGTGCATGGATCGGCCGCCGCCGGGCACGCCGCACCGGCCCGCGTCGATGAAGCTCACCGACTCGGCGTTGGCGATGAGGTCCTCGATCGATAGCGCCTTGCCCATGACGGCCTGGAACGCTGCGGGCACCTGCTCGGGCGAATTTGCGGTGAACTTGTACGCGAGCGACGGATCGGTGAGCTCGATGCAGCGGGTGTGCTCTTTGGAGACGAACTGCGTGGCCTGCGAGGCAAGCGTGAGCTGCGGGCCGGTGCCACCGACAACGGGTGCTGATTTCTGACCGACCTGGAACGCGAGCGTCACCGCGAGCACGAGCACCGCAGCGAGCGCAGCACCCCGAGCCAAAGGACTGTTCCAGAACGAGCGCGAGCGCGTGACGGGCGCGAGCCTGCCGGGCTCGGGTTCGCCATCGCGTGCGTGCTCGCACATCTGGCCGATGGTGGTGCGGAGGGTTTCCGGGCAGCAGGTGTCGTCGGCGTAGCAATCGTTGCAGGCCTCGCGGAGGCGCTGCTCGAACTCGATGCGCTGCGTGCAGCCGGGGCTCTCGTCGAGGTGCGCGCACAAACGGGCTTTTTGCTCGGAAGAGAGCTCGCCGTCGGCGGCGCAGCGGAGCAGAGCAGCGATCGAGAGGTCAGCCTCGGGGGTCGGCTGCTGCTCGGGGTTCGAGGTTGGGTCTTGGGCCATCGGTCACACTCCGCGACATCGCAGCGGCACGGTTCATCCGCTGCTTGCCCTTGAATAGGGCGGTTCTTGTTTCTTCCCCAGCAGCTGGCAGAAGGCTGGCTGCTGTCCCCCCAATGCTGTCAAGCTGTCGATTGGGCGCTTACCCGATCGCCTGCCCTGTCATCCGTCCGGTCATCCATCTTGCGACGAGCCAAGACCCAGCTCGTCGGCAAGGCCCTGCTGGCCCATCAGTTCGTCGGCCACCTGCTTGCGGGCCCGATGCAGCCTGCTCATCACCGTGCCGATCGGGATCTCCATGATCGACGCGATCTCCCGGTACTTCAATCCATCGACACCCCACATCAGCAGGATCTCGCGGTACTCGTCCTTCAAGCCGTCGATCGCGGCCTTGAGCCGGCCGTCGACGTGTTCCCAATCAAGCTGCGAGCGGTCCCACACGGGCGGGGGCTCATCTGGCGGTGTCTGGTCCGCCGCCTCTGCAAAGAACTCACCAACGGCTGCGGGTGCCTTGGCCGCCCGCTTGATCTGCGAATAGAACAGGTTGTGGCAGATCGTGAACAGCCATGACCGCATGGCCGAGTCCAGATCGCCGGTCGCTGCCGAACTGCTCTTGGAGGGATCGAACCCCTCGACCGCCCTGGGCCTGAGCGCCCGAGCGAATGTGTCTTGCACCAAATCCTCGGCCTTGTTCTGGTCGCGCGTAAGCCGGAGCGCGAGGCGGTACACCGCGTCGAGCTGACCCATCGCCAGAGGTTCGAACTCGGTGCGTTGCATGCTGTGGCCGGGGTCCTATCACAAGGATGAGAATGGTCTTGGATCGCGGGCTATTCCCGGCATGGGCAGAGCGGACACAATCCCAAGCAATCCACCGGACGATAGGCCCAGATAACCGGGTCGATGGGAGTTTATCAATCGATCGATTGAACTCGACCGCCTCGGCGTGCGGCGATCAGGGGTAACCGCGTTCGAGCAGATCCAGCGTCACGGGCTTGTTGAGCGGCGTGATCTCGTACATCCGCACGCTGCCGATCTTTCGGCTGAAGAGGCGCAGGCCCGAGTCGTCGGCCAGTTCGGGCGTCCACGCCGAGGCGTCTTGGAAGAGCACGATGACCTGCGCGGGCTGGCCCGCATCGTCTTGCGCTGAGACGAGCAGCACGCGCGGGCCCTGGGCATCAGGGTCTTTCTCGGGGTCGTACCCAGCGAGGGGCGATCGCCAGCCGACGAGGTGGACGCTGTCGTCACCGCGCGGCGTGATGGGAACGCCGAAAATCTTGTCGGTGTAGTCGGCGAACTTCTTGGGCGTGTCGCAGATGACCTGCGGCTCAAAGCGGATGGTCGTGACGCGGTACAGGTTGCCCGCATCGAGCCGGCCGGCCCATGCGAGGTACCGCCCGAGCCCGAACTGGCCCCCGAGCCCGACGGCCAGAATGATGGCGGCTGCAAGGCCGAGCTTGAGCCAGCGAGACTGGGCGGGCGCGGCTTGCTTTGAAGCACGATCAAAGCTCAACGGCTCGCTCGGCACCTGCGGCACGGGCAGCGCCGCGCGCACGCGGTCGTCAATGCTCTGGAAGCGCTCGATCTCGGCGCGCAGGGCAGCGTCTTGCGAGACAGATGCCTCGAAGGCCGCAAGCTCATCGCCCGCGAGGTCTCTATCGACGAAGCGGAGCACCAGTTCTGTTTCTTGGGGGGTGAGCTCACGCATGGCGGACCTCTCCTTGGCTCTGGCCCAGGGCATCGGCAAGCTGCTGGCGGGCGCGGAACACGTGGGTGCGCGCGGTCGCAGCGGGCAGGCCCATGATGCTCGAGATCTGGTCGTACGTCCGCCCCAGCAGCACGCGCAACATGAAGCACTCTCGCTGGGCTTCGCTGAGGCGGTCCATCGCTCGTTCGAGTTCAGGGTCAGGCTGCGCTGAGCCGGGCTCGCCTTCGATGGTTCCTACCACCGCGTGGTTGGGCTCGTGGGCGAGCTTGAGGTGGCGCTGGGTTCTCCGGTTCTCGCTTCGCCGATGGTTGCGGGCAGCGCCGCGGACGATGGCCGCCATCCACGCGCCGAAGTCCGTGCCGACCTCAAACCTGGATCGCTGCTTCCAGGCGATGATCGCTGCTTCTTGGACGACGTCCTCGGCTTGCGATCGGTCCGTCTGCGACATGGCCACCACGACCAGTGTTTGGTACGCGGCGTCGTACAGCCGGGAGAACTCGTCCCGGCTGAGCTGCGGCTTTGATGGTGTCTGCTGCGCTGCTGCCAAGGTCACCACCTCTGCCCAGAAATCCCACGCGTAACCGGCTTGCGTCACCATACCCCTGAGAGGTTCGACAGAATTGATCGCGTTGCGATGGTGGAAAGAGTGCGACAAATCGTGGTTTATCTCAGCTGGCTGCAACGCACCCGGTCTGGCCGAACCTCGCGATGGGAGAAACAAAGGAAGGTCTTTGGAAGTCTGCACGCTTCAGGCTGCTGCTCGGCCTCATTGGGCCTTGTCCTTCAGGCTGCTTTGCTCCGACGCATGCGAGATCGGGGGCTGTCGGGCATCGACGGGCGGCCCTCTTCTTCGCGCCACGAACTCGGACAGGTGCAGAATCTGGAAATTTAGCATTGTTCGATTCCGCCTCTTGATTACCATGCGAAAGCGCTTGCCTTGTGGTGAGCCAGACAAGAACCGAGCGCCTTGTGCGCCATGTGGAGAGATGCCCATGAGCTTCCGAACGATCAAGACCGTTGCTGTTGGTGCCCTTCTGATGGCGACGACAGCCAGTGCGCAGAGCCTCGCGGTCAACGGCGGGTTCGAGACCGGGGACACGAGCGGCTGGGAGAGCTTCCCGTCCATCAATTCCACCTTTGAGGTCACGGGCGACGCCAACACCGGCAGCTTCGGCGCCAGAATCTTCAACGGCGCCGAGACCTCCGGTGCGGTCATCAAGCAGGCCAACCGCGGCGAGGGCGTCGTGATGACCGGGCAGACGATCACCGTCTCCTTCGCCGCCAAGGGCATGGCCGGCATCGGCGGCGTGGCCTTCGCAGAGTTCTTCACAGAGATCGCGGGCGGCGGCGTGTCTTCCTCCAGAATTTTGGGCGGAGGCCCGCTACCCCTGACCAGCACCTACCAGCCGTTCAGCTTTGATGTGCTCATCGGAGCCGTGGATGTCAGCGGCGGCATCACCGTGCAGTTCGCGGCCGTGACCGGCGCGGATGTTGGTAGCGAGATGACGCTCTTCCTCGATGATGTGGTGATCACCGGGCCCGACGCGCCCGTCTGCACGGGCGACATCGCCGACGACTTTGGCACCCTCAACGGCGGAGACGGCATGATCAGCTTCGGGGACTTCCTCGCGCTGCTCGGACTCATCGGACCCTGCCCCGGTAGCCCCGGCTGCACGGGTGACATCGCCGACGATTTCGGCACCCTCAACGGCGGCGATGGCATGATCAGCTTCGGGGACTTCCTCGCGCTGCTTGGACTCATCGGACCCTGCCCGTAAGGCAGTACTACTCCGTTGCACACGAGACCCAGAGGGCTGCCGGGCATCGACCCCGCAGCCCTCTTGCCATTGATGCGGTACGCTCGCGGCGATGCCTCTGATCGATCACGCCATCGCAGCTGGCTGCATCTCGCTCGGTGCCGTGGGCGGGGCGCTGGGCCGGTACGCGGTGACTGGTCCCTTCATGGGTCCGATCGTGGGCAAACTGCTCGACCCAGCGAGCGGCGTTGATCACGTCCGCTTCCCGTGGGGCGTGCTGGCGGTGAACCTGACGGGTTGCCTGCTGATCGGCGTTGTGGCTGCGGTGCTGATCGATCGGCCCGCTGAGGACCGGCTGAGACTGTTGGTTATCACGGGCTTTCTCGGCTCGTTTACAACGTTCAGCGCCTTTGGGCTCGACACGTTTGAACTGCTCAAGGCGGGGGCGCCCCGGCTCGCTCTGGCGAACGTCGCGGCGTCGGTGGTGCTCGGCACAGTGCTGGCAGCGGCAGGCTGGGTGATTGGACAATACCTAACCAGTAGATAACACAGGGTTTGTCTAGAAAAAACAGCAAGTGTTTCTAGAATGATCAATCGATTGAGCGCAGAATTTTTGGATTTGTTATTGAATCCAGCGAAAGACTTTCACTAAGTTACGGGACCGGGCCACTTTGCCCGGCAGAGAGTCGCTGGCCTGTTCAAGGCCATGGATATTGAAAGAGGAGAAAGATCATGAACAAGCTCACCGCCATCACTTTGGCCACCCTCGCCGGCGCCAGCGTCGCCAGCGGCCAGAACTTCGCCGTCAACGGCGGGTTCGAGACCGGCGATACCTCCGGCTGGACCCACGAGCCGCAGGAAATGGACAACACGTTCCTGATCACCGCAGACGCTGCCGAGGGTATCTGGGCGGCCGAGATCTCCAACGGCCCCTCCGGGACTCCCTCGGGCAACGTCGTCAAGAACGCCAACATCGGCATCGGCCAGGTCAACCCCGGTGACATCCTCACCGTGTCTTTTTCGGCCAAGGGCAGCTTCGCTGACGGCGGCGTCGGCATCGCCGAGTTCTTCACCGAGATCGATGGCGGCGGCACCTCGTCGTCCGCAATTCTCGGTGGTGCTCCGCTCAACATCCAGACCGATATCACCGAGTGGACCAACTTCAGCTTTGATGTCATGGTCGGACCCGATGCCAGCGGCGGCGTGACCGTTCAGTTTGTCTCCGCCACGGGCGGCGCTCCCAACAGCACCGCGGTGCTGTTCATCGACAACCTTCAGGTGGTCCCGGCCCCCGGCGCTGCTGCGGTCCTGGGTCTCGGTGGCCTGATGGCGGCTCGCCGTCGCCGGGCCTGATTCCGACTCAAATCTCTCGTTTCTCCGGGAGGGGCACCCTTGGGTGCCCCTTTCTTGTGCGCTCGTTTCCGCCCCGAGCCCATGCTCTACACTCGCTCCATGCCCGACATGCCAGGCCCCCGTTACTTCACCACGCCGATTTACTACGTCAACGACCGCCCGCACATCGGGCACTGCTACACCACGCTGGTCGCGGATGTCGCAGCGCGAGCCGCCCGGCTCATCGACGGACCAAAGGCCGACGTGTTCTTTCTGACTGGCACCGACGAGCACGCGGAGAAGGTCGTCACCTCCGCCGCCGAGCACGGCATGCCACCCATCGCGTGGGCCGACCTCAACGCCCAGCGGTTCAAAGACGCGTTCAGCTTCATGGGTTTCACGAACGATGACTTCATCCGCACGACCGAGGACCGCCACAAGACGAGGGCCGCCGCGCTCATCGCGGACCTGATGGACAAGGGGGCGATCGAGCTGGGCGACTACGAAGGCTGGTACGACCCTTCCCAAGAGGAGTACCTGACCGAGACGGTCGCCAAAGAGAACGACTTCAAGAGCCCCGTCACCGGCAGGCCCTTAGAGAAGCGCACCGAGCAGAACTACTTCTTCGACCTGCCCGCGCACGAGGACTGGCTGCGCGCGCAGATCGAGTCGGATGCGATCCGCATCCTGCCCGAGGCCCGCAAGAACGAGGTGCTCGGCCGCATCAAGCAGGGGCTCAACCGCGTGCCGGTGTCGCGGCGGATTAAGGACGACGACCCGGCCCCCGAGGGCTGGGGCGTGACCATGCCGGGCGACCCCGAGCACCGCGTGTACGTCTGGATCGAGGCGCTGTGCAACTACATCACCGCGATCGACACCCCCGAGCGCGCGCACTACTGGCCCACTTCTGCCTCCTCCCCCGGCCCCGACGGGGGAGGTGCCCGCGAAGCGGGCGGAGGGGGCCAAGTCACTCATTTCATGGCCAAGGACATCATCTGGTTCCACGCCGTGATCTGGCCCGCGATGCTCCACGCCATGGGCAGGCCCGCCCCGACGACCGTGTACGCGCACGCGTACTGGATCGCCGAGGGCCAGAAGATGTCCAAGAGCCTGGGCAACTTCATCGAGATCGATCAGCTCCGCGCGTACGCGGACAAGTTCAGCCTCGATGCCGTGCGGTGGTACCTGATGACCCAAGGCCCGCTGGGCGCGACCGACAGCGACTTTGCGCACAGCAGGTTCGTCGAGGTCTACAACGCGGACCTTGCCAACGGCATCGGCAACTCGACCAGCCGAGTGAGCAACATGATCGACAAGTACTACGCGGGCGTCCTACCGGAACGAGACCCAAGCGTAAACGTAGTGGTGGATGGCCCGCTTGACCCCACCAACCGGCCGCCATTCACATCGGATAGTTTGGAGCGTCTATTTGAACATCTGAATTCCTCGTTCTTACTATCGGGTGCGCTGCAATGTGGTGGAAAGTTGGTGACGTACGTCGACAACTTCATCACGACCACACGCCCTTTCTCGATCGCGAAACAGCTCGATGAAAATCCCGATAACGCCACGCGGCTCGGCAACATTATTTTCGCTTGCGCCGAAGCCCTCCGCATCGCCTCCCTCTTCCTCTACCCCGCGATGCCCGAGAAGATGGCCGACCTCTGGCGGCGGTGGAACTGCGACCACCTGAACGACCCCGCCGACCACAACAGCGGGTTCAAAGCCCCGCTCGCTGAGCTGGCGCAGTTCGGAGACGGCGCGTACTCGCTCAAGGCCGGTCAGAAGATCACCAAGGGCGAGGCGCTGTTCATGCGCGCCGACCCGAAGGAAGACCCGCCGAGCGCCTGATCGCGCGATAGCTCTTGAAGAGCCCTGAGCGTGAGCGATAGGCCGCTTGCTGGTGGCACAGGCTTGTAGCCTGTGCGTTGCGCGAGCCCGAAGATTCAGACGAGACGCCCGTGCCACGGGGAGAGTCTGTGTTCAGATCTAGGCGTGCGGGTCGAGCGGCGGTTCGACGGCGGGCGTCGGCAGCTTGAGGTACTCGGCGACGAGCTTCTGCATCGCGGTGGCGGTGGCGACCTCATCGACGACGATCTCATCGGCGCCGAGCGACTTGGCGAGCAGGCCCTTGCCAAGGAACGGGAAGCGTGCGATCACCCGAATGTCTGGATTGAGGGCCTTGGCGAGCTGGCAGGCGCTCATCACCGCGCGCTCATCGGGGATGGTCAAGATAATGGCGCTGGCGTGTCGCACGCCCGCGGCTTCGAGGACTTCCTGGCGGGCGACATCGCCAAAGTAGACGCGCCGACCTAGAGCGTTGTGCGTGTGCACCGTGGCGGGGTTGAGTTCGATGATGGTGAGGTTGACATCCATCCATTCGAGGGCCTCGGCGGCGACCTGACCCACGGGGCCGAAGCCGGCGATGATGACGGTGCGGTTAGGCGAGGGCTCGCTGGACGTCTCGCGTGGTGCGGGCTTGGGGGTTGAAAGCCATGGCGCGCGCGGCAGGCGCGAGGCGAGTTGTTCGAGCCAGGCAGCGGCCATGATGGGAAGAGGCGCGATGACGAGCGAGATCACCACGACCGCGACGGCGGCCGAGGTCTGGTCCTTGCTAATCAGTGCTGAGGCGAAGGCGGCTTGGAGCAGCACGAGGCTGAACTCGCCCGCTTGGGCCACGGTCAGGCCAGCGGTCGTCGCCAGCGGACCCGTCGCGCCCGATGCCCAGCACGAGAAGCCGATGGCCAGCGCCTTCACGACTGCGAGCACCACCGCGGCGGCGAGCACGGCGGGCCAGACGGAGGTGAGTGCGCCCGGGTCGATCGCCATGCCCAG
Organism: uncultured Phycisphaeraceae bacterium; assembly: GCA_964352615.1. GTDB lineage: Bacteria > Planctomycetota > Phycisphaerae > Phycisphaerales > UBA1924 > OFTM382. The sequence continues at coordinate 29,964 of CAYGSG010000023.1, forward strand.
GGTGGTGAAGAAGACAGCGAGGAACAAGTCGCGCGCGGGCGAGAGCAGCGCGCCGAGTTGGAGCTTGAACGGCGTTGAACCAAGCAGCAGCCCCGCGAGGAACGCGCCGAGTTCGTAGCTGAAGCCGAGCACATGCGTGATGATCGCAAAGCCGATGGCGGCGGCCAGCCCGAGCGTGAGCAGGACCTCGTCGCTTCCGATGGCGGCGGCCTGCTTGAGCACGCGCGGCAGGAGCCATCGGCCAACAAGGGCGAGCGTGCCGAGTCCCAAAAGGCTAAGCGCTGCGTACAAGAGCATGGAGCCGAGGCTCATGGTTTCGGTAGCGGCCTCGCCCTCGACAACGGCTGAACGGTCCATGAGCGAGATGACGACCAGCAGCAACGGCACCGCGAGGTCCTGCGCGATGAGCACGATCACCGAGAGCCGGCCCGCGGGCAGGCGCAGGGCTCGTTGCTTCATGAGTCTTCGCGTGACGAGCGCCGTGCTCGACAGGCTCATGGCGGCTGCGACGGCGAACGCACCCGACCAACTCAGGCCCCACAGCTTGGCGATGGGCCAGAGCACGATGATGCACACCACCGTAGCGACGATGCCCGCTGCAAACATCCACGACGATCCCTGGCGAATCTCCTTGATATCGAGGTGAAGGCCGATGCCAAAGAGCAGCAGAATGATCGCGAGTTCGCTGATGGTGGTGAGGGTGTCGGGCGAGTGGATGAGGCCCAGCGCGTAGGGGCCGGAGACGGCGCCCGCGATGAGAAAGGCGGGGATGGCGGCGACGCCGAAGCGGCCCATCGCGAGTACCGCGAGCCCGGCCACAGCGAGGACGATCGCGAGGTCCTGCATGGCGGACGGGCTGGAGCCGGCTGAGGCGAGCAGTGTGAGCATGGGTACGCGGAGGATAGCTCAAGGCGTGCTCGGACGAGCGCAGAAGCTGCGGGGTGCTGAAGAAGGCGAGCGAGCGCCGATAGGCGGTGCATGCAAGGAGATTGCCGACCATGCCCATGACGCAGGACGATATCAGGACGCACTACGAGAGCGAGTGGTCGCAGACCGACGGCAACAGCGATGCCGCGATGTCGTACGCAGACCCGGTGGAGCGAGCGGTGGCTGAGCCGATCTATCGCTCGCTTGTGAGCGATGTGGGTCTTGGTTCGCCGAGGCGTGTATTGGATGTTGGGTGCGGCTCGGGGCGTTGGTGCCGATTCTTGCATGAGACGTACGGGCCGGATCGGCTGGTGGGGGTGGACTTTGCGAGCGCTTCGGTGGAACTGCTGAAAGCATCGGCACTGGCGAGCATGCCGGGAGTGCGCTTCGATGCGGGCGATGTCACCAGTGAAGGCTGGGACTTTGGGGAGCGGTTTGACTTGATCAATATCGCCAACGTGCTGTTTCATGTGCCCGAGCCTGACAAGTTCGATCGGGCGCTGGCCAACCTGCGTTCGCATCTGGCCGAGGGCGGCCGGGTGCTGCTGACGGATTACCTGCCGCGGATCGGGATGCGCACGGAGTGGATGCTGGTGCGCAGCCGGTACGAATGGGAGCAGCGGCTTGCGGCGGCGGGGCTGAAGATCGTGGCGATGCGGCCGATGTGCGTGTTCACGAACGACCCGATGGGGATCGACGGAACAGACAGCGGGGCGCGGCAGCACTTCAACCGTGTGCGCGGCCGGTACCAACAGCTCTTGAAGGCGGCGGGCGATCCGCAGGCGCGTGAGTTCATGCTCGGCATGATGGTGGACATCGAGCGTGCGGTGCTTGCGTTCTGCGAAGAGCGAGTGGCGGCGGTCGAGATGCCCAGCCAGAAGCTGATCGCGCTGGGTGCGGCCTGATTGACGCAGCGGGAGTGCCCAAGCGTGATGGGCAACGCGTGTCGGGTAGACTCCGCGGATGCACACCGATGACTCACCCACCGCCTCGCTCGGCGAGGCGGACGCGAAACGTGTAGCCGGCCAAGGCGCTTCGATGGCTCCGATGAACGGGGCGACGATCGACCGGTACCGGTTGTTGCAGGTGCTGGGCGAGGGCGGGTTCGGGGTGGTGTACGAGGCTGAACAGACCGAGCCGGTCAAGCGGCGGGTGGCGCTCAAACTGATCAAGCCGGGCATGGATTCGGGCGCGGTGGTATCGCGGTTCGAGGCCGAGCGGCAGGCGCTGGCGGTGATGGACCATCCGTGCATCGCCAAGGTGCTCGATGGCGGCGTGACCAGCGCCGAGCAGGGCAGCCGGCCTTACTTTGTGATGGAGCTGGTGCGGGGTGTTCCAATCACGGAGCACTGCGACCGCAACCGGCTGCGTGTTGATGAGCGCATCGAGCTGTTCCGCACGGTGTGCGGCGCGGTGCAGCACGCGCACGCCAAGGGCGTGATTCACCGCGACCTCAAGCCGAGCAATGTCTTGGTGGCGTACGACGAGAACGGCGAGGCCTCGCCCAAGGTGATCGATTTTGGTATTGCCAAGGCGCTCAACCAGCAGCTCGTAGAGGCTGCGGTGTTTACCGAGCAGGGGCAGTTGATTGGTACGCCCGAGTACATGAGCCCCGAGCAGGCGGAGATGAGCGGGCAGGACATCGACACGCGGGCGGATTTGTATTCGCTAGGCGTGATGCTGTATGAGTTGTTGACGGGGCTGTTGCCGTTTGATTCGAAGTCGCTCCGAGCGGCGGGGTACGGCGAGATTCAGCGGATCATCCGCGAGGTCGATCCGCCAAGACCAAGCACGCGGCTGACGACGGAGGTGGGCAGCGCGAGCGCGGCGGCGGGGCACAGGCGAACGGAGATCAAGAAGCTGTCGGGTACGCTTAGGCGCGACCTCGATTGGGTGGTGATGAAGTGCCTGGAGAAGGACCGTTCGCGTCGGTACGAGACGGCCAACGCGCTCGCAGAAGAGCTTCGGCGGTACCTGCACGACGAGCCGGTGCTGGCGGGACCGCCCAGCGCGGTGTACCGCATGAGCAAGTTTGCCAAGCGGCACGGAGCCGCGCTGGTGGTGGCGGGCTTGGTCGCGGCGGCGCTGGCGGGTGCGGCGGTGGTGAGCACCGTGTTCGGGTTGAACGCGGTGCGCGCGCAGGCGGACACGCTGGCAGCGCTTGGCGAACGCGACGAAGCGCTGGCTGCGGAGCGTGAGCGAAGCGACGAGCTGGCGAGCGTGGTGGTGTTCCAGTCGGACCAACTTGCGTCGATTGAGCCGTCGGTAATGGGCGAACGGATGCGGGACGCGATGCTGGCAGGAGCACCGGACAAGGCTCGTGCTGAGTTGGCAGAGCTGACGAGGGAGATCAACTTTACAAATTTGGCAACGGGCACGCTGGAGCAGAGCGTGTTTGCGCGTTCGCTCGAAGCGATACGCAGCAGGTTCGAGGACCAGCCGTTGGTGCAGGCCGAGCTGTTGCAAACACTGGCGAACACCATGCGCGAGCTTGGGATGCTGGAGGGCGCGGTCGAGCCGCAGACACACGCGCTGGCGATCCGCAGGCGAGAGCTTGGGGAATCCGATGCGCTGACGCTGGATTCGTTGAGCTGGCTAAGCACGCTCGAACGGATGCGCGGCCATGCGGAAGTTGCAGAGGGCCACGCTCGGGCGGCTCTGGATGGTCGGCGAAAGCTGTTGGGCGAGGCGCACGCGGACACGCTGGCCTCGCTCAACAACCTGGGCTTTCAGTTGCAGGCGCAGGGTGCGTATGAAGAAGGCGAGCGGCTAATCCGCGAGGCGCTCGAGGGCCGACAGAGGCTGCTGGGCGATGAGCACCGCAGCACGCTGACGTCGCTTGCGAACATGGGGATCGTGCTGAGCGCACAGGGCCGATTCGCCGAAGCGGAGCCCTACTACCTGCGTGCGGTTGAAGGCAACCGGCGGGTGCTAGGGAGCGAGGCGCCGGCGACGCTGCACGCGGTCAACAACCTTGGCCTGCTCATGGCCCAGCAGGGCAAATTTGCCGTGGCGGGCGAGCTGTGGGCCGAGGCGCTGGCGGGGTACCGCGCGGTGTATGGCGACGGGCACCCCTCAACGCTGATCGCGATGCACAACCTCGCCAAGCTGCGGATGGTCGCAGGCGAGTTTGACGCTGCGGAGACGCTGGCGATAGAAAGCGAACGACGCAACCACGAGCGGTGGGGCGCGAGGCACGAACAGACGCGCGATGCGACGGGGCTCTTGGTGCAGCTTTATCAGGCTTGGCACGATGCCGAGGGAGAGCATGAAGCGGAGCTTGCGACGTGGCGGGAGCGGTTGGCAGAGATCGAGCGCCACGACTGAACGTTCGCGCGGTATCCGCTACTCGTCTCGCAGCGCGTTGATCGCCTCTGCAAACGCCCTGCCTAAATCGATGTACCCGCCAGTGTCGTAGTGGGCTCGGTCGGAGTAGCCGTAGTCGTCGGTGGTGGTGACGATGGCGGCGTATGGGTCAGTCTCGGCAACTTGCTGCTGGGCGGTGCGCACGATTTCGCCGAACTCCCAGACGGGCTGACCCTCGACTGGACCGGCGTGCGAATCGCTGATGCGGCCGATGATGAACGGAAGGTCGTCCTTGCGTAACGCTGCGCGCAGCAACTCGGCCATCTCGGCGAGGTTGTCGCGGTAGTCGCTCGCGGTTGCTTCGGTGGTGGCGTCGGTCTCGCCCTGCATCCAGACGATGCCCGCGGGGATGAGCCGGTCGGGCGTGCCGTCGCCGTCGATGTCGGTGACCTTGGTGGCGGTATCGATGGCAGCCAGCGCGTGGTCGTATTGGTTGATGCCATCGGCGCGCGCATCGTGTGGGTCCCAGGTGCCCCAGCCCGATTGGCGGACGTCGAGGCTCGAGCCGCCCTTGGCGTACTTGATGATGGCGATCTTCTCGTTGGGGCGCAGCTCGCGGAGCCTGCTCGCAAAGGTGAGCTCGGGTCCGAAGCGGTCGCCGAGTGTGACGGCGTTGCCGTCGGTCTTCGCGCCGCCACCGAACCCGGGGGTGAGCGGTGCCCATAGGCCGAGGCCAGTGACGGGCTGGGTGTCTTGGGTGATCTGGCCGAGGAAGATGCGGGCGCCGTCTACTTCACCTTTGAGGTCATCGGGGAGTTCGCTGATCTGGCCGTAGCCGTCCATGTTGGACTGCCCGCCGAGGAAGTAGAGGTAGTAGTCGTCGGCGTGGGCTGCGGCTGCGAGGCAGAGGGCGATGGCGGCGATGCGTTGCATGTGGGCTCCTGCGAGTGAATTACCAGAGATGGTACAACAAACCCCGCGAATAGTGGAGTGCGCAATGACGAAGCCGTCGGTGCAATTCTACAGGGCGTGTATCAAGAGGCCGCGGGCAGGCGAGCAGCGGACCCCGTGTCGTGCTGGCAGCGGCTTGCTGCGATGAAAGTTGTGGGTTGCAGGTGATGGAACGGTGGTAGACTGGCTCCATGAGCGAACGCGAGGAGCCCACTGGATCGCTGCCGGGTGAGCCATCGCCAGGCCCGACTCTGCCTGAGCTCGGCGAGACAATCGGCCCGTACCACTTGCTCGGCGTGCTCGGAACCGGTGGTTTCGGGGTTGTGTACGAGGCTGAGCAATCGCAGCCGGTTCGTCGGCGGGTGGCGCTGAAGGTCATCAAGCCCGGGATGGACTCTGCGACAGTTGTCGCACGGTTCGAAGCCGAGCGCCAGGCCCTCGCGGTCATGGACCACCCGTGCATCGCCAAGGTCTTCGACGGCGGGATGACCGACCCCGCGCAGGGCAGCCGGCCCTACTTTGTCATGGAGCTTGTCCGCGGGGACCCGATCACGGAGTTCTGCGACAAGAACAGGCTCAATATCCGCGAGCGGTGCGCGCTCATGATCCGCGTGTGCGAGGCCGTGCAGCACGCGCACGCCAAGGGCGTGGTCCACCGGGACATCAAGCCCAGCAACATTCTGGTGCGCTACGGGGCAGACGGCCATGCCGAGCCGAAGGTCATCGACTTCGGCGTCGCCAAGGCCCTCAACCAGCGGCTGAGCGAGCAGACCATCTTCACCGATCGCGGCCAGGTGATCGGCACCCCGGAGTACATGAGCCCCGAGCAGGCGGAGATGAGCGGCGTCGATATCGATACGCGCAGCGACGTGTACAGCCTCGGCGTGGTGCTCTACGAACTGCTCACGGGGGCCCTGCCATTCTCAAGAGAAGAGATCCGCAGCGCCGCCCTGGCAGAGATGGCCCGGATCATCCGCGAAGTCGAGCCGCCCAGGCCGAGCACACGGCTGAGCACCGCGGCGAGCAAGGACGCCGAATCTGCCCAGAAGATCGTCAACGCTCGACGCAGCGAGCTACGGACGATCGCTGGTGAGCTCAGGAGGGATCTGGACTGGGTGGTGATGAAGTGCCTTGAGAAGGAGCGGGAGCGTCGATACTCGACGGCCACGGCGCTTGGTGAAGATCTGGAGCACTTTCTCCGCGACGAGCCCGTGGAGGCGGGGCCGCCGAGCTTGGGGTATCAGGGAGCAAAATTTATTCGAAGACACCGGATCAGCGTCGCACTGGGTTTGTCAATAGCGATGCTGGGCGCGGTCTCGGGCTCCATGATGCTCTGGTCGCTTGCGCAAGCAGATCGAGCACGAGAGGACCGCGATGCACTTCGGACAATCCTCGCTTACGAGAGGCGTGAACTTAGTGATCCGCTGCGCGTGAACAGAGTTGATGCTGTCCTTGACCTGACATGGTCTGTCTTCGGCGAAACGCCCGACGGAGCTGATGTTGCGAGTGAGTACGTTTCGTGGTTCGCGGACCACAGTCAACCCATCCACCGGCGTTGGACAGACCCTGAACGTGCAGCACGAGCGGAAAGCGCACTAAACAACATCATCAGAGTTGTCGAAGCCGTTGATGACCCTGGGGGTGATTCTGTCAAGTATCTAGCGAAGGGTGAACTGTGGCAGATTTACGCGCAGACAGGTCGGCTGCGCGATGCTCGAGCTGTCGCTCAGGATGAACGCGTTGAGGCCGCGCTCGTTGGGATGATCGGCGCCTCCGGCACCGCTCAAGACTGGCCCTTGGAAGCGTTTACACCAAAGTTGAGCAAAAGGCTCGGTCTCACGCGATAGTGACAGAGTCGTCGAGGTAAACGTCTTGGATGGCGTTGAGCAGCGCGGCGCCCTCGTTCATGGGGCGCTGGAAGGCCTTGCGTCCGGAGATGAGGCCCATGCCGCCGGCGCGTTTGTTGATGACGGCGGTGTGCACCGCGTCGGCCATGTCGGAAGCGCCCTTGGACTCGCCGCCCGAGTTGATCAGCGGCACGCGGCCCATGTACTGGTTGATGAGCTGGTACCGGCAGAGGTCGATGGGGTGGCCGCCGCCGCCGTTCTCGTCGCAGCCCGCGAGCTCGGTGTAGACCTCCTTGCGGAACTTGCCGTAGGAGGAGTCGCCGGTGTTGAGGGCGTTGAACCCGCCGTTGTTGGTGGGGAGCTTCTGCTTGACGATGTCGGCCTGGATGGTGGCACCGAGGTGGTTGGCTTGACCCGTGAGGTCGGCCGAGGAGTGGTAGTCAACGCCGTTGACTTTGAAGGCGTTGTTGCGGAGGTAGCACCAGAGCACGGTGACGAGGCCGTAGGAGTGGGCCTCGGCAAACATGTCGCTGACGTACTGGATCTGCTGATCGGATTCATCGGAGCCGAAGTAGATGGTGGCACCGACCGCGACCGCGCCCATCTCGTAGCACTGGCGGATGGAACCGAAGGGGATCTGGTTGAACGTGTTGGGGTAGGTCATCAGCTCGTTGTGGTTGAACTTGACGAGGAAGGGGATTTTGTGAGCATACTTGCGCGCAACCGAGCCGAGCACGCCGAAGGTCGAGGCGACCGCGTTGCAGCCGCCCTCGATGGCGAGCTTGACGATGTTCTCGGGATCAAAGTACTGGGGGTTAGGTGCGAACGAAGCGCCGGCGGAATGCTCGATGCCCTGATCGACCGGCAGGATGGAGACGTAGCCCGTGCCGGCGAGGCGGCCGGTGTTCATGATGTGCTGCATGTTGCGCAGCACGTTGGGGTTGCGGTCCGTGTGCGCGAACACACGATCGACAAAGTCAGGCCCCGGCAGGTGGAGGTCGGCCTTGCTGACGGTCTTGGATTGGTAGTCGAGGAGGCTCGCGGCATCTGAGCCGAGGATCTCACGGGTGTTGGTGGTCAGAGCGGTCATGGGTGGTCTCCTCGGTCGGTTGGTCGCGTAGCGGAGGTGGTCCTCCGGGCCTGTTGAATCGTAGGCGTGGGCGGCCCAAACGGGTCGGTTGCCTTGTGGTTGAGGCTGGCTGCACGAGGTCGGTGTTAGGGGTTATCGCTGAGCCAAGCCGTGAGCACGGCCAGGACTTGCTGCGAGGCGTGTTCGTGGAGGTCTCGCATGGCTTGGGGATCGACACCTTCGGCGCGCCAAGCGGTGAGTGCAGCGGCGGCGCTGGCAAGGATGTCGCGCTCTTCAGCGAGCGTGCGAGCTTGGAGAGCATCGCGTCGTGCGGTGTCGAGGCGTGGGCCGTCTTGGGCTGCGGTGTAGAGCGAGGCGCGGACTTTGTTGGCGGCATCGGAGATCGAGCTGGTCTTGGGCCCATCAACGAGGCCGCTCGTTTGGCCTTGGGCGACCCAAACGGGGATAGCGCACGACAGCGCGGGCTCGCCGAGCACAACCCACATGGTGGCGGTGAGCGGGTCTTCGCCGGGCTTAGCGCCGTGAAAGACCATCGCGCTAACGCTGGTGCGCCGGCTGAGCGTGTTTGAAGTGTTTAGCAGCGCGGGCGGCGGGCTCTCATCAAGGGCTTGATCGCGGATGACATCGGACAGCAGGGTTTCGACGCTGAGTACTGAGTCCAAAGCAAGCGGCAGGCAGAGTGCGGCCGCCCGGTCGTGGCGGCCCTTGGAACCGACGTTATCGAGTGCTCGCAACGACTGGGCGTTCACGTTCTCGGGAGAGAGATCGTGCGCGGTGTAGGTGAAATTGGAACGGATGCTGAGCCCGCGGGTCAGCGCGTTCGCAGCGGCCTGGCTGTCGGCATCGAAGCGGACGAACGCGCCGGGTCCGGTCTCAAAGGTGGCGGCTCCGCCTTGGGCATCGATGACGCTGAAGGTGGCGATGGTGCGCCTGCCGGTCTCGTTGGTGCGCTCAAGGAGTTGCTCGAACTCGTCGACGGTGGCGCAGGTCTCGAGAGCCCGTTTCATGAGCGAGCCGTTGGCCAGGCCCTTGGCGGACCGGGTGCCCAGGCTGCGAAGGTCGGGCGTGAGGGTGTTGATGACGGCGAAGCCGTGATCGTTGAGCCCGCCCCACACAGCGGATGTCTGCCCGGCGTTGCAGACGGCGACGAACGCGAAAGCCCCGTCGGTAGCAGCGAAGTGGACGATCTCGTTGTCGCGCCGGCTGGTGTCGCGGTTCTTCCACAGCAGCGGGCGGCCATCGGCGGTCACGGCTCCCGAGGCCACCGCGGAGGTGCACAGTACGGTAGCGCGTGAGCGATCGGCGTCGCTGGCCCAGCAGGTGGCGGCGAGCACGAGCAGGAGCGTCCAGCACGAGTTCAAACGGGGGCGTCTCATCACCACCAGCGGACACTCTTTGGGCGCTCAAGTCAAGCGGATATTCATGCC
>CAYGSG010000024.1:0-38371 GCA_964352615.1 uncultured Phycisphaeraceae bacterium
CCCGCCCCCAATGCCGCCCATCATGGATTCCCACGGGTTGCCTTCGCCGCGTGCGAACTTGCGGACCATGTCCTCCATGAACGCCTCGCGGAGCTGCTGGCGGCCTTCCTCGGTGAGTTCGATCTTCTCACGAAGGCTTTCTCGTTCTTCTTCGGGAGCCTCCGTCATCAACCGGACCGCCTGCGAGCGGATGGCGTTCTGGCGCTCGCCGTCGAGCTTGTCGAAGTTGGTCGAGGCCAGCGCGAGCACCGCTTGCTCGGCGGTCTTGGGCATGCTGGGCGGTCGGCCGCTGACGAAGCTGAAGATGCCCCACGCGAGGCCCGCGGCGGCGAGCGTTCCTGCGACGGACATCACCGCGATCTTCTTGGGCTTCGACCAGCTCGCGTCGATGGGCTTGCGTGACGAGCCTTTGAGGCTCTCAGAGAGTTCGAGTCTTTGCGGCATTGGGGAGCTCCTGGCTCGCGATCGGCGGGCGGGCATTGATGATGCAGTTTGGGCTAGTTGGTCTTGGAACCACCGGCGCTGCCGTCGGCGTAGAAAAACATGCGTTTGTCGTGGAAAAAATCGACGGTGACCCACTGGCCATCGCTCTTCTCGAATTTGCCGCCATCGAAATCATTGAGGACGGGAATGTCGCCGGGCGTGAACTCAAGGCGTGTGAAGAACCAGGTCTCTTCGATGCGCTGGCCACCGATCCCGTCTTGGTAGCGGTACGACGAACCGGATTTGCGGGTGACACCGTCGTCATCGACGTATTCAGTATCAAAGATGACCTTGTCGCCCGGGCATTGGTACGCCAAGCTCAGCGGCTCGATGTAGTCCTCAAGGACGACGTTCAGTGAGTCCCAGTTGGGCAGGTCGGGATTGGTGTCGCGAGCAGAGACCCACGGCTTGGGCATGTAGCGCGCCTCAGGGAAGACCTCCCGGAAGTCGTTTTTGTAGAGCTCGATGCCCTGGCCGAGCCCGCGAAGGTTGTTCATGCAGCGAGCCTGTCGGCCGGCGTTCATGGCTGGCCCGAGTGCGGGCAAGAGAATCCCGATGAGCAATGCGATGATCGAGATGACCACCAGCAGTTCGATGAGCGAGAAGCCCGGGCGGGCTGATCTGTGGTCCAATCGTGGTCTCCAAGGAAGGTACGGGTCCAACGCCCGAGGCAGCGCTCTATTGCAAGGATGTTGGCTCGGGCCGCTGACGGGCCATGAAAGTGTATCGGCTGGACGATCGAGACCGATGGAATCGGCATCGACAGGCTGGCGAGCGGGTAGCATGATCCTGTGATGATCGGAGCAGCAGACATGGGTTCGAGGCAACGGAAAGGCCAGATTCAAGGGTTTACCCTGATCGAATTGTTGGTCGTGATTGCGATCATCGCGCTGCTCATCGGCATCCTGCTGCCAGCCCTGGGCGCGGCAAGACGCATGGCCCGGACCACCAAGTGCATGGCCAACGTCCGCAGCCTCAGCCAGGCCATGACCATGTACGCCGATGCCAACCGTGAGGCGTTCCCCTACTGGTCCGGCTGGCAGACCTGGCAGGGCGACGGCAGCGGCGACGACGCCCCCGGGCTGGGCTGGACCGAGCTGCTCGTGAACGGCGGCTTTCTCTCGGGCCGGGAAGTCTTTCAAGACCCGGCCAGACCCGTCGACGAGGCGCCGTTCGGGTACTTTCTTCAGGCCCGCGACACCTACCTGCGCGAGCTTCAGCAGTTCACCTCCGTGCGCACGCAGCGGGTGGTGTTCAGCTCGGCGTTCGTCCTGACGGGCGATTGCAACCTGCCCGGGCTGTACGCCCAGCCCTACGGCTCGGTGGCTCGCCAGCCGGACTGCGACCAGGACGACGCGACGGGGCCAGCGGTGTTCTTCGGGCCGGGGTTCACGGGGCCGTTGGGCGGGGACAGCAGCTACGGCGAGTCGCTCGACCCGCACGCGGGGGTGGCGAATCTGGCGTATCTCGACGGGCACGCGGGTTCAGCCAAGGACTACGAGCCCGGCAAGATGACGTGGTCGGCAACGGCGATGGAGCCCTGGACCCCAACCCCGTGATGGCTTTGGGAAGGGGCGGGAGTCGGCGTGATCGGACTGAGCGGCGCGTTTGGGGCTGCTCGTGGGTGGCCCAAAGCTTGACCCGGGCGAGCGAGCGGCTATGTTTCGTGACAGATTGAGAGCCTTCGGAGCTGGCTGAGAGGCCGGTGCCGAGTCATGCCGGGGCGGTAGCTCAATTGGTTAGAGTACCGGACTGTCGATCCGGTGGTTGCGGGTTCGATTCCCGTCCGCCTCGCTTGAACAAGCCCTTGCTTTGCAAGGGCTTGTGTCATTTTGGAACAGAGCTCTTTCGGGCACCCGAGAGCCCGTGCGTCCGAAATGCGTCCGGTTTGAGGACGCACGCGCCTGCACTCCTGGGGGATGAGTACCGGATCTCAATCCGGTGCTCAACTGAGAGCAGGGCCTACCGAGGCGCGGTGTTTCCGGACAGTCCCTACTCCTAAGGCGGGCAGCGCGGATGACCGGTCGGGGTTTTGCTAGGATCCGAACAGATATTTAAGTCTCCGAGGAGAAGCTTGCGGCATAAGGCTGCAGATGGAGTGAGCGGATGATTGAGCTATGAGCGCCATGTCTGCACCACCTCGGTGTACATCACTAGCCTCCGCCTACCGCACAGATCGCGGCGAGGCGCTGCATGGCACCATCGAGGGGTTCTTCAGTTCACAGCAAGCAGAACGGCTGAGGGGCAAAGTGAAGCTGATCTTCACCTCGCCCCCCTTCCCTTTGAATCGAAAGAAAAAATACGGCAACCTGGTTGGTGATGAGTACTTGCGCTGGCTCGCGGACCTCGCGCCCAAGCTGACCCGCCTGCTCATGCCCGACGGTTCAATCGTGGTCGAAGTCGGGAATTCGTGGAATCCAGGCGAGCCGACTATGTCAACGCTCGCGCTAGAGGCCTTGTTACAGTTCAAAAAAGCCGCCGGGCTGCATCTGTGCCAGCAGTTCATCTGCCACAACCCTGCCCGCCTGCCGAGCCCTGCGCAATGGGTGAACATCGAGCGGATCCGATTGAAAGACTCGTTCACCCATGTATGGTGGTTCGCGCCCTCCCCTCGGCCTGACGCATGTAATCGTCGCGTGCTTCGCGATTACAGCGACTCGATGCAGAAACTGCTCGACCGTGGAAAGTACAACGCAGGGAAGCGTCCTTCCGAACACGACATCGGGGAGAAGTCGTTTCTGGCAAATAATGGCGGTGCTATTCCACCTAGTGTACTTGAGTTTTCGAATACCAGGGCAAATGACAGTTATCTAGCCCATTGCCGGAAGATGGGACTAAGTCCACATCCTGCTCGGATGCCTGCGGGACTCGCCGAGTTCTTTGTCAAGCTGCTCACGCGGCCAAGAAATCTCGTCTTCGATCCGTTCGGTGGAAGCAATGTAACCGGAGCAGTCGCTGAGCAGCTGAAACGTCGATGGCTCATTGTCGAAGCGAGACAAGACTACTTAGACGCCTCACGAGGCAGATTTTCTGAGGAACTGATCTATGACTAACAAGGAATTGCTCGAAGCACTTTTAGTCGCAGAGGATTCCACGCAAGTCAAGGCTGCGGTAGATCGCTTTGTCGAGGCGACACACGATGCAAGATGGATCGCGGTTGGCGCCCGACCGAACAATCGAGGTGTCATAGAAGTGTCGTCGAATCCTGGACGTGCCGTAGTTGAACGCGTTACCAATGCGATCGATGCCGTGCTTGATGCCGAGTTCATCGCGCACGATGGCAAGCCAGCCGTCGGCTCACCCGGCGAGGCCGCAACGACATGGCTGAACGTTCCAGATGATGGCCTTAGCGGTATGACCGCGGCTGAGCGGCGAAGACTTGCTAAGCGGGTTACTGTTCGGCTGCGCTCGGGATCGAGCCCAGACAAGCGAGTCATTGAGATTCATGACCGAGGCATCGGCCTGTCTGCCGAGCAGATGCCCACAACAATCCTCAGCCTGAACGAATCCAACAAGGTCCAGAAACTTCACCAAGCAGGCACATATGGGCAGGGCGGATCGGCAACGTTCGCTGCCGCCGAGTACAGCCTGATCGTCAGCCGGAGACCAGCCGAGCCAGAGTCGGCATTCACTGTCGTACACTTTGAGCCCCCTCCAGCAGACCAAATCAAAGGCGGGAGCTACGTGTTTCTCGTCGTAAGCGACACGGTTCCTGCCGCCGAGACAGAACAGTTCGATTCCTCCGGCACGCTCTGCTGCCATTACGGGTACGACCTTACGAAGTTCCCATCGCCACTGGGTCCTAACAGCGTGTACGGTCTCCTACAACAGGTGCTATTCGATCCGGTACTCCCTATTTGGTTTGAGAACAAGGTCCACAATTATAATCGTGTTATCAAAGGATCTCGCAATGCACTGAACGGCGCGGTCGACGAGGGCGACGATGACAGCTCTAAGCTCTCCCACCACATGAATATGTTCTACGTATCTCTTGGCGACTTCGGACGGGTCGGCATCGAATATTGGGTACTCGATCGCGGCGACAAGAAGAACAAGCGACCGTCGGCTGCTTATGTCGATCCTCACAAGCCGATTATCCTGACGCTCAACGGGCAGAATCAAGCAGAAATGGGAATCCGCCTAGTCCGCAAGGACGCGGATCTTCCGTATTTGGCGCAACGGCTGATTTGCCACGTCGACTGCAACTCTCTTTCTGCGCCTGCACTGCGCGGTCTGTTCTCGTCCAACCGCGAGGAGGCCCGGGCCGGAAACATCCACGCCATTCTAGAACGCGAAGTCGTCGCTGCGCTGAAGTCCGATGACGACCTGTCTCGTCTGAATGCTGAAGCACGTGACAAGAAGTATGACGAAGCAGACGAAGAAGCGTCAATAACGATGCGCAAGGAGGTCGCGAAGCTGCTGCGACTGCAAGGCTTTGAGGTTACAACGGAAGCCGGTGCCACGCGGGGCCAAGGAGCGGCGGGCGATCGCGCATCCGGACGACGCGGACGGGGCCGACAGATGCCTCCACCGGTCGAGCTACACGAACCACCAACATACATAAAAATACTATGGCCACAGAACGAATTGATCGGAATGCACCCAGGGCAACGCCGATACGTTCGGATTGAGACTGATGCAAATTCAAAGTACCATGATCCAAAGAATCCAGTGACATCTGGAGTCAACATTGCGCTTATTGGCGATGGTATCAGGCAGGCTGGCACAACTGCTCTCTCAGGGGGGCGAATGCGAGTCTTGGTCACATGTGATGACACCGTACATATTGGCAGCGAAGGCTCTGTAACTGTGGAACTGAAGATTCCAGGCCGCCCGACTTTGTCGGACTCGCGACAGATCGTGATCAGCGACCCACCCCCGTCCAGAATGGCACAGCAACGCATTGTGATGCCTCCGTTCGACGTTCGTGCAGTCGAGGGACCCGATGACGAGATGTGGGCCACGCTCGCCTGGCCGGATGACCCCAAGGTAGTCGCATCATCGGCGGTGCATGAAGACGATAAGCTCGTCGTCTATTACTCCAAGGTGTTCCCGCGTTTTTCCGAGTTCTTTGAACAGCTCAAGGCGAAGGACGCAGCCTCGGCCGTCTCATTTGAAAAACGCTACACGATCTGGCTAGCTGTCCACTCATTGATCATTGACAGGGAGAATCAGGAGGCGTCGGCTGATGATTCAACCGACACGCAACGGAGTGATGACGACAATTACGAAGACGAAGAGGCTCGCGAACGGCGGGAGCGCTGCCGTGTTGCCACACTCGCCGCGATGATGGCTGTCCAAGAAATCAAAAGGACATCTGCTCCGATTGCGGAGGATTGAAAATACGGGTACTAAGACTGTCCATGATCCAGGTCTCAATAGCAAGCATAACCAGGTGAGTCAGCCACGACTGCTGCCAGCAATGTGCTACCACGCTATACGGACGCCGCGACTCATCTACGCCTAAACTAGCGGTAACCCAGTTCCACTCCCTAGCCTTGCCTAGACCGACTGTGTCGTTCTCAGGCAGCCTGAAATCTCCCTCGCACTTGCCGGATTGCCCTGAGCCGGAGGGCTCCTCGATGCCGCTAATATACGATAAATTGGGCGTTTCGACATTCTGGCGATGTATTCCCTAAACGGCTTCCGCCTTCTGCGTCTTGGGTCGCTTTCTTATCGGTGAAGTGCGCTAGAGCGGAGGACGCATGGGTTCACATCTGGAAGACACGGCGGCACCGAGAGGCGGAGATCTCGACGGCTGGCGGAAGGCTGTACGCGCGGAGTTGCACCATGACTTTCGGACGGAAGACCTAGTCGCTGCGATCCAGGATCTTGGCCCAGGGTCGGACAAGGCGGTGCTCAACCCACTCGCAAGAGAAGTGTCCGACCGCATGATGGGCTGTCTCCGCAAGCTGGTTGACAAGTCGTACCCAAACGAAGGCGAAGACATTATCTCTGAGACTCACGCGAAGCTCTGGACTTCGCTGCTGCAGCCCAACTCATCCGACGGTTGCGGACTTCGTAAGGCGTTCTACCACCGAGTCAGGTTCCGCCTGCTTGATCAATTCCGGCAGGAGCAGGGTGTGAAGAACGCGGCCGGCTCGGGCGCGCAGCCCGTTCCACCGGATGACGAGCTGAGCGGTCATGGACCCGAGGTGCCCGACATCGCTGCAGATTCCGAACTCGCCGCGCGAGCGGTCGATCTTGTGAGGGACGAACCTGATAGCCGCAAGCGCCTCGCCTTGCACCTCTATCTTGACGGTATGCCGTTCAAGTCCAAGCACGGGCCGTCCATCGCCGAAGCGCTCGGCGTGAGCGAAAGAACGGCGCGGCAGTGGGTCAAGGAGTTGATAGAGACGTTGAATCACAAGATGGGAGATGAATCATGACCACCAACCGCAAGATCGATGCGCCACGGGACGAAGTGTTGTACGCGTTCGATCAGACGTGCCCTCGGCCGTCTGCAGCGGACATCATCGAGTGGTGCAGTCGGTATCCTGAGTTTGCCGATGACATTCGCGAGTTCGCGGCGGTCAGCCGAGACATTTCTGCGCGGGACGGGGATGCCGAAGAAGTTGTTGACACCAGACTGCTGAACCGGGCGTTCAGCCAGGTGCTCAACCTGATCTACGAAGCGGAGCATGCTCCGGCATCAACGGAGCATGCCGAGTCGTTCCAGCAGCTCATGCAGAACATTCAGATGGACGTTCCCTCGCTCGCACGAGAGATGGATATCGAACGCAGCGTGCTCGCAGATCTGGTCGGAGGCAGAATCTGTCCGCCGGTCGGGGCACGATTTGGCTTGGCACTCACCCGACTGCTCTCGGTGGCACAGAGCAAAGTCGACGCTGCGATTGAGATTGCCCTGCGAGGAGGTGGAGCCGTGCATGCAAAGTCCAAGTGTGCTCCTACTTCTAAGGCACGGTCATACGCGGATGTCATTCGGAGTAGTTCGATGCCAGATGAGCGGAAGCGGTACTGGCTTGACGAGGATTGAGTGTGGATACTTGGATCGATATCCGTCGGAAAGCACGCGAGTGCCACGCACAAGCGTTGGGTCGCTCGGGCGGTGACCACACAGGACGCGCATTGGTTGCTGCGGCGCTTGCCGCGGACGACCTTGAGCTGCGTCGGTTCGAGGCGGGTGAGACATTCGACGAAGGTGTCTTGGGAGCACTCGAACGCGAATCGCGGATGGTCAACGTCGTCAAGGGCTTGGAGTCCCACGACGAGATCGTCGTCGTTGCCCATGAGGTGGCGCACTTTCGTCTTCATCTCGACGCGACCAACGAGGTCACTACAAGCAAAGGCGCACTCGGAGGTGATTCGGTCGATTCTGGCTCGGCTCGCGTGCAGGGCTATTCGTCTCGTGAACGCAAGGAAGTCCAGGCGGACGTGTTTGCCGGGGAGTTTCTATGCCCCTCTGATTGGGTGAGAGAAGAGTACATCGTCCGCGGTCAGCGGCCGCCCGAGATCGCGGAGCGACTCGGCATCCCCTACCGGGTAGTCTTGCACCAGACCATCCGCGCATTGCTCTTGCCTGCACTGCGACCCGCAGTGAATGCGGCAGGGGCGCCGAGGCCTGTTGCACTCGATGACAGCCAGCGCGTCGCCGCGGAATGGAGCGACGGTCCGTTGTTGGTGGACGCCGGCCCGGGCACAGGCAAGACGCGAACGCTTATTCACCGAATGTCGCACCTGCTCGCGACCGGAACGGCGCCGGGCGAGATTCTCGCGCTGACATTCTCCAACAAGGCGGCGGGAGAGATGCGAGAGCGGCTTGCGGCCGTCGATCAACAGGCATCCATCGAACTCTGGGCGGGCACTTTCCACGCTTTCGGGCTGGAACTCCTCACAAAGTGGCCCCAGGAAGTGGGCAGAACAGAGAACGTCCAGGTACTCGATGAGACGCAGTCGTTGGCGTTGCTTGAGCGGCGGCTCCACGATCTTCCGCTCAAGCACTATCAGAACCTCTATGAGCCTGCCTATCGGCTCGCGGAGATTCTCAAGGCGATCTCGCGTTGCAAAGACGAGCTGGTCACACCCGCGCAATACCTCGCGGAAGCGGAGGCGGCACTCAACACGGCGAGCGACGACAAGGCGCGTGTCGAGGCGGAGAAAGCGGTCGAGGTCGGCAAGGTGTACGAGGTGTACCAAGAGGAACTCGACGCGTCAGATGCGGTCGATTTCGGGGACCTTGTAATGCTCACGGTGCGGCTGGTGGAGGAGAGCGACGCCGTTCGGCAGTACATCGCAGGGTTCAAGCACGTCCTCGTGGATGAGTATCAGGACGTGAACTACGCGAGCGCACGCTTGCTACGAGCGGTTCACGGGGTCGGCGCGGAGGTGTGGGTTGTTGCTGATCAGCGGCAGTCGATCTACAGGTTTCGTGGTGCGGAGCCCTCGAATGTCGCCCGGTTCGAGGAGGAGTTTGGCGGTCGGCAAGAAGCTTTGGGAACCAACTACAGGTCGGTTGAGCCAGTCGTTGAGGCGTTCGCACGGTTCTCGGGAGCGATGGGCGATGGGCGGGGCATAAGGGGTAGTTGGGAGACTCACAGGACCGACGGCGGTTCGGTGAGTGTGACGGTCGCGCCGAACACCGCGGCGGAGGCAGAGGCGATCCGTGAGCGGATCGAGCAATTCAGACAAGAGGGCATACCTTATCGAGATCAGGCGCTCCTCGCGCGAGGCCATCTCACGCTCTCGCGTTTGACCGGGGTACTGGAACAACTCGACGTGCCACTGTTGTATCTGGGCGATCTGTTCGAGCGAGATGAAGTTCGTGACCTGCTTTCGCTCGTGTCGCTGGGCGCTGAGCGTGGTGGCGCCGGCCTTGTGCGGGTGGGTCAGTTGCCTGCCTATGGCGCAACCCGTGAGGACATTAGTGCCGTGGTTGCCTTTGGGCAGGCGAAGGGGGTCTCGGTATTCGACGCGATGGCGAGGCTCGCGGAGGTGAACGGCCTGAGCGAACGCGGGCGCGCCGGGTTGTCGAAGCTCCGGGAGGAACTCGATGGGCTGGAACACGTCTCTGCATGGTCGATGCTCACGGCATGGCTGTTCGAGCGCAGCGAGTACTTGCAATCCCGGCTCACGGCGGACGACACGACGTCGAAGCAGCAGTTGATCGCCATCTATCACTTGCTCAAAGTGTGCAGCGAGCAGGATCGCTCGGGCGACCACAGCCGCCGTCGCTTCCTTGAGCGCATTCGACGGATCGAGGCTCTCAATCAGGACGGGGTGTACCGGGCGGTCGCATCTGAGGCTTCGGATATCGATGCTGTACGAGTGATGACGATCCACGGAAGCAAGGGCCTGGAGTTTCGTGCGGTGCATCTTCCTGCGCTCGCCACCGGGTACACGCCGTCGAGTTGGAAGGGCGTGCGGTGCCCGCCGCCACCAACTCTATCTAAGCTTGCGATGAAGAAAGAGGGCCACGCCGCTGAGGAGGAGTGCCTGTTTTTTGTAGGGGCATCACGGGCGCGAGATCATCTATCAATCACGAGAGCCGAGCGATATACCGCGAACCGGGCATCGTCAGGGTCCGGCTTTCTCAACGCCGTTGCTGGGATGGCTCAGGAGAGTCGGTACGAAGGGTCGGGCAAGAGCTTTGCGTTGCCGGTGCTCTATCACCCGCAGCCACCACGCGAGCAATACACCCAACGCGACCTCGACGTATTCCTCCGCTGCCCCGCACGGTACCGCTACCAGGTTGTCGATGCTCTCATCGGTGGAGGCGACCGAGGTCCTTATCTCCGGTTTCACCGTTGCGTGTATCAGGTGATCGACTGGATGCGGCTCGAACGCGATCATGGCCGCGCAGTGAGTGCCGAGGCCGCGCTCGCTCGACTCATCGAAGTGTGGGACGAGCAGGGGCCGACGAAGCACGCGTACGAGCCGATGTATCGTCGTGAGGCCGAGACGATGGTCACCCGGATGGCAGGGCTGGTGGTCAGCGAGCCCGACCAGATAGTCGATGAGGCATGGACGCTGAGGCTCGGGGACCGGGAAGTTGCGCTCGTGCCAGACCGCGTTGTGGTGACCCCGGAAGGTGTTCGCGTGCAGCGCATTCGGACGGGACGAGAGTCCGACTCGGAGCAGAAGAAGCCTGTGTACGGGCTGCTCCGCCGTGGCGCCGAGTTGCAGTACCCAGGCTCCAACATCAGCGTCGAGACGCTGTACCCAGCGACGGGCAACGTGGTGCCGGTCTCCGCGAAGAAAGCCGCGGCGCAGTTGCGGGAATATGAGGATGCGGTCAAGAGCATCGAGCGCGGCGAGTTCGGCCCAACGCCTGATCGCCAGAAGTGCCCGACCTGCCCCTTCTACTTTGCGTGCGGGGCATGACACTTTCTGCTTCCGCCGACGGCCGTTCGCATCGCTTTCTCTCTTGGAAAGGCCATCTAGGCCAATGCAAGGAGATTCGCGATGTCAACGGTAGTGATGTTTATCCAGGTGCAAGGCCGTGTCGAGATGCTCGAAGGCGAGCTTCCGGAGGCGGCCACGGTCGGCGATATCCACGACCTGCTCGAAAGGCTTGGCGTGGAGTCGGAGGGCGAGACGTTCATCTATGTAGATGAGGCTGAGGAGCCGCTCGCGGCGGACCGCTGCGAGAAGGTTCGAGACCTCAAGCGGGGTTGCAGGCTCCACGTCTGCCGATGCCGGAGGGTCACGACCACGGTTAACTTCATGGACCGCAGCACCGAGCGTGCGTTTCCTCCCGGCTCTCGTGTCCGGGCCGTGAAGGCATGGGCAGTGCGGCGGTTCCAGATGGACCCGAAGGACGCGGCGGAGCACGTTCTGCAGGTGTGCGGCTCAACGGAGCGCCCTTCGAGCGACACCCCGCTCGTCGAACTCATTGATGGCCGGTGCTGCACACTCTGCTTCGACCTGGTGCCCGAGAAGCGGGTGGAGGGCTGACGTGGTTGCGCCGGTTCCACCCGACCGCACGGCGTTCGAGCTCGATCTCGCTGCCCCGGAGTTCCGGTGCGGTGAACTCGAGGGCCGCTGGCGGCACGTCAGCACTCGATGGCCGAACGCGGTCATCGCGGTGGCAGCTCCCGATCGGCCGAACTCTCCGGCGGAGTTCGGGTTTCGATTCGAGCTGTCTGGGTATCGGCAGGCGCCTCCGGTCTGTCAGCCGTGGGACTTGGTCGGTGACGGCGCATTGCCCGCGGCGAGATGGCCGCAGGGCGGGCCGATTGTCTCCTCTGTGTTTAGGCCTCAGTGGAAGCATGGCGCATGCCTGTATTTGCCGTGTGATCGGATGTCGATCGAAGGACATGACAACTGGCGCCACGAGCATCCGAGCCGGCTCTGGAGGCCGTCACGCGGGATCGTGTGCTACCTGGAGCAAATCTATGAGCTTCTCCATCAGAGCGATTATTCGGGCGCTACTTGTTCCTGAGCACAAGCTCTCGTGCTCATCGCACCTCTGGCGCACGATCGTCAGAGAGCTGGAGCGCCGGGGCGGGCACCGTCACGAATCCGGCGTGTTTCTGCTCGGCGTTGAACGCGGCCCCCGACGCGAGGTGAAAGACGTGGTCTATTACGACCAGCTCGACAAGCACGCTTACGACTCCGGTGTTTGCATGTTGCACGGGGACGCCTTCGCAAAGCTGTGGGGTATCTGCCGTGAACGAGGGCTGAGCGTGGTCGCGGACGTGCATACGCACCCGGGAGCGGCGCGGCAGAGCGACTCGGACAAGACCAACCCGATGATCGCGACGGCGGGCCACATCGCCGTCATCGTGCCCGACTTCGCGCGACGAGCCGATGTGCGCGAAGGGCTTGGTGTGTACGAGTATCTCGGCCGGCATCGCTGGTCGGATCGGAGCGAGCAATCGGCGAGGGAGTACTTCTACACCGGGTTCTGGAGCTAGCGGCATGAGTGCGTCGGTCAATCATCAGGAACTTCACCGGACGGCAAAGTACTTCATGGACAACGGCCGCGCGGCGACTCACGAGCAGGCGATGGGCCTGCTCAAGACGTTCGGTCTGAGCGTGCATGTGGGCGAGGAGGTCGCCGAGTCGAGTCCTCATCAGGTGGCGTTACTGACGCTCGTCAACGTGGCGCGACGGACGCTGCTCGGCGGAGTGGACGTGGTGGATCTGGCGGACGCGCGTTGCTGCACGCCGCTGGGAGCAAGCACATCGCTTCGCCGGTCGGTTGAGATGCTTGGAGGTTGCCTGGTCGATCGACCGCGACACGAGCTGCCGTCCGCCGTCATCGGCGGCGCCCACCCCGACCAGAACAATCAGCCCTGCTGGAATCTGACATGGGAGGGGTGGCGCGGCGGCGTGGTCGCTGGTCTGGACGACCCTCTTTCCGATGATGATAGGGTTCCGCTCGCACCGGCCACTGCCGCCGCCGTATGCACGGCCGAGGCGTTCGCGTACTTCGAAGGCGGGAACCCGATGGCTTGCAGACGCAGCCTTGGGCTTTCGCTCTGGCAGCCTGGGAGGAATTGGCTCGACCGTGCCGAGGACGGACCCGAACTGTCCTTCTTGCCCTCACGATTGTGGTTGGTCGGTCTTGGAAATCTTGGGCAGGCCTACGCATGGCTGCTCGCAAGCCTGCCGTACAAAGATCGCGCTGAGGTCGAGTTGTTCCTCCAGGACTTTGACCGACTCGCCATGTCGAACGACAGCACTTCCGTGCTCTCTTCTGAGCCGGATATTGGGCGCATGAAAACCCGAGTTGTTTCTGAGTGGCTAGAGGCACGCGGGTTCCATACTCGGATGATTGAGAGACGGTTCAGCGCAGCCTCGACTCGATCTGAGGAGGAGCCGGGCGCGGCGCTCTGGGGGGTAGATAACGCGAACGCGCGCATGTCGCTCGACAAGGCGGGCTTTGATCTTGTTGTTGAGGCCGGGCTGGGCGCTGGGCCGCAGGCCTTCCGTAGCATCTCACTGCATACTTTCCCCGCGACGCGCTCGGCGGCAGCCATCTGGTCCCAGGTCGGGTCCAAGAAAAACGAGAGCGTGCGGTCCATGCCGGCCTATCGAGCCCTCGAACGCGATGGAATGGATGAGTGCGGGCTTACTCAGTTGGCATCACGGACGGTAGGGGTGCCGTTCGTCGGTGTGATCGCGGGCAGCCTCGTCGTTTCGGAGATACTGCGTCGGCTACACAGAGCTGACGCGACCGAGGTAATGTCGACCTCTGTTGCTTCACTCAGTGATGTCGAGTTGATACACAGCTTTCCGGCCATGTTTACTTCTGGATATGTTGACGCGGAACGACGGTGCTCAACGTGCTAGTCCTTGACTTTGCTTCCAAGCATCACGCTCATGGCTGCCCGCGCTCTTTCGGCATCCGAGCCCTCAGCCGCGAGGTAGAACTGCGCAGAGGTCGCGATGGACGCGTGCCCCGCGAACTCCCTCAGGACGTGGCTGGGCACGGCTCGGGCCAGGCAGGTCAGCGAGGTCCGCCTCAGATCATGCAGCGAGATGTACGGCAAGCAGTCCGCGTCGCTACCGAGCCCTCGGTCACGAGCCAGGCAAACCCGTGCGGCATCCTGAATGGCCTGAAACTGCCGTGTCATGTTGCACACAAGCGGGGTGTTGGGGCCTAGCCCGCCGTTCTGGAGGCGCGCATCGAGTTTGGCGAGCCGATCAAGCGACAGGAATACGTACGCCGACCCGTCGCTCTCAGATTGAAACCCAGCCAGAGCACGCAGCACCACCTCGGGCACGGGCACGGCTCGCTCGAGATGGGACTTTGTCGAGAATTCAAGGACGGGATATTCACCCCTGCCTGCAACAGAGAACCGGCCCTTGCGTTTGGCGGAGACCCGCACGACGCCCGCATCGAAATCGATGTCGGACCAGAGCGTGTTGAGCAGTTCGGAAGTGCGAAGCCCGGTCGATGCCGCACCCAGCAGAAAGCACCTCCACCACGTGCTGGGACAAGCGTCCACGAGCGCGGCCATCTCGTCCGATGACACGATCCGCTTGGAGCGTGCCTGGACCTTCGGGAGTCGCACACCTGTGAATGGATTGTCCGTGAGTAGGCCTTCTTGCTTGGCTCGGTTGAACACCGCCCGCAGGACGCGCATCGACTTAGCCATGGTCGCCGGAGATCGGCCCAGCTCTTCAATGATGTGCGCTTTGATCCGTCCCACGTGGGCTCGGGTCATCTCATTGACCTGGAAGTCCCGGCCGAGTGCGGCGACGGCGTGGTTGCCCGCGTGCCGGACGCTCTCGGCGGTCGCACGCGTGACATCGTGCCTGATCGCCTGGATGTCGTGCTCGATGAGTTCGTTGAGCGTGAGGGCTGGATGCCCGTCGAGCTGGATGAGCCCAGCGTTAAGCTGGTACTCCTTCTCGTGGCGTCTGGATTCAGCGAGGGCCTTGGTGATGGTCCCCACCCGGCCGAGCGACTCGGAACGCCTTCGACCCGCCGCATCAAACCACCTCAGCGTCCAAAAGTGGATGTGCTTACCGTCCCGCTTGATCGGTCTCTTGGTCAGGCTCACCTTGATCATGACGATTCCAGCTCTCCGTAGGTCCTCTTGTGGATGAATCGGAGCAGCTCGAGTCTCCAGATGCGAGAGTGCCGACCGATGCGAGTGGCGACGATGTCGCCCCGACGGATCAGCCGTTCCAGCGAGCGCACCGCATCGGCGATGTGCCTGCCGTCATCGAGCTTGAGCAGTCTTGCAGCCTCCGTCTTGGTGAGGAGCTCGGCTCGTTCTGCGCGCGGCCCTTGCACAGACAAGCCCAGCAGGGAGAGGGCGAGAAGGCAGGATGGGCAGCGGATCGAGCGCATAGATGGATGACCATCCTGACCGAAGACGCACGCCTGCGCCGCCGAGCACGCGCCTAACGCACTGCTAATGCTGGCGAGACCGGGTGGTGTGTTCGGCTGATTCACGGGCAGGGCTCCGGGGCCGCTCGGGACTGCTGCGTGCACGATGACCTCGCCGGGATTGGAGTTGCGGGCTGATTGGCCGACACGCACATCAATGTTGCTCTCGCTCCGTGGGGACACCATGACTCCATCCACCAAAGACGACACCCAGACCACCTCCGACATCCGCAAAGGCACAGCTGAATCGCTCCGCTTCCTCGAAGACGACTCGATCGACCTGGTCATCTGCAGCCCCCCCTACTGGCAAGCCCGGCAGTACGACAAGTTCGACGGCAAGACGCTCAGCTACAAGCAGCGCGACTACGACAAGGCAGGAAGCACCTACAGCGAGTACCTGTCGTTCATGACACGGTGCATCGCCGAGATGTTCAGAGTGCTCAAGCCCGGCCGCGTGTGCGCGATCAACGTCGGCGCCATCCGGCACGAGGGCGCGATGATGACGATCCCGGCCGACCTCTGGCAGTGCATCAAGCAGGTGGGCTTTCTGTCGGGAGAGGAGATCGTGTGGGCGAAGGCCTCCTCTTCGAGCGACCGCTTCGGCACGTACATAAAGGCGGGTGGCAAGCCGCATTACTACTACCCCAACGACTCCACTGAAAGAATCTTGATAGCTCGAAAACCGGGGCCCAAAGCCTACAAGTCGATTCCTGTGGACCGGCTGGAGAAATCGCGAAGGCCGATCTCTGAACTGGCCAAGTCGGACTTCAGCAGTGATGTCTGGAGTATCGCGGCATTGCGCCGAGGATCGGTCAACCATCCAGCCGGGTACCCCCAAGATCTTGTTGCTCGACTCTTGCTGGCCTATTCCGCGATCGGCGACACCGTGCTCGACCCGTTCGTGGGCAGCGGCCAGACGGGGATCGTCGCCAGTGCGTTCGGCCGCAAATTCGTCGGGGTCGATCGCGATGAGCGGTTTGTCGAGTACGCCAGGTCGCGGCAAGATGAACCGCTGTCCATCCGATGCAGGCAGCTCCGGGTCCGCTACGAGCACATCGAGGACGATCCGTTCCTCGACCCGGCCGTTTCGGGTAGCGGCGCGCCAACGACGGGCTCGGTCGATCCGGGTTCGGCTAGGAGAAACCAATCCTGACATGCGTCCGTGCTCCTCAGGGTCATGGCGGCGACCGGGTGTTTCTCCCGACGGCCGCTGCGAGTTTGCGCGTCCTTGCGCTACTCAGGAATCTTGCTGCCACCACTCACCGTCGATGACGGTGTAGTTCGACTCGTTCTTGGTGATCAGCGGTTCAGCGGGAAACCGGGGTTGGCATTAAGGATGTCAGAGTTGTCGCCGTCGATAGGCCATCCAAAGAGGGACGCCACCGCTCCGTAAGCGATCATCATGATCAGCCCGATTCCTCCTACAACGACGAGGGTGATGAGCTCCCCGATCAGCTCGTTGAGATCTAGGTAAGCGATTGTGGAAGCGTGGGCGCCTCCGGTTCTAGTTCTGGCCTTGCGCTGGGAGATGCACGCTGCGACAAAGTGCCCAGCCGCCCCAACCGCTGTCCGGACCGTGGCTTGGCGCTACCAGCCGCTACCGGCCAGTGAGCCACACGCTTGGGAGAGTTCCAGCAAACGTGGCGCGATTCGGACGAACGGACGTCTCGAGCCTTTGGCGGACCCCGTCGAGGCCTCCGAGGATCGTTCAAGTAGAACATCATCCGATCATAGAGCAAGAGCAACATCTCTCGGAACTCGATGGCGATAGCGACCACAAAGGCGAGGGCGATGATCACAACCAAGAGATCATTGGGACTGAGACCAAGTGCATCATGTGAAGCATTCAAAGCCGATTCTCCTTATCGATAGGTGCGTGAGCGGTTGTGCTGCCGGACCCTGCAGCGATCGGCCGGCGCGCTGTGCCGCCCGCTGCTCCCGAGGGCGACCAGGAGGATCATGCCCATTACGATTGCGAACATCGTGTCGACGGTGGTGAACTGGCCGATCAGCCAGCCTTGACGCTCGATAAGCTGGACCACAACGAGGCCCAGCAGAAGTGATGCGACGACGGTGCCGAGTGTTGACAGTCTCATTCAGAGCTTCCTTTCAGTTTGCGAACGAGCGTGACCAGCCCCCAGAGCGAGATGAGCATGATGGGCAGTGTGACGACATCAGGGTCCAGCCGGAGCCAGGCGTTAGGCCCGGTCCACCCCACGACCCTCGCGACGCTGTACAAACCTGCCACGAGCACCACACACGACAGCACATGTGACCGCGCATGAAGATTCACCAGTGCACCCCCGCGCTGACACGCCTAGCGAGCTCGGCAGAGCTGGTCAGCAAGCTGCACAGATCGCCGCAGAACTCGTAGGCCGGACTGCCGTTGATGGATGAAACGACCCGCTCGAGCAGATCCTGCTGCACATCGTTTGGGCTTGCCCCGACTCCGATTGCCGCGATTCCATGGCCGGTCGACTTGAGATGCTCGGCGGTCTGTGCGGGATCTCCATGCCCGTTATGCCAACCATCGGTCACCATGACCAGTTCGAACTTCACCCCGGTGTAGGGTGCTGCCATGCGTTCCGCAGCCCGAAGTGTCGCATCGAAATCGGTCATTTGAGTGGGTGCGAGGCTGAGCAGTGACTGCTCGATTGATCGCATTGCTCCCGCGACAGGTTGAGGACGCAGGAGTGTGTCGGCCGAAGAATCAAACGCGATCAGACCGAGCAGGTGGTTGGGGTCGCGCTCGCAGACCCCGTTCGCGTAGAGCATGGCTGCCTTGATGGCACCGTGCAGTCGGGTCTTGCCGCGCTGCAGTGTTTCGCCCATGGAGCCAGAGCGGTCGATCATGAAGATCGTGCCCGTTGTGGCAATTTGAGGGACCTGCTGGGTGCGATTAGCCAACTTCTTGTGGTAGTCCACGAGGGTGGACCGCCTGTCGTGCACGTCATGGAGCGTCCTGTTCACGCGCATCGTGCCACTGATCTGACTGAATGTACTCATCGGGTGTTCCTTTCTGTTAGTTCGTCATGAATATGCCTGTGGTGCCGCCAACCGCGAGCCGGTCACCGGGCGTGAGAAACGAATCGAACGAGAGCGGGCAGTCTGCCAGCCGGGTGGGGTTGGGTCCTCCAAGGTCGCGCACCGAAACGGACCCGGTGCAGGTGACCGCCATCTGAGCTCGGGACATCGATCGATCTTCAGGGGCGATCTGGAGCCGTCCGGTGACGAAGGTCGCCATAGGAATCAAAAACGTCTGGCCCGCCGCCGATCCCTGGGTAAACATGAGCCTCGATTGGTTGGGCGGGAACGCAAGACTGCACCCTGGACAGGTTGAACAAGAAGTTGCCAGCCGCTTCCCGCACGCAAGGCAGCGAAAGCAAGACAGTCTCGCGCGGTCTGCCGCGACCTTGGAGAGAAGCCTGCTGCACCGCTCGTCGATATCCGTCGGAACGGATGCCACCAGACTGCTAGGGCGGGCTGGCTCGTCATGCACTATGGCCCGAGCAAGCTCGTCCTCATCCGCGTGGTCGTGAGGAGGCCTGCCGGTGAGCATCTCGAACAGCACCGCGCCGAGGCTGTACAAGTCGGCCGCCGTCGAGACGCGGTCGGGCTGCGTCAGTTGCTCGGGCGCCATGTAGGCCAGCGAGCCGACGGCCTTGTTCTCGCCTGTAACCGTCTCCTCGCCGATTCGGCGCACCAAACCGAAATCGATGATTACAGGCCCACTGCTGCTGAGGATGATGTTGGCGGGCTTGAGGTCGCGATGGATGATTTTCTGTTGATGAAGCGCTGCAAGCCCCGCTTCGAGAGCGTCGGCGATAGCGACCGCCTCGCTGACCGAAGGCTCTCTGTGGTCGGAGAGCGCCTGCTTGAGGGTGGGACCTTCTACGCGCTCCATCACGACACACATCTCGCCGTCGGACCATCCGCAGTCGAGGGTTCGGACGACATTCGGATGGTCAATCCGGACCGATCCAGCTCGGGTGCTCCGCGCCACCGCCGTCTGCGTGCTAGGCACCGAAGTCGCGATGGCCACACGGGTGCCGGTGTGCAAGTCGATCCCCGCGAGCACCGAGGACTGCGCCCCGGCTCCGAGGTAGCGTCCGTCCGCTTGGTACCTTCCCAAATAGACCCGACTCATCTCGACCTCCGGTTTCTGGCTTTTTGTCCGCGTGTTCCAAGCCCTCTACAACGGGATGACAACAACCCGCCACAAATTGCTCAAGTCGTTTGGCAGCAACGCCGTAAGAAGAGACAACAACTGTTCTCGGCCGCATCACGCGAGCCTTGCTGAGCCGGCGTCTGATCTGCTGTGCCGTGCGCTCATCCGGCGTGACAACCATCAGATCAGCCCCCACCGCCGCGGCTTTTTTGACGTCAGCGCCGATGCGGTCGGGACGTCGTTCAACTTCGATGACCAGCCTGTGCAGACCAACACCAGCGATCACGTCAGCGATGCCTATGTTCGGTCCGAGGTTTGCCTCAACGACATGCCAGTCAAAGAGCTCCCCGCACAACTTGCCGATCTCTCTGACCATCCGGTGATGGATCTGGCTCTCGGTCATGGACGGGCCTCCTGTAGCCTGCTCAGGCCGTCTGGCGTCAGCTCGAGCACGATGGCGGGGCGTCCGGTCGGGCTCGTCTGCACCTTCACTTCGGCGAGTAATCCCTCGCCGACCAACCGGCGCCGGAGAGCTCGAAAGCGCTTTGGGCTCATCCCTGCGAGCTTGGGCAGCTCGCTGCTCTTAGCGAGGGGGTGCTCGCTGACGACCGCCAACACGCGCTCGGCTTCCGACATCTCCGAAGATTTTGCCGCATCGGCCGGAGATGGGTGTCCGATAGAAGCGGGCGCCCGGCCCGCGGCCTCCACAGTCGGATGCGAGGCTGACTGGCCGCTTTCCGACGGGGCGGACCGGTGGGCTTGCGACTTGGGTCTGGGCGACCATTGGCGGAACGACTCGGCGAACGCCGTAGGGATGGCGCTCAGAACTCTCTGGCTCGCGACGACCTCTTCGTCGTTTGGCGATGCTGGCGCAGGTAACTTCGGCACCTCGACCGGGAAGGGCTCACGGTGGCCCTCGGCGAGCTGCACAAGTAGGGTGCCGGGCCGTAGATTGGCCCGCGCCCATGCCAGCTGCCGCTGGTCGAGGAACAGTTCCCGCCCCACCGCCGCCCAGTCGTGCGCCGAGGCCAGCCTGCCGACGATCTTGTTGTTCAGGCTGGCCACCAGTGACGGATCGATGCCCGCCAATGTCTGAGCCAGCACGAAGAACGTCAGACCCGAGCTTCGGACCAGGGTGAGAGCCTCTGCGAGCGGCGTGAGACCTCCACCCTCCACGCCCGCGCCTTGGAGCATCGGTAGCGCATCGTCGGCCACGATCATCAGTGGAGAGCCGCCACCCGATCGGTTCCTGAGATGCATGAGCTGGAACATGATCGAAGTCAGCCGCAACGCCCGATGCCACTCGCTGGCCGATGCGAGTTCGAAGACAACCAGGTGATTCTGCAGGTCCTCGGCACGCCAGCCTCGTCTCCAGGCCCCCACTGCCGGTGTGATGGACACGAGCAAGGATCCCAGGCGCTCCAGCAGTGCTTGCCGGGCCGCGTAATTGGCGTCCGGCATGCTTGTCCGCACATGCTCGAACACGTCGAACAGCGTCGGGGCATTCTTCTTCTGGCTCTGGAATAGCCCATATGATTCGAACAGATCAAAGATCGCGTTCTGAAGCAGGGCACGCGATACCCCGGGCAGACCGAGCGTGCGCGACAGCAAGCTGACAACCAGCTGCAGATGCGTCCTGGCATCAAGGCCGCCAGGGTCAAGCAGGTTCCATCGATCGTCGTGGGCTCGGATTACGACGACCTCACGCCCCAGCCTTCGCCCTATAGCGAGCAGACCTCGCAGGCTCTGCTTGTACGTGTCAAACGCGAGTAGGCCCACACCTGACGTCAGCAGCTGTGACAGGATCATCAGCATCCAAGACGTCTTCGCCCCGCCGGAACTCGCCAGAACCAACGTGTGGCCGTCGAACGACGCGTAAGGCTGCCGCACCCACGTTCCTCGGGCGTCGCGGCCCACGACAAGACCCTCGTGTCCAAGCGATGGAAGTGAGAACGGCGCCACAAGTCCGGCATCGATTTCGTAGCGGAGCCGCGCGCCGCGACTCTGGATCACAGATACGTCGAACGCATCGGCGTACCCAAAACTGATCGCATTGGCACAGGACCGCCCGAGCGCGTCGTCGAGGCGTCCGAAACGTCCAAGCTCATCAAGCGGCGTCCGTGGCTGGTTGGACCGCGTCATCGGTCGTCTTCCACGAAGGGTGCCAGAACCGCACGACCGATGGATCGCAGAATCTGCAGCGACCGCCACGAGTGGAACGCGTCATGCCCAAGCCGCTGGGTGCGGCCTTCACGGTCGATGATTTCACGTGAGCATGCGTCGCACCTGAAGAAGCCGTCACAGCTCGGTCCCGCACACGTGCAGCCAGCACAGATCGACCGGTGACAATCCGCGCACTGCGCGACGGCCCGATGCTCGTGCGGGTCGGCCCCGCAGGCGAACACCCGTTGGGCACGGTCGATGTGATCGATGCATCCGGTAGCTGGATGGAGCACCACTACCCGATCGGTGTCGATTTTGCACGACGGATCGCCCTGCTCATCGAGCACCGTGTAGCACCGGACGTGCCGCCGGACGGTGTACGGCTGGTTGGATGGGGGATGGAAAGGCCCCATCACCAGCTCCGCGAGATGAACATGTCCCAGACGAGCTCGACAGCGCGGAGCAGAATGCCGCCGCCCGCAAGCAGGATTGCCATCGCCATCAAACCGAGGCTAACCGAGATGATGAGCTGACCAGCTTCAAGAACGCTCAGATTCAGTCTCCGCAGTCGTTGGTTCGAACGGCGAGGCTGGCGCGCTAGATTCCTGGACATGAATTCTCTCCTCTTGATCACCTGCTGTCCCGCTCGCTCGCGTCAGGGTGCGCTAGCACGGGTGTCTCTCCGAGTAAGAGAGCGTCGGAACGAGGTTCTTGGGCACTCTGGAGCGAGTTTGTGCGATGATTTTGCTTGCGCGGTCGCGTCAACTACACAGCCCCGCACACCACCACTTTTGGGCGTGCGGGGCTGACGACGAAGCCTGCTCCGGACTGGCGTGATAGGAAATCAGCAATCGCTAGATAGGCCGCGCTCGGGCCGTTGTGAGCAACCGCTCGAGCTCTTCGATCAGCCTCAGCGTGCGCCGGTCACACATCACGAGCCACTGCCGCCGGCTCACCAGTCCATCTCTGAGATGTAGAGCATCTTCGCTCACGAGCTGTGCTTCCTCCATCCGCCCCGCGTGAGCCAGCAGAAGGGCTTCCACGAACTTGGCCTCCACGAGCGGAGCACTCGGCACTGTACTATCGACATGCAGTTCTCGAGAAACCGCCAGTGCGGGTTCAACAGCGCCCGCACGCAAGAACGCCAGCGCCTTCACGATCACGTAGCGCTGCTGATGCGCATCAGTCCACTCCGATGCATCGATCTTGTTCAGCTGCTCCAATACGCGTGCCGAGACATCCGGATCAATATCTTCACGGCTCACGTGGTTGTAGAAGGAATCGAGCATCCAGACCTGGCTGGCGGCACGCAGATCCGCCATCACGGCGTTGTCGCCACCACCGCCCGAAAGCACTTCCGCTGCGTCGGAAGGAAGGTTCTCTTGCTCCACTTCGGACTGAATGTCTACCGCCGGACCCCACCTCTCTGCGTCGATCGGGATGAGGTCTGAAGCGGCGAAGCCTTCGGGAAGGGGTTGCCCGTCATCGGTCCGCCACGCCGCTAACCGTCCATCAGAGTCCGCCTGTGACAAGAAGTGCCGCTTTGTTCGTGGCGTTTCATTGTCAAAGTGTGTGAAGTTCAGTTCGACCGATCCCGTAGCCCGATCGTACGTCACGCCGTGGAGCTGCAGGCCCTGCGCGGACTGCGCCGATGGCTGCGCCAAGAAGTACTCGGTCGGGGTCCTCGGCAGCGATGTAGTTGCTTGCACTGGAAAAATGCCGGAACGCTCTGGGACCGCCCCAACGTCGATAAGGGCCACAAAGTTCGGATGCACGTGGAGCTGAGATCCCGTTAGCAAGTACTCGTCCCATGCCGCCATGCCGGGTACTGACTGTGGCAATGTGTTCGACGCTCCGACCACGAGCATGGTGCCCGGCCTCGGCCCCTCGCTGATGTCGTAGATATACCCTCGATTCCAGATTTCTCGTAGCAGGCGACCACGCAGGTCGCGGATTTCGACCACCGCCACACCACGCATTCGGTGGCGACGCACGACGACGAGTTCGTCGTCTGGGTGACGTTCGTCCGTCAGTACATCCATCGGCTTTGCGAGCGTGATCACGGGCGACGGCTCGTGGTCGTACCATTTGCCAACTTCTCTCGGGATGTCGAGCGGACCGTAGTCTTGAGACCGCTCCGCCGGGTCGCCCTCAGCGAACAGGCTTAGCCTGCTGCCGTCGCCCGTGTCCTCAAGGGCTACCTCCAGCAGTGAGCCACTTTCAGCTAGGGCATACTGAACCGCCTCGCGCACACCTGTGGGATCGCGTCCCTCGCCGCCCGCTTGCTCCAACCGCTGATTGACCCTGTAGAACCACACCTTCTCAACAATGACAGAGTCGTCATCGACTGCGACCAGATCTTCGGCCGAGCGTGCACCAAACTGCACTGCTAGCGACATCAGAAGCGCCGCGCTCACGACGGCCAGCGCGACCGTGACCGCTTTGCTGCTGCCGGACGACTCCCGGCTAGCTGCTCTCTTCTGGCGCCGGTGAGAGCGAGCGACAGGCTCTTCCGTGCGTTCGCGGGACACGGATGCGGCCTCATCGCTACGCAACAGCCCCAGCGCCGCACCCGACCGCACCAGCGCGTCGATATCACGTTCGCGCAGTCGACCCCACTCATCGGGTTCGTTCGAAGGAAGCACCGGCAGCAATCGATGGCCCTCAAGCAACCCAATATCATCGGCCCGTGCAACGCCCGTCACGAACACGCTGAATAGGTCTCCTTGACAACGCTCGATCCGGACACAGTAAGAACCACGTTCAGCCGTGATCCGCTGCACCCTGCCGGCGGCATCGCGTTGCACCTCGCAGGGCAACGTGAACAGGTCTTGATCTCCTATGCCCGCCCACTCCACCTGGTTCCGCAGGTAGGGGCGCCAGGCCAGCGCCGCCTCCACGCTCACGCGGATCTCGGGCTGCATCGCCCGGCCGTCGACATAGTCTCGAGCGTTGGATGCTGAACACGCTGGAACCACGGTCTCTACCTCGACCCACGTCACCCGCTGGTCGCCGAGCTCGCGCTCGAGCACTTTCCGGATCGACTCGCCATCAAACTCCGTCGCCATCATACAACTCCTTTCCGCAATTCTTTGTTCAGGCTCGCAAGCAGCGGGCCCAGTCTCCGACCGTGCGGATCGAGCGGGCCGCGTCGTTGACAGCCGCCACGGCTCGTCCTGCATCGCCTGCGATGCCGGAGGAGATGCTCGCTGCCGTCTCACGAAGTCGATCCGTTGCGACCGCTGGTTCGAGCGGCACCCCCGGGTCCAGGAGAATCGAACGGCCGCTCGTAACACGCCGAACGAATTCACTCGATATTGAGAGCACGATGTTAAATACAACTTTGTCGAGCTCTTCTGTCACTTGCTCCAACAACTCGTCCTGTGTGGTCTCGCAGCCGGTGACCTCCGCGATCTTCAGTAGTCCGTCCGATACGTCCATCGCAAGAGTTTCGCGCTGCTCTCTACTCAGCCCGGCAATAATTGCTCGCTCGATGCAGGCACGCGGCAATGTCGAGCCGCAGAGTGCGCCCAGTCCTCCAACAAACCGCTCGTTCTCCAGTCGCCACTCAGCCGAAGACCCAACCGTGTGCCATGCGCGATGCCGGTTGATCCGGTAATTCAGTCCGAGCGCTACACACAGCAGGGTCGCCGGATGAAGCTTGCTCGATGAAAATGAGCGGATCAAACGAGAAACAAAGTCAAACCCGAAGATTTGCCAGCACAGATCTTCCTCCTCAGCGAGCGCAAGGTGCCGGCTTCGGGTGCCGAGTCGATCCTCAGGGCGGAGCCTTACTTCCTCTTCCGAACATTCGATTTCGTCGATCGTTCTACGAATCTTGTTGATCTGCCGCCCGATGCTCACCCAGCCATAGGCGATCACGAAATCCAGATCAGTATCAGTCGCGATCTTTAGCTCGATCGCATCGACGATCGGCTCCGCACAGGAGGCAGCAGCGTCCTCGATGTCGGCAGCCTGCTCGGCTGGAAGCAGCCGCTTCCACACAGGTCCCAACGAAGCAAGAAGCTGATTCATGAGCTGAGCTTTCGATCTGGGCTCGGTAACCCGCCGATGAAGTTCCCAGATCAGCAGCGACAGCAGCATCAGCTCCCAATTAGTATCGGTGCAGTGATTGGGCTCCGCCATGCAGCCGCCCGAGTGCTGGCGCAGCCGTTCTGGACCGGATTGGATCAGCGATCTGATCCGGTCGGTCGCACGTCCCAAGGCTGTCTGGACGGATCGCAATCCGAAATGCCGCAACTCGCCAGCCAATTCGTGCAACCCCAACTCGCTTTGTGCGAGCAGCCGTTCCGACCAATCGGGGCAGCCCCTGAGCCATCCGGTGATACACTGTTGCAGGTACCTCTGTTGTTCGGACATGCTACCTCCCACTCTCCACAGGGCATGACTTCAGGGCCCGCCCTCAACGGGCCTTCCATAGGAGAAAGAGCGACCGCCGATAGTTTGGGAGATAGCAAAGAAAAAAAAGATTCGCATTCTCGTAAATAATTGTCCCAAGTGGCCTTAGGAAAGACTCAAGAATCCAGATCGGTCCGAAGCGACCACGCCACCGATTTATCGAACCCGCTCGAGCCCAGCGTATGGTCTCGGACATTGCGGGCCAAGCGTTCGGCGGCGCTGCCGAGGTACGAGTCGGAAGCAACATCGCTGAGCGCGCGGTACGTCTCTTGATCGATCGCGCTTGAGACCGCTTGTGCAGTCTGGCCGAGGCTGTCCCAACGGGTGCCGCCCATGGGAAACGTCCTTCGGTTTCGTTGCTCGGCCTGCAGCATCGAATAGACGCCGGGCTTGTCCCAGTTGCGGATCACCATGTCGTAGCAGTCAACCACACGAGGCGCGTCGTAGACCATGTCGGCGAGCACTCCCGAAAGATTCGCTGCCGGGTGTGTCTTAGAGAGCACCTGACGCAGATGTTCGGGTTCCACGTAGGTCGCCGTGATCTGGATCGCATCGACCCGCTCTGTGCTCTGATCGACTGTTAATGCACTGTCTGTTCGGTGCGGGTACAGCCCCACCGCGTACGGCCTGAGCATCGGACCCGGCTCCGCCCAGCGAGCTAGATCAGACTCATCAAACGACCGAAGCACATCCGCGAGCCCTTCGTTCGCAGCTCGCGTTTCCTCGCCGCGGAGCAACTGTCCGGCGACCTCGCTCGCCCGGTCGAGCACTTCCCCATGCTTGGGCAGCGTCAAGCGGTGCAGCTCTACGACCTGATCCCACGATTCTCCGCCCGAAGTCTCGCAAGGAGCACGTCTGTACAGTGTGTTGTCATGCAGCACGGAGTAGCCGTGCAAATCAATTGATTGGTTTGTAGTCATTTTGAAGTGGGAAACAACCGCGATTTATCAAGCTTCCGGTATGAATGGCCAAGGCCTCCAACGGCACGGGAGGCCACGCACCGGCATCGATCCGACGCTGATGGAGTGGAGCCGTCTGGGGCATTCCAGTATGCGACGGGTCAACCATTAATGGCAGCCACGTCAGCGCTCCCGCCTATGGATCGCGGCGCGGGATGTCGCGTGGCACGAGCTGTGCATTGCCTGAGGCACTGGCTGCCCGTCGTACCTGCGGCTTATGCTCCGCCCACATGACACCCGAACCCCTCTCGTATGCCGACGTTTGCCGGGCATTGCCTGACCTGTTCCAGTCCACTCGTTCGGACCCGATCGAGCTGCTGCTCGGTGGCGATGCCAGCCAGGCAGTCGCGAGCTTCCACTCTCGACTCCGGCAAGACGGTTTGCCGCCCGCTTGGGGGGAGCACGGCGTCGTCTTCGAGGACCAGTACCTTGCGATTCTCCGAGATGCCGTCAGGTTTTCGGATGGCAAACCCGGTATGTACCTGAGGATTCTCGAGAAGCCCCTCGGACGACCGGGGGCCGTCATAATCCCCGTGTTTGACGGCGCCGTGTACTGCGTCCGCCACTTCCGCCACGCCACCCGGAAATGCCACATTGAGTTCCCTCGGGGATTCGCAGAGCCGGGCGAGAGTCCGCCAGAGAGCGCACAACGAGAACTAACCGAGGAGATGGGTGTGCGGGCTCGCGACCTGGCCGATCTCGGGCCCGTTTACTGGAACACGGGACTATCGCCATCCAGCGTGCAAGTCTTTGAAGCCGTACTCGAATCGGAGCCGTTGCCCGTAAGACCTCAGGGGAAGGCCGAAGGAATCGAATCCGTCCTCAGGGTGCCAATCAGTCAGATTAGTGACATGATCGGGCACGGTGAAATCGACTGCTCAATCACGATCTCCGCTTGGGCCAAGCGAGAGCATCACCGAACGACCGATGCCGATATCTAGTTGGCCAGTTTCGACACGTCTTCGATCTGAACATCCGGATTGGATTCGCGACTCGCAATCCGATCGAGCGCGGTCATTACCTCATCGCTCGCTTTGACACGTGAAACGGCAGATCGAACAGATGCACGGCGGTCCCGACGCCAGGCGCTCAGTTTGCGCTGGCTTGTGAAGTCGATCAGCGTGTCAATCGTCAAATCAGACAGCCTGCTCTGGCCCCGACTGATCGCATCGCGAGCCGATGCTGGCGTGACCGGCTTGCCGGCGAGCAGCACCACAGGCTTTACGGTCAGCTTGAGCAATTCCTTCGAGAACGTCCGCCAACCGCTCTCAATTGTCAACGCTCCCAGCTTCTCTTGAAATGTGACGACCGCGTTGCCGTATTCCGTGAGCCGTATTCGGAACTCTGCGGTCGACTCAAAGAGCGCAAGCTCCCTCTGCCGATCCGTCATCTCTCTCCACTCGGGCCATCCCTGGATCGTCAGCACGTCGTTGAGCGAGAGCGCGGCCCAATCGGGCACTACGAGCTCGCTCTGGCTCTCGTAGATAAACTCCTCCTGAGCCGCAACCGTGACCTCCTCCAAGATATCGCCGACACCACTTGCCAGCGTTCGTGGTTCACGCCTGGCGTAAAGAGACGGTGGCAAGCAGCGAGGGTCCGGCAGCCCCGTGGGGATGAACGAGTGTCGCCCGATCGTCGTCGGCACGTTGTGGTTGTACGCGAGGTCTGACAGCAGCTTCATTTCGTGTGAAAAGGGCTTTTTGGGATCCACGATGACCGTGTTCGTGGGCACGCCATCCGGCAACACGAATCGGGCATAGAGCGCTCCACGGCTTGTGCGGTCATCGCTCCGAAGCCAGCCTGTAATCTCGTGCTCACAGAACACCCGAAAATCATCGACCGTGTCTGGGTCGGGCTCAAATCCGCGGAGGCCGAGCAGCAACTGTTCTGCCTCCGCGGAGTTGATGTAGGAGATGTTTTTGAAAAGTGCAGGAAACCGATCCACGACCTGAGCATCCTCCGCTTCTGTTAGCCGAAGATACCTAGTCGGATGGCCCGCTGACAAATAACCCTTCCAGATTTGCTCGGCATGAGGCGCGATGTCGAACGGGGGATCCTCGAGTACATCGGGAAGATCGTCTTCGCGCTTCGTTGCACCTGACTTGCGGACAGAGTTGTTCAAGAGGTGGACGACGATCCGGTCGTCTTCGAACAGCGCTGCGAAGGACTCCGGTTCCTGCCGCAGGCCCGCTAGCACGCTTGGGTGGTTGATCGCAAAGGCGCGGTTGATGAAGACCTGAGGCGAATAGAGCAGGCAACGGATCCACTCTCGCTGCATTGATGCATCGCGCAGCACAGCGGCAACTTCGAGCTCCTCCTGAAACGGGTCATCTTCCAACAAGAGAGCCAACGCCTTGTCCGGCAAATACTGGTTGTCCAGTGCTTGCGGCGTGGTTGCCAACGCGCTGAGTTCGTGGGACGCGAATTCATGAGTGTTGCTGGGCATGATGAGAGTCTCCGGGCCTGCCGACGCCCGAGTCTACCACGCCGATTCCATCCCAACAGACTCGTGGCAATTCACGCGGGAACAGCACGTTCACCCGACCATTCCTAGAGATGCTGTGAACTGCTTGACCCAGCCACAGCAGCACTCGGCGGTCTGCTGGGAGGTCCTCGAGCCGGACGACGCATTCCTCGATCGAGCGGGCTCCCGACTCGACCTCTACGGCCAGCGTCTTGCCGTCCTTCTCTGCCCATACATCGACGCGTCGATTGTGGATTCTGTGCTCTTGATCCACCATCCACGACTCAGATTTGAGTGTCTTGGCAACTCGATCGCACCAATACGCGTGCTCCAGCCCGCCGTGGAACGGCGTGATCGGCACCCGGTGACGCTGGCACCACGCTCTGGCTTCGTCGGTGAGTTCGAGCAGGAGCAAGCTGCTCTCGGGGACGGAGAGCCTGCAACGCCGCAGGTAGCCCGCCCCGATCAGCGCCCGCTGGGCGGCCGTCCCGCGCCGACGCGACGCACCCAGCCGCTCGTAGCGAGCCGCGACACCGTCAAACGGATGCCTGGCCACATCCTCCAGCAGCGCACGCGCGAGAGGATCATGGTCGAGCAGCTCATATCCATCCAGGGGCGTGGATATGAGTGTGAGATCAGTACAGACAGAAGATGATGTGGGCGTTCCGGGAGAGCGCGTAGCGCTCTGCGGGAGCGGACTCGGCGGTATAGCCGTTTGTGGCGGTTGCAAAGGCCCAGATGGCGTGGACCCGGTGAAACGAGCGGAATCGCTCGATCGAGCCAGCTTGCTGGTCAGAAATCGTGCCAGCACCTCGCGGTCTGTGAAAGGTCCGTTGTCGATCGGCACGAGGGGTATCTCGAGATGGACCGGACGCGGCCAGCGCCCAGCGAGCCTGCAGACCGCTTGCCCGACGGGCAGCGTGCCAAGCATCGCCGCTCCCGATTGATCCAGCATCAGCAGCTGCGCGGCCTCCGCAGAATCCGAGCGTGACGAGAGATTCAGGCACACCCGCGCAAAGCAGTTGGCCAGAATCACAGGCGAGATGGTCGTCGGCTGCTGCGTGGCCAACAGCATGCCAAGGCCGCTCTCGCGTCCGGTGCGGATGACAGATTCAATGATCGTCTCCCGCGCTCCATCGCGGCGCGAAGCGAGTTCCTGGGCCTCCTCGAGGCACACGAGTAAACGGAGTCGGTTGCGAGGCGAATCTGCCAGCAGATGAGCGTGCAGCCGCCCCAAGAGCAACTGAGCGAGGAGGCTCGCATCGATGCGGCTCAGGCCGTCGAGTTCCAGAATCGTGTGACCACCGAGCATCGCCTCTACAGCACCGGCATCGCGACGAGCGCACAGCACCCGGCCCAGCGGGCCGGAAGTCAGCCGGTCAAGGATGCGCAGCGCTGTCTGCCGCCACGGGGCCGAGCGGCCACGCCCCGGGTGCCTCTGAATTTGTCCTTGGACCTCCACAAGCGTCGGGATGCGATCACCGACTCGGAGTCCTTCGATCGTTTCGACCAGGACCGAGGCGGCCGCTGCGCCGCCGGTGTACAGATCGCAGAACAACTGAACGACCTGGCGTACATGGGTATTGAAGCCAACACTTGGAGGCGGCACGAGTGGGTTGAACGAGAGTGTTGCCCCAAAGTCGCGGCCGAGCGCAGCGACCACAATCCCAGAGCCGTCATCCGACCCGCACAGCCGCCGCGTCGATCGCTTGTGATCCGTGACCACCCAAGAAGTGTCCATGCGCTTGAGCTGGATCAGGATGTGGTGGACCAGGTTGCTCTTGCCTCCCCCAGAACGACCGAGGACCACGGTGTGCTGGAGCAGCTCGCTTGGATGCAATCCCAGATGACCCAGCATGTGCCGCCCGTGCCGGATGCGGCCCAGCCGGATCGGGCCGTCCGCTTGGTTGCCCTCGGGTGGGTCGAGCAGCGTGGACCAGCGATCGCTCGCTTGTCGGCGGAGCAACTCAAGGACGATCTCGATCTCTTGACGCTCAGTGGGCGAGCCGGTCAGCCAAGCCGCCTCCAGGGCTTCGATCTTCTTGCCCAGAATCGGTCGCAGCTGACGGAACCTCGGGTCACTAGCCGGGCTCATCGCCCCCACCCCCCACACTTGGCTTGCCATTGAGGAGCCGGCCGTACTCGGACAGCCACGTGCTGCGCAACTCCTCGATCGCCGCGTCGCGTGACACCGTCAGCAGCGGCATGAGGTCCTTCCACACGGCCACCCGCTCGGCGTGCAGCCGGTCTTCGAGCCCCGTGATCCGCTGCTCGATGCGTTCGACCTGGGCGGGCTCGGTGTTCAGAGGCCGGTTGAGCAGCCAGTCGCGCAGACGGTCAGCCTCGCTGCTGAGTTCTTCGCAGCGGCGGTCGGCCAGTCCGAGTCGCTGGGCCGCCAACAGAGCGGGCATGCGGAGCTTGGCCTGCGAGGCCGTTTGCTTGTGTTCCAGCCAGGGATGCAGCGCGGAGTCGTGCTGGTACCCGTGGGTGTACTTCGGTGTGTTACCGCTTGAGAGTGGTTCCATGATGATGGGCTGGCACTCCCTACTCAAGAGCCTTGCGTCTAAACGGCCTGCGGCCTGTTTGCGCCGAGGGCCGATTCGCCGCCAAGCACTTCAAAGCAACGCATTTCCACTCATACATGAAGACAACCGATCCCTACGAAGGCGTGCTCACAGAACGGATGTTCACAGAGCTCGTTGCCAGAGCCGACCGCATCGTCCAGATTGCTGAGGACATGACCCGCGACCACGAGGCCCGCAAGGCCCGACCGGTGCTGGTGCCCCAGCGACGCATCCGGGGGCTCGTGCTGGAACTCCACGGCTTTGCGGCACGGCTGGATGACCTGCTCAGACGGCTCGATGGCGAGCGCTGATGCGCAATCGCGCATGAAACAGCACTTCGCAATCATTCACTATTGGTCACCGCATGGGTACGAAACACTTTTGATGCTGTATTCCCTGTTTCTTGCCGGTGGGCAGCACGCGGAACACATCGCACGACTCGGAGGTAGCACCACGGCCGCGGGCCGATCGGCTTCAAGCTACAAGAGCGACAGCGGCGCTCTGTCAGTCCACCATGGACCCGCCTCAGACTTCATTTGCCCCGGGCATTCATGCCGTCGAGACGCTGCTCAAGACGGATGGGCCGCACGCCGCTATCGACAACCAACTCATCGACCTTGCTGCTCGGGCCACTGC
This sequence comes from uncultured Phycisphaeraceae bacterium, assembly GCA_964352615.1. Lineage (GTDB taxonomy): Bacteria > Planctomycetota > Phycisphaerae > Phycisphaerales > UBA1924 > OFTM382. The sequence continues at coordinate 32,663 of CAYGSG010000024.1, forward strand.
GCTCGACGAGCGATTCGAGATCGCCCTGCATAACCCGGCCCGCAAGCAACCCCACCACCGCCAGCTCCGGACGCTGCTTCGCGGGCTCCGAGAATTGCTCGATCGCTTCCGGTCCTGCGTCCGAACCGCGCAGCACGCTCACGAACGCGGCAACACACCTGTTCTAAAGGACTGCCTAGGGCAACTGCACTTGCTCGATCGCGATATCGCTCGCTTGAGCGGTATGCTCCACTCGCTCAGCCGAGACACCGTTCCAAACGAGGTGCCACCGGGTGGACAGGGATGACCCGTTCGCCCAGCTGCCCACGCGTCACCGTGTCTTGCTGCTTCTGTCTTGCCCCCGGTGCTGCCGAGAAGTCAGGGAACGCATCCCGGGCTCACATCGCAAATGCATCGAGACGGCCTTTGCCCGGCTGAAAGCTGACAGGTTGATCGAACCGGTGACTTCTTGCCACCAGTCGCGGCTCTATAGGCGGAGCTCCTTGGGCAACCTGCTCGCCAAGGAACTCACCGGCGATGCACCGGAGTGTCCGCACGATCTGACACAGGAAGAACTCGAACTCCGATCGTGGATCTGCGCAGGGCGATACCGCAGGCTTGTGCTCCGAGCCATCAGCCAGCCCATGACCGCCAAGCAGATCCGAAAGATCATTCTCCCCCACTTTGAGCAGATTGGAGCCAACCACGTCCATCGAACACTGCGGGCATTCCGCGTCCGTGCGATTGTGGTGCCGCATGATGTGGGCTGGGAGCTGACCTCGTCAGGGTCGCTGCAGCGCGATGTAGAGCTTCATGAGTTGGACCAGCACTGGGAAGCACCGACGGGTTGGGGGCGGCTGGCAAGTAGGCGATGAAACAGACAGCCTAGTTGCGCGAACAGTTCTTGACATCCGGCGAGTCGCGATCACCTTACCGAGTACCAGATAGCACGTGCGGCCTCGCTACCGTCTCACGGCTCGTGGGACACAGTTCAAATCCCCTCACCCCGAAATTTGATGCCTTGATGGCCTCGGCATGTGCCGGGGCCATCTCTTATTTACCGGCGAGTTCAATCTTGTCTGGGCGCGGGGCCGGCCAGTTGAACCCGATTCGACACATCCATTGCTGAGGGCCCTGTGGCTTGGTCCGTGACGAGTGACCAGGATCCCGCTTGTCGCGACTACACTCAGTCAGTGACTGCGAGCCCCAACAGCCCGATGACGACTAGTGGTTGCATCATGGATGTCGGGGATTCAACGGCGTTCTTGGCTTGGGCCGAAGGGGAAGGGCACATCGATTCAGGCTTTGAGCTTGGCGATCAGATGGCGGCGATCGACGACGATGTATCGGAATACAAGTCCCGGGTTCTTTCGAACGCGGTCATTCACGGTGGACTTGATTTGCTTCTGCCGCGCGAGGCTCATGATGTCTGCCTTACAGAGCTAAGCCGGAAGCTCGGTTTGGACGTCATCGTAGACTACCCAATCGATCTTGCCGACGTCCAGGTTCTGGACGGTGTCTGCCAAAAGCTCGTGTGTGCCGCACGTGAGTTGGAAGATCGATCCGACTACACCGGGCTCTGGTCTCTCAACGATGTAGAGGGGCGAACCGATGCGACAGATTCCACAACCTCCGAATTGATTGATGATTACAACTACTATCTTCGGGAGTTTCGTCTTCTGCTGCTCCTCGTCGACACTTTCGCGCCAGAGCTCTTTCGAAAGTTTATTTCGTCACAACAGGCAGTAGTTGATTCGCTTGAGTCCATGTCTGTTGATGGAGGCGCGATGTATGAGTCGCTGTGGGGAGGTTCCACCGACGAGAGTTCGGCGGTCAGGCCGTGGGAGATTGATAGTGCGTTCCTGCTTCGGGAGATGAACCTGTGGCCGCGCGAAGGCGTTCAGGCGCTCGCGGCACGGGAGCAGGAGCGGCTACAACACTCATTCCTAACTGCTGGCCTCGGCGACATGTTCGACGCCATCGTGTCATGGCGGCAGAAGGGTTTTAGCGATTCCGCCGAACTTGGCATGACGCTGGGAATGGCGGGTACGCCGCATGCAGAGCAGATCCTCGGATTCTGGTTGGCATGGCTCCAGTTCCGCCAACTATTCCGAATCTCCGGTCAGAGATCGAGCGCGATGTGTTTCGCTGGATCCGTTGAAGGAACACACGAGATCTCCACTGTCGAAGACGGCACGCAACTGTTTAGAGTTTATGTTGAGGAGGTCAACGCAGTACCGAAGGTCGACACGTTTGGCGACCTCATCAGGTTGTACCACGACCCCAATGTTGAGAGATTCAGAGAGCAACTGTCCATCTGGCGAACTGCTGTCAGCCAGGGCGAGGTTGCGATAGTCAAGCGAATGCGGCGGGATTTCGAACTCGCGATGAAGGATCTATCGCGTGCAACAACGCTCCGTCGTGTTGGGGGGTTGGTTTCGGTAGTGGCGTTGCCTGTTGCCGTGGGCGGACTGCTGACTGGACTGCCCCTTGATTTTGCATTTACTGCAGTTGGGCCAGCGATTAGTGCTCGCGCCAGTGGGCTGGCCGAGCGGGCTCAGTGGGTTCACTTCGGCACCGCACACAACTGCGGCCCCGTTCCCAGCCAGTAAGATCCGGGAATTGGCAGGAGGTGAGGCCTGGCAAGGGTGTGTGGTACATCTTCAGTGCGCCGCCCCTTTGGCCGGCGCTCAAGACACGGTTGTCTTTGAGGCTCGAACACATGGAATCAAGGAGATCCGCGCCTCATTTTCCGCGAGACCAGAATCCGCGTCTCCTGGTCCCAAACGCCGATTCCGGTTGCAAAAAGTTCAACTGGAGTTCTGTCACCCCGATTTCGCATACCTGATGGCCTCGGCAAGTGCCGGGGCCATCTGTATTTATGTGACAGTTCAATCACGTCCTGTGAACATCGAAAGGAGATGCGCGAGTTGAACGTGCTGATGGGCGCAACCGACTTGTCGATACGGGGGCCCTAGCATGACTCCGGGTTGAACGGAACCGTCTGTGCCTCCCATGACATGAATTGCCACTCCGATCCGCGATCACCCTGAATCAACAGGAGTTGTATTTGAACAAGCATCGAGTCATCTTCGTACTATGTGCCTGGGCGACCGTTGATTCTCTCGCATTTGTGTCGCCATGTCGAGCGGAGCAGGAGCCGCAATCGCTTCCACCGGCAGACGCCGCCAAATCTCTGGACAATCGCGGCTACCTTTCTGACACGGATGCGGGGTACCGTTTGTTGGAGCGAATGCAGCGGCATGCGGCCGAGAATGCAGTTGGGCCCACGATTGAACAGGTTCTGGCGGAGATCGAGCATCTTCAGTCCGTGGGCTACATCGATCGATGTCCGGAATGTGACGTGTGGCTGCAGACAGGACGATCTAATACTCGATATGAAGACCCGCTCTTCTCGGCTACCATACATGACATACTTTCGAGATTGCATTCTATCGGAATGCGATTGGGTATGCCGGTTGGGGAGGCGCCAATCATTGGAACACTTCAGGTCGAAGGCGTCAATGCACGCCGGGTGAAGAGTCCTGGCGCCGACCGAGCAATCCTTGTTATAAATAGTCGGGTGTACGATTTCGTCTGGTCGTTCGCCAAAACTCTTGCGGCTGCCACGCCGACGGGAATCGATGCAGAGGGCCGAACCTTCTTTCGCATGAATCGCGAGGAAACCAGAGGCCGCGTGACCGAAATCCCCTTGATCGTACAAGTCGTTGCAAATGAGATGTGCTGGTATGTCCATGGCTCTCGGCCGCGAGTCGGATTGTCCTTGCAGCAGCTAGATGAATCGCGACAAATCATCGCCACGACGCTTCTAGACTCTATCGAGATGTTCATCGTGGGTCATGAGTTTGGCCACGATATTCGGAACCATAGACCCATCCGTGTTTCCCATCTAAATCTGATAAGCGATCCTGATCCGTCTGCCGAGAGGGAATCAGTTGAAGTCGATCTGGCCAGCGAGCAGATTTTTTCGTGGCGTCAAGAGTTTGAAGCAGACATCATGGGCTTGTTTCTTGTAGCCAACGAACGGGAGCAGCGCGAGAATCTCCAGATCCGCGCGTGGTGTGCTGACATTTTTCTTGCCATAGCCCAGTTTGAGCAAGATGCGCGGCATGTGGCGACAACAGGGCGGCGATTCGATCGATCAATTAGTCCAGAGGAGTATCAGCGCGGTGTTGGTCTCGTACTCGCCATCTTGAAGCCTGAGGATGGAGTTGCTCCAGAGTTGACCCCGGAGCAAATCGAATACATGAAGTCATTCGGGAGTATCACTCACCCACCACATTGGATGAGGAGGATCGCCGTCCGCATGGCAATGAGGCGGTATGGCTACTGGCCCGAAGGAGCACCCGACATAGGCAAGATGTATGAGGAAGTGCTCGATGCAGCTTGGCCGATGACACAAGAACGTATGTTGGATAAGACCCCAGAACCATGGTGGGATGAGGAAGAACTGGTCCCTAATCCTCTCCGATCGAAGTAGGACGCCGTTGTGCCTTCTCTATGAGTTCCGCATAAGTAGGCATGTCGTGAATCTCTGCTGCAAGGTCATCGGCAACTTGGAGCTTCAGTGCGTGCCGCCGCTCCTGTTCGGCGGCCCAGGCGTCGAAGAAGCTCTTAATGATTGCCGCTGATCCCTGACTCAACGCGGTCGCGGTCGGAATGGGAACGATGACAAAATCGTTGTGGCTAAGTTGCGGGTCGCGATGCGTAGCATGCTCACGGAATGTAACTGCAAGTTGAGTCGCCTTTTCTCCGACCTCTGCGGTCCGCGAACGCAAGTCTTGAACATCTTGGGCCAGTTGTTTCATATCTGCGCTCGAGCCGCCGCGCAAGTGACCGATGAGCGCATTACGAATTCCGCGATACTTTGCCACCGCCACATCGTAGGTACTACGAAAGTCATCTAGCTGCTGAAACTCGTACTCGCGATCAAAGACCTCGCCGCTTGTCGTGTTCACCACCCAACTTGCCTGAGAGACTGCGAACTCCTTCGATTCGAACAGCTTGGCCATCTCTCCTTGTGGTAGCGGTGGTCGGGCCGAACACGCTGCGAGGAAGCCCGTGAGGCAGAGGGCAAGCAGCGTTGAGAATTGACGGCGCATTGCGATTCTCCTAGTGCAAGTGACCTCTCACATCAGTGGGACCACCCAGTATATGCATGCCGGCCTGACCAGTGCGGGTCGCGAACGAGTGTGACCTCAGCGAGAGCTATACCTGAAGCGGATTCGACCTGCCCCGGCGAGTTCAAGGGCATGGGGCCGCCGCCGAAGCCGCCGCGGTCGGAAGGCTGCTACAACCATCACGTCCAGCCGGTCTTCTATCTGGCTTCAACCAAGGAGCACGCCGCCGCCGAGGCGCTCTCCGAAGGTGAGTGTCTCATGTGGGTGGCCAGATCAGGAGGTTCGCCAGCGAGCACTTGCTTGGTACTCAGAGCATGGTCGCAAATCAGAATCCGCGTTTCCAGGCTCCAGAGGCCAATCTGAGCCTGGAAAAGTTCAACTGGAGTTCTGTCACCCCGACTGCTTCATCGTTCTGGCATCCTAACAGAATCCGGATTGCCTCGGAATCCCTCATCCTACGAACGGACCAGGAAACGGCTACGCGCGCACGTGGAACGAGAACCCTCAGCCTGGACCGCCGATGCCGTCAGCGTCCTGCGCAGGGTCAAGAACACCCGCACGTATGCCTCTGATCGGGAAACTCGATCAG